>NZ_JANBWE010000011.1 GCF_024259515.1 Salirhabdus salicampi | reverse complement strand
CCGAGGTGGAAGCATGGTGACATGTGGAGCTGACGGATACTAATCGATCGAGGACTTAACTTTATCTAAAATGAACGCAAGTTCATCAATGCGAATTTTCTTCTTATCTAGTTTTGAAGGTGTTTTTAAAAAAACACTTGCATTCTACTAAGAAAGTAGTTATAATATAACTTGTCCTTGAAAAACGACAAACAAAAAGTGAAGCGTATATGATATAGTCCGGTGGCGATGGCGGAGAGGTCACACCTGTTCCCATTCCGAACACAGAAGTTAAGCTCTCCAGCGCCGATGGTAGTTGGGGTTCTTCCCCTGCGAGAGTAGGACGCTGCCGGGCGGACATATTAAACGGAGGATTAGCTCAGCTGGGAGAGCACCTGCCTTACAAGCAGGGGGTCGGTGGTTCGAGCCCGCCATCCTCCACCATCGCCGGCCTAGCTCAATTGGTAGAGCAACTGACTTGTAATCAGTAGGTTGGGGGTTCAAGTCCTCTGGCCGGCACCATTGAATTTAATTAATATGTTCGAAAAACATATACCGAGCCATTAGCTCAGTCGGTAGAGCATCTGACTTTTAATCAGAGGGTCGGAGGTTCGAATCCTCCATGGCTCACCACTTTTCAGCGGGTGTGGCGGAATTGGCAGACGCGCTAGACTTAGGATCTAGTGTCTTTCGACGTGGGGGTTCGACTCCCTCCACCCGCACCATATAAGCGGAAGTAGTTCAGTGGTAGAACACCACCTTGCCAAGGTGGGGGTCGCGGGTTCGAATCCCGTCTTCCGCTCCAAAATTAGCTGCCGGGGTGGCGGAATTGGCAGACGCACAGGACTTAAAATCCTGCGGTAGGTTTCTACCGTGCCGGTTCGAGTCCGGCCCTCGGCACCATAAGCGCCCGTAGCTCAATTGGATAGAGCGTTTGACTACGGATCAAAAGGTTAGGGGTTCGACTCCTCTCGGGCGCGCCATTTTTTATTATTTAAATAATCCAGTCGGGAAGTAGCTCAGCTTGGCAGAGCACTTGGTTTGGGACCAAGGGGTCGCAGGTTCAAATCCTGTCTTCCCGACCATTTATGGGGCCTTAGCTCAGCTGGGAGAGCGCCTGCCTTGCACGCAGGAGGTCAGCGGTTCGATCCCGCTAGGCTCCACCATTTTTTGTTCCTTGAAAACTGAACAAAACGACCAGTAATGTCAATTTCGATTTTTTTATTTAGCTAGAGACCAAGTTTTCCAACTTTTATGGAGAGTTTGATCCTGGCTCAGGACGAACGCTGGCGGCGTGCCTAATACATGCAAGTCGAGCGCGGGAAGCAATTTAATCTCTTCGGAGTGACGATTGTGGAACGAGCGGCGGACGGGTGAGTAACACGTGGGCAACCTGCCTGTAAGATCGGGATAACTCCGGGAAACCGGGGCTAATACCGAATGAGATCTGAGACCGCATG
>NZ_JANBWE010000010.1 GCF_024259515.1 Salirhabdus salicampi | reverse complement strand
TGTGACCGTCAAGTAAAATGTTACAGTTTTTGCTGATTAATTTGTTACACTTTCCTGCCCGAAGATGTTCTTTCGATGCTTCATTCGATAACTGTCACCGTTTAAATGGATAATTTCAACACGGTGTACAATTCGGTCTAGTATTGCAGTCGTTATGGCAGGGTCTCCTAAGAGTTCGCCCCATTCTTTTGGTGCTTTATTCGAAGTTAAAACAATCGATGTTTGATCATGTAAATCATTAATCAAATGGAAGAATAGATTTGCTTCTTGTTGATCCATTGCCATAAACATTAAGTCATCAATAATAACTAAATCGGCATCTCTCATTCGTTTTAATCTTGTTTTTGATTTACGTGTTATTTCCTCTGTTTTTAATGCATGCACAAGATCCCCCATTGAAGTGAAGATGACTTTATATCCTTCATATATTGCTTTGATTCCTAACCCTATGGCCAGGTGTGTTTTTCCCACACCTGGAGGGCCCAATAAAACTAAATTGTACAGCTGGTCAATCCATGTAAGATCACCCAACTGGTTAAGCTGTTTCTTGCTTAATGACTGTTGCTCTTTAATATCAAACTCTTCGAGTGTTTTATAGTCTGGAAAGGTTGCCCATTTCAACCGTTTTTCAACCTGTTTTTCTTCTCTACGTTTTTGTTCATATTGCATGATATCAAGTAAAAACTTTGTGTAAGAATGGTCATTTTGTTCAGCTTGTTTAATTAATTCTGTTAGGTGATTAGATGTCTCAACGAACCGTAAGGTTCTCATAAGTTCTTGTAATTGATTGATTTGTGTCATTGAGAATCACCTTCTAATATAGAGTAATACTTGTCCATTTCTCTTTTTGATGCATTTGTATCCATTACCCAATGGGAAGTCATCGTTGTAGGTCGTTTCATTTGTTCAGCGTTATCGTTTCGAGTAATGTGTAACGATCGTTGCCGTTTTAGGTACCCAATGATGTCGCTGAAATCTGTACCACTATAAAGATTTCGATGAATACATTCTTCGAGCGCGTTATTAATAATCATAGAATGATTTCTTTTGATAGAATTTAATATCAGCTGTAATTGATCACGAATGTAACGTGGATTCTTTTCTCTAACTCTTGATATAAACTCATGAGCTAATTCTTGATTATCAAAATAAGTTGCCACTGAATCGATAAAGGCATCTATTCCTTTAGTACGGTCACGTTGATGTTTACGATCTTGTATAAGTTTTCCTTTCTCTATTGATATTTGATGCTTAGCCAAGATCTCCCCATCAGGACTACAAATGATGAGCTTTTCATCATCAACGACTGTAAGATAAACCTTCTTATATTTATGGAAACTCCCTAATGGTAGTGAGTACCGATTAGATAAATACCGTATGGTATTGTCCTTACGTATAGACCTTGATATACTGTTATTGTTGTTATTTTGAACATCAATGATGTTCGTGACTGGTTTTAAGTGTTGTTTTTCAAGGGCAAACACTTCAACCGGTCTTTTTTTTGTGGTGTTATGAACTTTGGCGTTTCCAGTTCGGTTGAGCCATTCTATCGCATGTTCATTCCATGATTCTAAGTTATGAAATAGTCTATGCTTAGCGTAATTATGCTTGATAAAACCTACGACATTTTCTATTTTACCTTTACTCTCAGGATCCGCTTTCCTACATACAAACAAGTTTAACTTCTTTGCTTCTTTATACCTTTGAAACTCCTCAGTCAAAATTAAATCACCATTATTTTCACTAACAACGAGTAAATTATCTTGATCATATACCAACTCGTTAGGGATACCATGAAACCATTGAAAGGCTAACTCATGTGATTCAATAACGTCTTTCGTTGTAAAAGGACGGTCTAGCCAATACATGTATTTATAACGAGAATGAGATAATACAAATGCAATGAAATATAGTTTAACTGTTCCTGCTCCATTGGATTTCTTATTTTTTGTCTGGCCGAAGTCCACTTGGACTTGTTCTCCTAATGGAGGATCGGGTATAGCCTCATATGATCTAGGCAATGTCTCTTTAGGTATGTTGTATTCTTTTCTTAGTTCTCTCACATAAGATCTAACAGTACTTTCTCCAACTTCAAAAGATGGATATTTCTCAAGTAGCCAATCTTGTACTTGAGCTGCCGTCATATCTGGGTACTGCCTCAACCAGGAAAGAATTAATTCTTTATACTTATCAAGCTTCTTCTCTCTTGATTGAATAGTAACCATCCATTCTGCCATCTCCTGCGGATTTCTATTTAAATAGCGATATAAAGTTGGCCTTGAAATCCCAAGTTTTTGTGCAACCTTACTTTTACTAAATCCTTGTTTTAATAGTTGATCAATTTCCATATACACTTGCCACTTAACCACCTTTCAAACCTCCTCAAACACTTTCAGATATACAAATCTATTATATCTAGTGTCTAAGAAGAAAAATTAGTTTTTTTCCTGGATCTCTTGGAGAGTCACCAGAGTCTTAATGGACAAGAAGTGTTAAATCTTATCAAGCGGAAACTGTTACATTTAGTTTAGCAGTCACA
>NZ_JANBWE010000009.1:0-2942 GCF_024259515.1 Salirhabdus salicampi | reverse complement strand
CATCAAAGTTAAGTGAACAAGGGCGCACGGTGAATGCCTTGGCACTAGGAGCCGATGAAGGACGGGACTAACACCGATATGCTTCGGGGAGCTGTAAGTAAGCGTTGATCCGGAGATTTCCGAATGGGGAAACCCACTGTCCGTAATGGGGCAGTATCCTTATCTGAATCCATAGGATAAGGAAGGCAACCCGGGGAACTGAAACATCTCAGTACCTGGAGGAAGAGAAAGCAAACGCGATTTCCTGAGTAGCGGCGAGCGAAACGGAATTAGCCCAAACCAGAAGGCTTGCCTTTTGGGGTTGTAGGACACTCCATACGGAGTTACAAAGAAATGATGTAAATGAAGCGGTCTGGAAAGGCCCACCATAGAAGGTAAAAGTCCTGTAGTTGAAATGTCGTTTCCTCCGGAGTGGATCCTGAGTACGGCGGAACACGTGAAATTCCGTCGGAATCCGGGAGGACCATCTCCCAAGGCTAAATACTCCCTAGTGACCGATAGTGAACCAGTACCGTGAGGGAAAGGTGAAAAGCACCCCGGAAGGGGAGTGAAAGAGAACCTGAAACCGTGTGCCTACAAGTAGTCGAAGCCCGTTAATGGGTGACGGCGTGCCTTTTGTAGAATGAACCGGCGAGTTACGATCCCATGCAAGGTTAAAGAGAAGATCTGGAGCCGCAGCGAAAGCGAGTCTGAATAGGGCGTTTTGAGTATGTGGTCGTAGACCCGAAACCGTGTGATCTACCCATGTCCAGGGTGAAGGTAAGGTAACACTTACTGGAGGCCCGAACCCACGCGTGTTGAAAAACGCGGGGATGAGGTGTGGGTAGGGGTGAAATGCCAATCGAACACGGAGATAGCTGGTTCTCTCCGAAATAGCTTTAGGGCTAGCCTCAGAGTAAGAGTCTTGGAGGTAGAGCACTGATTGGACTAGGGGCCCTCATCGGGTTACCGAATTCAGTCAAACTCCGAATGCCAAAGACTTATCTCTGGGAGTCAGACTGCGGGTGATAAGGTTCGTAGTCGAGAGGGAAACAGCCCAGACCGCCAGCTAAGGTCCCAAAGTATACGTTAAGTGGAAAAGGATGTGGAGTTGCTTAGACAACCAGGATGTTGGCTTAGAAGCAGCCACCATTTAAAGAGTGCGTAATAGCTCACTGGTCGAGTGACTCTGCGCCGAAAATGTACCGGGGCTAAACGTATCACCGAAGCTGCGGACTGTACCGATGGTACAGTGGTAGGAGAGCGTTCTAAGGGCGTTGAAGTCAGACCGTAAGGACTGGTGGAGCGCTTAGAAGTGAGAATGCCGGTATGAGTAGCGAAAGACAAGTGAGAATCTTGTCCACCGAAAGCCTAAGGTTTCCTGAGGAAGGCTCGTCCGCTCAGGGTTAGTCGGGACCTAAGCCGAGGCCGAAAGGCGTAGGCGATGGAAAACAGGTTGATATTCCTGTACCACCTTCTTTCCGCTTGAACGAAGGGGTGACGCAGGAGGATAGGGAAAGCGCACCGATGGATGTGTGCGTCCAAGCAGTGAGAGTTGTGTGTAGGCAAATCCGCACACTATACGCTTGAGCTGTGATGGGGAGGGAAATTTTAGTACCGAAGTTCCTGATTTCACACTGCCAAGAAAAGCCTCTAGTGAGGAAAATGGTGCCCGTACCGCAAACCGACACAGGTAGGCGAGGAGAGAATCCTAAGGTGAGCGGGATAACTCTCGTTAAGGAACTCGGCAAAATGACCCCGTAACTTCGGGAGAAGGGGTGCTCACTTCAGGTTTCGGCCTGGAGGAGCCGCAGTGAAAAGGCCCAAGCGACTGTTTAGCAAAAACACAGGTCTCTGCGAAGCCGTAAGGCGAAGTATAGGGGCTGACACCTGCCCGGTGCTGGAAGGTTAAGGGGACATGTTAGTCCTTACGGACGAAGCTTTGAACCGAAGCCCCAGTAAACGGCGGCCGTAACTATAACGGTCCTAAGGTAGCGAAATTCCTTGTCGGGTAAGTTCCGACCCGCACGAAAGGTGCAACGACTTGGGCACTGTCTCAACGAGAGACCCGGTGAAATTATACTATGCGTGAAGATGCGCATTACCCGCGACAGGACGGAAAGACCCCGTGGAGCTTTACTGTAGCCTGATATTGAATGTTGGTACAGCTTGTACAGGATAGGTGGGAGCCTGAGAAACCGGAGCGCTAGCTTCGGTGGAGGCATCGGTGGGATACCACCCTGGCTGTACGGACATTCTAACCCAGGACCGTAATCCGGTTCGGAGACAGTGTCAGGTGGGCAGTTTGACTGGGGCGGTCGCCTCCCAAAGAGTAACGGAGGCGCCCAAAGGTTCCCTCAGAATGGTTGGAAATCATTCGCAGAGTGTAAAGGCAGAAGGGAGCTTGACTGCGAGACCTACAAGTCGAGCAGGGACGAAAGTCGGGCTTAGTGATCCGGCGGTACCGAATGGAAGGGCCGTCGCTCAACGGATAAAAGCTACCCCGGGGATAACAGGCTTATCTCCCCCAAGAGTCCACATCGACGGGGAGGTTTGGCACCTCGATGTCGGCTCATCGCATCCTGGGGCTGTAGTCGGTCCCAAGGGTTGGGCTGTTCGCCCATTAAAGCGGTACGCGAGCTGGGTTCAGAACGTCGTGAGACAGTTCGGTCCCTATCCGTCGTGGGCGTTGGAAATTTGAGAGGAGCTGTCCTTAGTACGAGAGGACCGGGATGGACACACCGCTGGTGTACCAGTTGTTTCGCCAGAAGCATCGCTGGGTAGCTACGTGTGGAAGGGATAAGTGCTGAAAGCATCTAAGCATGAAGCCCCCCTCAAGATGAGATTTCCCATCACTTCGAGTGAGTAAGATCCCTCAGAGACGATGAGGTAGATAGGTCCGAGGTGGAAGCATGGTGACATGTGGAGCTGACGGATACTAATCGATCGAGGACTTAACTTTA
>NZ_JANBWE010000008.1 GCF_024259515.1 Salirhabdus salicampi | reverse complement strand
GCTCGTTCCACAATCGTCACTCCGAAGAGATCAAATTGCTTCCCGCGCTCGACTTGCATGTATTAGGCACGCCGCCAGCGTTCGTCCTGAGCCAGGATCAAACTCTCCATAAAAGTTGGAAAACTTGTTCTCTAGCTAAATAATAAAAAATCGAAATTGACATTACTGGTCGTTTTGTTCAGTTTTCAAGGTTCGAAATCATTCGAAATAAGTTGTTTGTCGCTTCAAAATGGCGACTTTATTAATATAACATTTTCGA
This sequence comes from Salirhabdus salicampi, assembly GCF_024259515.1. Taxonomy (NCBI): domain Bacteria; kingdom Bacillati; phylum Bacillota; class Bacilli; order Caryophanales; family Bacillaceae; genus Salirhabdus; species Salirhabdus salicampi. The sequence goes on along the minus strand of NZ_JANBWE010000008.1, from coordinate 49,205 downwards.
TGTCTTTCGTCAACATCTTTTTGAAAAAAATGTTTTTTGTTGCCGCGTTGTTTTGTTTCGCTATCAGCAACGTTTAATAATTTATCATGGATTCTATCATTAATCAAGTATCTTTTTTAAAGTAAGTATATTCAGAAATATTTATGACTATCGACAGTGAATTGTGTCGAATTTTATATTACTCTCTTCTATAAAAAGAACCTTGTCACGTTCCCGCAACAAGGTTCACATTGTAATATTATTTGTTTTTCATTTGCGGGAATAGAAGTACGTCTCGGATAGACGGTGAATTTGTTAATAACATAACGAGACGATCAATCCCTATACCTAAACCACCTGTTGGAGGCATGCCGTACTCGAGTGATTCAATGAAGTCTTCATCCATTAAGTGCGCTTCATCGTTTCCTTCTTCTCTTTCTTTTAACTGCGCTTCAAAACGTTCTTTTTGATCAACTGGATCATTTAACTCTGAAAAGGCATTTGCATGTTCCCGGCCCACAATAAATAGCTCAAAACGATCAGTAAACCGTGAATCTTCTTCATTCTTCTTTGCAAGTGGGGATATTTCGACTGGGTGACCATATACGAAAGTTGGTTGGATTAATGTGTCCTCTACTTTCTGCTCAAAGAACTCATTTAAAATATGCCCATAGGTCATTGTTTCCTTAATTTCAACACCATGTTCTTTTGCTAGTTCGCGAGCACGATCATCACTCATACGTTCCCAGAAGTCAACTCCCGTTTGTTCCTTAACTGCATCTACCATATGAAGGCGACGCCATTTTGGTTCTAAGTTAACCTCTTCTTCTCCATACAATACAGTAGTCGACCCTAGCACTTCTTTTGCAACATGGGCAATAACGTTTTCCGTAAGTTCCATAATATCATGGAAATCTGCATACGCTTCGTAAAGTTCAATCATCGTAAATTCAGGGTTATGTCTTGTAGAAACACCTTCATTACGGAATACACGTCCAATTTCATATACTTTTTCAAGACCACCGACGATTAGTCTTTTTAGATGTAATTCGATAGCTATTCGCATGTATAAAGGTATGTCGAGTGCATTGTGGTGTGTTATGAAAGGTCTCGCAGATGCTCCACCAGGGATGGAGTGCATCATCGGTGTTTCTACCTCTAAAAAGCCCTGATTATCTAAGTATCTTCTCATTGATTGAATGATTTTACTTCTCGTAATAAATGTATCCCGGCTATCAGGACTCATAATTAAATCAAGATAACGTTGACGGTACCTTTGTTCAATATCCTTTAAGCCGTGGAACTTTTCTGGAAGCGGTCGTAAAGATTTCGTTAAAATAATAAATTCATCCGCTTTTACAGAAAGTTCCCCTACTTTTGTTTTAAACATTGTTCCCGAAACACCGACAATGTCACCTAAATCGACCGTATTAAAAATCTCGTAAGCATCTTCGCCCACTTTATCTTTACGAACATACAACTGGATTTGTCCAGTTAAATCTTGCATATGAGCAAAGCCCGCTTTTCCTTTCCCACGCTTTGTCATTATACGTCCAGCTATCGTTACGCGAATTTCTTTTTCTTCTAATTCTTCTTTTGAATACTGATCATATTGTTCTTTTAGTTCGTTGGATAAATGTGTTCGCTCAAACTTATCACCGAAAGGATTGATACCTTTCTCCTTATAAGTATCAAGTTTTTCTAATCTCGCGCGCATTAAGTCATTCATTTCATCGGTCAATTCCACCACTCCAATTCAAAGTTCAATTCCATAAATAAAAGGACCACCAGCAATAACTGGCAGCCCTTAATTCGATAAAATAATCAAATATGTCAATTATGCCAGCATTCTTTCTTTCTCTTCTGCTTCATTAACAAAATCCGTTAATATCTTCACCAATTCAACTCTTGTTTCACATTCGTTTATACGTTTCCTTACTTTACCATTACCACGTATGCCTTTCAAGTACCAAGCGGCATGCTTACGCATTTCTAGTAGTGCTACTTTTTCACCTTTAAGTTGAATTAATCGTTCCATATGAAGTAAACACACGTCAATTTTTTCTCTTACAGATGGTTCGCCAATAAGCTCACCTGTTTCTAAATATTTAACTGTACTATAAATAATCCAAGGATTTCCTAAAGCAGCTCGACCAATCATCACTGCATCTACGCCCGTTTCTTCTAAACGACGCTTCGCATCTTGTGGTGTACTAATATCACCATTCCCTATAACAGGTATGTTTACACTTTCTTTTACTGTCTTTACGATGCTCCAGTCCGCTTCACCTTCATACATTTGGACACGGGTTCTTCCGTGTAACGCGACCGCCTTGGCACCTGCAGCTTCAATTGCTTGTGCATTTTCTACTGCCAGAATATGATCCTCGTCCCAACCAGTACGCATTTTTACTGTAACCGGCTTCTCTACAGATTCAACAACAGCTGATACCATTTCATGTATCTTCTCAGGATCCAGCAACCATTTTGCCCCTGCATCAACTTTTGTAATTTTCGGAACTGGGCAACCCATATTAATGTCAATAATATCAGCGTTTGTGTTTTGATCTACAAATGAAGCAGCTTCCACTAATGTTTTCTTTTCTCCACCGAAGATTTGTAAACTTAATGGTTTCTCTTCTTCATCTATATAAAGCATGTTCATCGACTTCTCGTTTTTGTTGACAATTCCTTTATCACTAACCATTTCCGCACATACTAAGCCTGCCCCAAATTCTTTCACCGTTAACCGAAAGGCCGAGTTACATACACCTGCCATCGGTGCTAGCACTACCTGATTCGGTATTTCGATGTTTCCGATCTTAAACATATTTATTCCTCCTTAATTATTGTCTTCTGGTGCTAGTTCCTCCAAAGGAATATCAAGTACTTCAGACACTTTACGAAGAAGTTTTTCATCAGGTTGTCTAGATCCTCGTTCTACTTCTCCGATAATAGAGGTTGAATATCCAAGTGCATTGGCAAATCCAACTTGTGTGAATCCCTTTAACTTTCGATATGCCCGAATTCTTCTTCCCCACTTATCTGTCCCCATATTGATACTCCTTTTCGTTCTTCCTCACTTAAATCCTTTATATATAACGATAGTCGCCTACCATTGATGACAAGATCGTCCGCTAGTTCAATGAGCGGTATAAGAACAAACGCTCGCTCCCACATACGAGGGTGGGGAATTTGCAGATGCTCTGTAACAATATTCTCTTGATTATACAGTAAAATGTCAAGGTCTATTGTTCTTGGCCCCCATTTTATTTCCCGTTTTCGGCCTAACTTCATTTCAACTTGTTGGCAAACGGTAAGCAATTCATCAGGCGTGAGATGAGTTTTAACCTTAACCACCATATTTAAAAAGGCATCCTGTTCTGTGTAGCCTACCGGTTCTGTTTCATAAACAGAGGACATCTTCTCTACCCTAACACCCTGCGCATGATTTAAAAGGTGAACAGCTTTTTGTAAATAGTTTTGTTTAGGGTTAATATTAGACCCTAATCCTATTATAGCTTCATTCATTATGAACGCTCCCTACGTATTTCAATTCCAACTGTATCAAAATAACCTTTTATTGGTGCTCCCGGCTTTGATATTTTTACGGTTACAGCTTTCAATCGTTTAAATTCGGTTAGCAGTTTATCACATACATCCTCAGCAACTGCCTCAAGAAGCTTTCTCGGTTTCCCTTCTACAATACTACGGGTTACCATATAAGCTTCCCCATAATCTACACTGTTTTCTATATTATCATGTAACCCTGCATCCTTTAATGGGAGTTCTAAAATTAAGTCAACGAAAAACTTCTGCCCTAATTTGTTTTCCTCTGGAAATACACCGTGAAAACCGAAAAACTCCATTCCACTTAAAAATATTTTATCCATACTGATTATTCCCCTTTGCCAATCATGGCATCTGTCATTTTTGCTATTCGGGCCATTGACTTCACATCGTGAACCCGTACAATATGTGCACCCTTTTCAATTCCAATACATACAGTTGCACCTGTACCTTCAACACGTTCATCCACACCCGCATTTAATACATGACCGATAAACGATTTTCTTGATGTACCTAACAAAATTGGATACCCCATTATTTGCAGTTCATGTAAACGTCGTATAACAAGTAAGTTCTGCTTCATTGTCTTGGCAAATCCTATCCCTGGGTCGAGTATAATATTATGATCAGGTACTCCTGCTTTTTTCGCAATGTTGATACTTTCATACAAATCCCTTTTCATATCTTCCATAAGATCATCGTAATGTTTGTTTTCACGGTTGTGCATTAATACAATTGGAGCATTATGATTAGCAGCAACATCGGCGATATCGGGATCCTTTTTCGCTCCCCATACATCGTTAATTATATCCGCACCGTGCTTCAGCGCCGCCTCCGCCGTTTTGGCTTTATATGTATCAACGGAAAGAGGGACTTGGACCTTATTTGATAAGGCTTGAAAAACCGGAACAATTCTCTCCGTTTCTTCCTCAGCAGAAACCGGTTTGTGTCCTGGCCTCGTTGATTCTCCACCGATGTCAATGATATGTGCACCATTTTGAACCATTGACTCTGCTTGTTTTACCGCATTCCCTTCCCGCAAAAACTTTCCTCCATCTGAAAATGAATCCGGGGTAATATTTAATATCCCCATTACAAGTGTTTCTTTCAAAAGGTCGTATTTTTTCTTGTCCGTATGTAGCAACATATAGAACCATCTCCTTTCTGACGTACTATTTCTCCTCAATCCATTTTACACAATGTCCTGTACAATTTCATTTTAGGCATAAAAAAGCCATACACGCTTTTCCGTGTATGGCTCTTTGATTTGTTTTTTTATTAGTCATCAAAATTGTAAAGTGGTGTTGATAAGTAACGTTCCCCATTACTCGGGAGAATTGCGAGTACTTTTTTCCCTTTACCTAAGTTAGCCGCGACTTGTCTCGCTGCGTGAATTGCAGCGCCGGAGGAAATACCTCCCAGGATTCCTTCGTTTTTTGCCGTTTCTCTTGCAGATTCAAAAGCTTCATCATTTGATACTGTAATTACTTCATCATATATTTCAGTATTTAAAATTGAAGGAACAAATCCTGCACCGATTCCCTGAATTTTGTGTGGACCTGGATCTCCTCCGGATAAGATAGGAGAAGCCTCTGGTTCTACGGCATAAATCTTTATGTTGTCGTAGTTTTCTTTCAACACTTTTCCAGCTCCTGTGATTGTACCACCTGTTCCAATCCCAGAAACAAAAGCGTCAAGTTGTTCCCCCATTTGGGCAACTATCTCTTTTCCTGTTGTTTGTTCATGTATTTTTGGATTGGCTTCATTGTCGAATTGTTGAGGCATAAAATAGCCGTTTTCTTTTTGAAGTTCTTCTGCTTTTCGGATTGCACCTTTCATACCTTCACTACCTGGGGTTAACACTAGTTCCGCACCGTACGCACGTAGCAAATTCCGACGCTCTTGACTCATTGTGTCAGGCATGACTAGAACCGCTTTATAACCTTTTGCGGCAGCAACCATTGCTAAACCAATTCCTGTGTTCCCACTCGTAGGTTCAATAATCGTATCACCTTGCTTTAATAATCCATTTTCTTCAGCGTCTGTAATCATTGAATAAGCGATACGGTCTTTTACAGAACTGCCCGGATTCATGTATTCAAGCTTCACATAAACATCAGCACTGTTGTCATCAACTTTCTTCAATTTTACAATTGGTGTATTTCCGATAACTTCTGCAATGTTCTCAAATACTTTCATCATGCTCACCTCTAATTCCCAGTATTTTGATTGGTATTATCAATTTAATACTACTTTATGTAATTTATTCCAATCTGTCAATGAAAATGCTTTCTTTATGAATATTTTGAATGTAGACCAATGTTAATCGTTATAGTTCCATTCAACACCAACTTCATCCCAAAGCACTCTGGGTGACATAGGGTTGTTTCCCATCTTGTTTTTGGCAATCCGCCGACGAATCTCTCCTCTAACCTCGTTTAACGAAAAGCTAATTTCCGGCAGAGTGGTATGCAAGTATAAGATAGCGTACCTGTTCCCAGTTTGAAATGGTTCACTGTATGTATCACTTTCTAAAGAACTTGCTATATCATAATACTGTTCCGGTAAGTACAAGTTTCCGTCAGCCAAGTAACCTAGGTATCCACCTTGATCATTCGTATTGTCATCAATAGAATATTCTGCGGCTAGTGATGGAAAAGATGCACCTTCTTCTAAGTCCGTTATAACTTCATTTGCTGTAGCATAATCTTTTACTTCTATATGTGATAATTGATACGTCCTTGGGAAGGTAAGTCTGCCACGATTTTCGTTGTAATATTGCTCGATTTCTCGATCTGACACAACAACGTCTCTTGTTAATAAATCTTCCAAATAATGTTGATAACGCACCTTGTCGTCCCATATGTTGCGTTGCTCTATACGCTCCGTACTGTTTAGAAGAGTGGAAGCCGTTTCAATGACAGATACTTCTCGTTGTACCCATTTTTCGTTAAGGGATAAATTATTTTGCTCAGCAAGTTCCATCACAACTATCTCATTGATTAAGTCTTCTAAAACTTTTTGCCCATACTGATCGTGTAAAACTGTGTTTAACTTTGCAGCAGTAATCGGTTCGGTGCCGACAATTGCCGGATGTTCCTCTTCACTTACATCTTGATTACTATTCCCTTTTATAATAAATGTTACAGTTGCGATATTGGTAATAAGTAAAACGAGTACCATACCTAATAGCAAGCGTTTCGACAATGTCGGTCACCTCTCGACTGCTAACTTTTTAATTGTTCTAATTCCTCAGCAGAAAACTGATATATTTCATTACAGAAATGACATGTAGCTTCTGCTCCTTTGTCTTCATCAATCATACTTTGAATTTCTTCATTACCGAGTCCCGTAATAGCATTGGATATTCTTTCTCTTGAGCAACGACATTTAAATTCAATTGGCATCTTTTCTAATATGTTCATATCTCCGCCAGCTAGAAGTTTTTCTAATATTACTTCCGGACTATGACCTTCTCTGATTAACGTAGAGATAGGAGGGATATTTGCAATATGCTTTTCTAATCGAGAAATTGTTTCCTCAGTTGCCCCTGGCATCATTTGTATGATAAATCCACCTGCTGCCAAAATGGATAAATCAGGGTTTACAAGTACTCCAGCACCAACGGCTGATGGAACCTGCTCGGAATTTACAAAGTAATACGTAAAGTCTTCACTGATTTCTCCTGATACAATCGGTACTTGTCCTGTGAAATGATCACGCATTCCCAGGTCCTTTACAACACTAATTGTACCTTCCGTTCCTACAGCACGACGAACATCTAATTTCCCTTTTTCATTTAGGTCAAAATCAACATGTGGATTTTTTACATAGCCACGGACTTCTCCTTTAGCGTTACTATCCGCTATAATAGCCCCAATGGGTCCATTTCCTTCCACTTTAACCGTAATTTTATCTTCACCTTTTACCATTGCCCCCATCATGGCAGCTACTGTAATCGTTCTTCCTAATGCTGCAGAAGCAGTTGCCCATGTATCTTGTCTTTTACACGCTTCATTTACAGTCTCTGTTGATGTAATCGCGTATGCACGTACCGTATGATTAAAAGCGGTTGCTTTAATTAAATAGTCACTCATCATTATCTATCTCCTTTGTTATTCTCGTTGCGCTTATAAATACAATAAAGACCCTTTAGTGTAAGGTAGGGATCTACAATATCAATAGCAGGGGATTCCTTAGCTATTAATGATGCTAATCCTCCCGTTGCTACTACTTTAGGCGCTTGTTTAGCTTTCGTTTTCATTCTTGAAACAATTTCGTTTACTTGACCAACGTACCCATAATATAAGCCTGTTTGCATCGCTCCAACAGTTGAAGTTCCGACAACCTCAGATGGTTTTGTAATCTCTATTCGTGGTAACTTAGCCGCCTTAGCATATAGCGCTTCTGTAGCAATGTTAATTCCAGGAGAGATTGCTCCACCCTCATATTCTTTATCTTCATTGACAAAGCAATACGTTGTGGCAGTACCAAAATCAATAATTATTAATGGTGCCCCGTATTCTCGAATTGCTCCGACAGCATTTACAACCCGGTCCGCTCCAATTTCATGAGGATTCGGATAGGCCATCTTCAATCCTAAGTTCACGGAAGATTGACCGACAATTAACGGCTTTACATGGAAATAGATTTCGCACATGCGTTCTAATGCATACATGATTGGGGGAACTACAGAGGAGATAATCACTCCCTTAACATCGTTTATCTCTATCTCATTATGATCAAATAAACTTTTAATAAGCATCCCATATTCATCTTCTGTCTTATATCGATCAGTAGCAATTCTCCATTGATATACTAACTCATCGTTTTCAAAAACACCTAATACAGTGTTTGTATTACCTACATCTAAAACAAATATCATAGAAATCACATCGCTCTCTTCTCTTTCACTTTTACATCATATCATATTTACCAAAGATTACACACAACTGCAAGTTTCACAAACAAAAAGCTTCAGCCAACTTATTCTGGCTGAAGCTCTATCTTTAAATAATAACTATTTTTTTGGTTCATCATCATTTTTCGAATCATTATCTGTTTTCGTTTCATCAAGGTTTGGTTCGTGTTCGTCTTTTGACTTAATGTTAACCTTCACGTCACCATCATCCTTTGATTGGGCATTGCCTTTTTCTGAAACTTCAACGTTGCTTTCCTTTGGTGCATCGATAGCGGCTGTCGTTCCCTCAGGCATTTTCCCTTCTTCAAACAATGACTTAATTTGTGAAGCGTCTAATGTCTCTCTTTCGAGTAATGTTTGTGCAATCAATTCAAGTTTATCCTGGTTCTCCGTAAGAATTGTTTTAGCACGCTCGTAACACTCTTTAATGAAACGTTGTACCTCTTGATCAATATCATATGCAATTTGGTCACTATAGTTTTGTTCGTTTTGAATGTCACGGCCTAAGAATACTTGACCACCTGAGGTACTACCAAACTGTAGTGGCCCGAGTTTTTCACTCATGCCGTATTCTGTAACCATTTTTCTCGCGATACCTGTTGCTCGTTGGAAGTCATTATGGGCACCTGTACTTACTTCACCAAAAATAATCTCTTCTGCAACCCGGCCTCCGAGAAGACCCGTAATTTTATCCAATAATTCAGGTTTTGTCATAAAGTAGCGATCTTCCTTAGGTAACATCACTGCGTATCCTCCAGCTTGACCACGAGGAACAATTGTTACTTTATGAACCATATCGGCTTCATCTAATACCATACCAATGACCGTGTGACCACTTTCATGGTAGGCAACAATATTTCGCTCTTTATCGGATATAACACGACTTTTCTTCGCTGGACCAGCAATTACCCGGTCAATCGCCTCATCGACGTCGTCCATATCCACTTCTGCTTTATCCGCACGAGCCGCTACAAGCGCAGCCTCATTTAATAAGTTCTCAAGATCTGCACCAGAAAATCCAGGTGTACGTAATGCAATCGTTTTTACATCAACAGAATCACTTAACGGTTTATTCCTCGCATGTACTCTCAGGACGGCTTCACGTCCCTTTACATCTGGACGGTTAACTGTAATTTGACGGTCAAAACGTCCCGGACGCAGTAATGCAGGGTCTAATATATCAGGTCGGTTTGTTGCAGCAATGATAATAATTCCTTCATTGGCATCAAATCCGTCCATTTCAACTAACAACTGGTTTAAGGTTTGCTCACGTTCGTCATGGCCTCCACCTAAACCTGCGCCACGTTGACGACCAACCGCATCAATCTCATCAATGAAGATGATACAAGGAGCGTTTTTCTTAGCGTTTTCGAACAAGTCACGTACCCTTGATGCACCAACACCTACAAACATTTCCACAAAATCAGAACCACTAATTGTGAAGAATGGTGTTCCTGCTTCACCTGCAACTGCTCTCGCTAATAATGTTTTACCAGTACCCGGAGGTCCAACTAATAAGACACCTTTCGGGATCCGTGCTCCCAATTGTGAAAACTTACGAGGGTCTTTTAAGAAATCAACAACTTCAACAAGCTCTTGTTTCTCTTCATCCGCCCCGGCAACATCTTTAAATTTCACTTTCTTTTTCTCTTCGCTGTACATTTTCGCCTTACTCTTACCAAAATTCATTACACGGCTTCCGCCACCTTGCATTTGGTTAAGCAAGAAGAAGAATAGGATGAAGAGAATAATGAAAGGGATAATGGAAGTGAAAAACCTCACCCATCCATTGGGTTCCTCTGCTTCTTCAATGTGTAAAATAACACCTTGATCTTCAGCAATGGTTATTACGCGGTTATACACTTCATTGTTTTCCGGTATTTGTGTAAAAAACGGTGTTGTTGAATCGTCATTGACCAATTCACCCGTCACGGCGTGGGCAAAGTTTGTATATTGAATGGTCATTTCCTCGATTTGACCATTATCCAACGCGATTATGAACTCATTGTAGCTTAAGTCTTTCGTTTCTTGGTTCGGGCCCTTAAAAAGTCCAACGATTCCAATGACAACTAAAAAGATAATTAAATAAAAGATTGTATTACGAAAAACACGATTCATTGCTTACCTCCTCCCAAGCGACAAAAACTAAATTAAATACTACCATAATAAAAAGCTTCTACTCAACTAAAAGCCCTTATGAATAATGAATGGAATAAATCCAAAAAAAACGTGTTTAAAACCTTATTCTTGGCCGGAATACACCTCAGGTTTTAAGATGCCGATATACGGAAGATTACGGTACCTTTCCTGGTAATCTAAACCGTAACCAACTACAAATTCATCTGGAACTTCAAAACCAACTACGTCAGCTTCTACACCTGCTTGTCTTCCTGCTGGTTTGTCCAACAGGGTTACAATTTTAATTGAGTTTGCTTTGCGGTACTTAAAAAGGTCAACTAAATAGCTTAAAGTTAGTCCGCTATCAATTATATCTTCAATAATTAACAGGTCTCTTCCTTCTACTTTCGTATCTAAATCTTTCACAATTTTTACTTCACCAGATGATTTCATTCCGCCTCCATAACTGGAAACATCCATGAAATCCATCTCAATAAACGTATCCATGCGTTTTACTAAGTCGGCCATAAAAGGCATAGCCCCTTTTAACACGCCGATAGCCAGAGGAAATTTACCATCGTATTCTTCCGTTAATCGTGTAGCAATTTCCTCAGTCTTTGCAAGTATTTGTTCCTCAGATATTAAAACTTCCTTAATGTCGTTCTGCATTGTTGCATCCTCCTATGTATGATCATTTTGGCTTAATGTAATTCGAACCCACTTTCTAGACGCGTTGTTCTCTATAGGTTCACCTTTTTTTAAGCCGGCAACCCAAAGCACTTGATCCTCCTGATCACATACAATTGGCCACTCATCCCTTAAGTGTTTTGGTACTTTTTGATCAATAAATATATCTTTTACTTTTTTATGACCATTAAGTCCCCTTACCTTCATTTTATCTCCTTTTTTTCTCGTTCGCACAATTAATGGGAAAGTTAATGATTGTGCACCACATACAAATTGGTCATCCCCTAATTCATTAGGAAACGTTTCTTCCTCAATATATTCCAAAGTAAGTCTTGATCCATTTGGAAGTTGTACTGGCTTATGAGGATTAAGTTCAATATGATATGGTTTGAAATGGGAGTGGGAAAAACGAAATACCAATTCGTTATATGCCTTGTTAACACTTAAACCATTCGGGAAATGAAGTGTACTATTCGGCTTATCCATTTCAAGCAAAGAAAAAATGTCATCAATATGAAGAGAAGTTACGTTTTTTACCATGTTATTGTAAAGATAGTTTAATATTAGATGAAACACCCTCCTTTGTAAAGGTCGTGGATAAGTGGTAAAATGATTAATTTTCACCTTAGCCTCTTTCGGATTAGACGAAAATTCAACAACATCCGTCATAACCTTCTTTGCTTCCTCTAACAGAAAACGTTCATCTTCTTGTTTTGATAGACTGACCTGTAATAAATTTTCACTTATGGAAGGGTTTAGGTCCTTCAAAAACGGAAGTACGGTTTTCCTTATTGCATTTCTCGTGTATGTTGTTTCTTCATTTGATTCATCTCGCCTTGGAACAATGTCGTTTTCGACACAATAATGTTCAATTTCATCTTTTTCCAGGCATAACAGTGGGCGGATGATCCAACCGTTAGCAAACGTTCTTTTCACTGGAATTCCCTTAGGACTCATCCCTCTGCCTAATTGCATAAACATTGTCTCCACTAAATCATCACCATGGTGACCCATAGCAAGCTTTGGTAATTCGCTTTTCTCCATCATTTGTTGAAAAAACGCATAACGTAATTCCCTAGCTGCTAACTGTGTACCCTTCTTCATTTGTTCCTTATAAGAAGCAACGTCTAAACTCGTTCCTTTAAAAGGAATATCCCATTGATTACACATCGCTTCTACATACTGCAAATCATCTTTCGAACTTTGACCACGTAATTGATGATCAATGGATAACACAATAATATGTAATGAGTACTGTTGTTTAATCGTTGTTAACCAATGTAACAATGCCATTGAGTCAGGTCCACCTGACACAGCTACAAAAATTGTATCCCCTTTTTCGATTAATGTATGCTTTTGAGCGAATCGTAGAACTTTATCTTTCAGCATTAGGGACACCCCGATTTCTCTATCACCTTTAACCTATATCCTACCATGATTTAAAGGGGTACTCAAAATGATAATAACGATATTATTTTACTGTAACAGAACAAATATCATGTAGAAAATAAACATAATAATCCCGATTCCGGTAGTTTCCATAAATCTTAACTTAAGATCACTTCTGTTTCCGTTTGTCACATTTGTTCCAACTGAATTGTTTACGGGTATTTTTTGCTCTTTTCTTTTCTTTCTAGAGAGTAATAAACGTGAAATATCGTCTTTCATTTCTTTTCCAGATGTATATTTCCCTAGTAGTGCTTTTTCCAAACAAGAAGAATATAATCTCAGTCCCGGTGCTCGATTGATATAATAACGCAAGGTTCTTAATGGGTCTTTCCCTTTTAAGAAGTAATTAGGATAAAAAATTTGAATCACAACCATAGCTAATGCAAATAAATCATAACTAGGGTCGGCCTTGCGACTCCCAAGCCCCCAGTATCCTCGATCATAAAATTCTGTATATTCTTTAACAGCTCTTCCGATTTTCGTCGTGCCACCTACATCTATCCACCTTAATCGAGGAGGAGATTGGGTGACAATTAAATTTTCCCTTTTTAAGTCTCCAAAAATCCAACCTTCACGATGTAAACGATCGAGGTCATCCAATATTTGTAATAATAATATTCCAATCCACTCATAACCCCGCTTTTTCAGAAACGTATTTAAACCTGTACCGTCTAAATACTCCATAACGTAAAACGAAATTTGCTTTCCATTTCTCAACTGCCAATCATCTACATCTAACAAAGAAGGCCCAAGGCGTTTTCCCTGGACCTTCTGTAAAGCCTTTAACACATTAACCTCTGTCGTTATGGAGGCTTGTTGTTCACTCATCTTAATCGCTACTAGCTGATTTTCCTTTTTTGCTAGAAATACTGTTCCAATAGCCCCATAACCTAATGTTTTTACAACCTCGTAATGATTATGATGCCACTTCCCACTTACGGTTGTACCAGGGCGAACTTTAAGACCCTGACTCTTCAATGAATTCTTCATCTTGCGGACTCCATTCTTTCAATCGTGGTACTACCTTAAAACGGTTCATAACTGCTTTAAGTGCTGGGCCAGTTGGTGTAATACCTCCACTTGTTAGCTTTGGAAAAATGGATGCAATCTTTTTCATATCAGGTGTCCAAGACATAACTTCGGTTACATCTTGTTTTTTTCCTGGAAAGGTGTAAATGGAAAAACGATTTTTTCCAGTTCGGGCGCCCATACTTAGTGACAAGTCTTCTAATGACTCTCTAACCGTCGGTAACTTATCACTCATACTTGCACTTGTATCTACTAATACGAGTACTTCTAAATCGCTTGTCTCTCCTAAATCCTCGACGACTTCCATCACTTCCCCACGTTTCTCTGGAGGTAGGTCTTCCATTGTTTGTTTATCACCTAATATTTGTTTCAGCTCTTGATTTACAACACCTTGAAGCGTTTGCGTCATGGCTTGCTTGGTTACCATTTGTACAGTTTGCGGCAACGTTTCAGCATAAACAATTCGACTCACTCCACCACCCGCTGAAGCAATTTCTTCTACTTCTTTTAGTCCTTCTGGATCCTCAGAATGGTCATCATCTAATATGCCAATTACATTTACTGTAATACCTTGTTGATAGATTAATTCACTTACGGCTACTGGATCTTCTCCTTGGTTGGAACATCCGTCCGTAATTAAGAGAATTTGTTTAAGCGTACCTTTTTTCATTAATACCCCTCCTTATGAACCTATCACCATTGTTGCCGATTTGCCTGGCTCTTATACCTTTTTCATAGAATCGATATGAAATCTATTGGGCCTTATGAACAGCAAAGGACGCCCATGGAGGGTTATGATTTTCTATTTTAGCTACTAAAACCGTCATATCGTCATCGATATCACCTGATTTTGTCCGAATCACCTCTTCTAAAATTAAATCAGCGATATCCTGCGGATCTTCAGTTTCAATTTCCTTTATTTTACGTTTCATCCAAACATCTACATTTTCAATATGCTTCGGACCTTCAAATATACCATCACTCATCATAATGAGTAAGTCATTCGCCTTTAATGTATCACTAACGACGTCTACATCAAATTCTTGTATTATACCTATTGGTAGATTACTTGCTTCTACTTTATTGATTTGTTCCCCGCGTTTAATAAAACTTGGCGTAGACCCGATTTTCAAAAATTTTACTCCTCCGTTTTGTGTATCAACCACTGCTAAATCTAACGTGGAAAATACTTCATCCGTTGTGCGTAGCGATAATATCGAATTAATGGATTTTATCGCTACCTTTTCGTCAATTCCCGACTGTAAAATTTGTTGTAATAAATTTAGCGTTTCGGTACTCTCCATATACGCTCTTTCCCCGTTACCCATACCATCACTTATAGCTAAAGCATACTTTCCACTACCTAACTCTTTTACTAAATAACTATCTCCCGATATAAATCCGCCACCTTTTGCAGCGTGTGCTACGCCTGTTTTTACAATGTATTGATGCGCAGAAGCAAAAGAGAAATATCCATACCCATTCGGAAATGGTGATACCTCTTCATTTTTGACAACAATTGTCTCATCCAAGATATCCGACAGAACAGGAGCAATGATCTTTTGTGCTTCCCCATGGTAATCATACAATGATAGATTCATTTCAATGTCTACATTTCCAGCTTCTAAGCTATAGATGTCTAGTTGCTCAATCTCAAACCCTAATTCCTGCAAGGCTTGTATGATATCCATTTCTTGTTGTTCATGAATCTCCCGTTCCTTCACAATTTCTTTCGCGAAATCTTCCATCACTTCAGAAACACCTTTTAATTGTTCAGCTACAAATCGTCTGCTTTCTTTCACTTGCATTTTTAATCGTTGGTTCGCTTTGTAGTATGACAACTCATAATTCATCGTGTCGAACATTTTTTTCGATTTTACACAATATTTCTCAAAGTCCCGAATCACTTTTTTCCGATGATTCACTTCCCCTGTTTCCATTTCTTCCATAACATTTTTCATGTAATCATACGTTTGATCAAATTGTTTCACCCAACATCTTTCTTTCATGAAGCAGGACTGACAAGTTTTTTCAGTAACATTGCTTAAAAAATAATCTGTTTCCCGATTGTCTTCTTTCTCTATATGTAAAGCATCTACCTTTGTAAAGCTTTTCGATAATGCCTGGAACATATCGGAAAACTGCTCTACTCGATTTGCTGTTACATCTCGAACTTTTTGTAAATATTGTTCTTGTTCCATGGAATGTTCACTTGTTCCCGGAATATATCTGGCAATTTTCCTTATCCACTTTTCTGGTGTAATGAGGAAAAGCGCAACTGCTAATGTCGATTCAATTAACGTCTCCCGAAATAAGGACCCGCCTTCTCCATATATACCAATTAAAACTGTGGCTACCATAAGTCCTAGTCCTACTCCAATTTTCTTTCCATCTTTTAGCAAGCCGCCTAACAAACCCGCAAAAGCTAATAAACTCATTTGATGTAAGCTTGCAACATCTGCCAAACTTAACACTAGTCCTGTAACAACACCAACTGTTGAACCTATAGCGGCACCTGCAACGAATGCCAACCATAATACAAAGTACCGTGATAACACTTGCTCCATTGAAGCATCTAGGAAGACCCAACCAATGGTCCCAGTTAAAATCGATGCCAACAAGATAATCATACAAACGATTTCTTCATTTTTTAACTCTTTTCTCACTTTATTAGGTGATATTAACGGAACACTTTGCATAAAAATTAAAACGAGGACAACGCTTAGTCCTGATTCAACGATTGTAAAAATCCATTGGTAAGGCTCTATCGTCCCTAAGTACATATAGCCGGTTAAACGGGGCGTTAAGCAAGCGATAAAAACATATATAGGGATCATTTTTTGTTGCCTTTTAATATGACTAAATAAAGCCGAAAGAATACAAAAAATTAAAATTGCACTCAATTGAAAGGTTGTATGTGACCATGAAACGGTCATGGCTCCGGCAAGTACAGCCAATCCTGCTTTGTGAAATAACTTTCTTCTGAGTACCCAAATAGATGCAAAGAAAGCTATAGCAAATGGAGAAACGGATGTTAAGATGATTGCTCGTCCAAGAAGAAAACCCGCAATAAACACCATCCACCCTTTATCCATCAATAACTTTCTCGTTCGATCTTTTATCACTCTTTTCGAAGCTAAAAAAGAATAGGGTAAAGTTTTCGAATGACTCTTTGGATATGACTCCATCATTGCCTCTCACTCCTTCTATGTTTTATTGAAGCATAGATAGAGTATGTAATTTGTCAAAACAAGTGGACGAACGATAAAAAGTGTTCGACGGATTTCTAACTATGAACAGTTATTTTTACAATTCACAATGATATGATTCGATAAAAGAACGGGAGGATGTCAAAATTGAAAACATTCTCCCGTTCTTTGCTTACATCATTTGTAATAAAAAATAAAATTCTTTCGCAAAAAATGTTGACACTTATGACATCCTGTTATATTATATTTCTTGTGACTTTCAACAAATACAACGTGGCGGTGTAGCTCAGCTGGCGAGAGCGTACGGTTCATACCCGTGAGGTCGGGGGTTCGATCCCCTCCGCCGCTACCATTTTATGTTGGCCCGTTGGTCAAGTGGTTAAGACACCGCCCTTTCACGGCGGTAACACGGGTTCGAATCCCGTACGGGTCACTTAACTTAACCTTGTCCTGTCCGCACCTTATGGTGTGGGCTTTTTTATTATTATCGCATTTTTTGTAGTTATAAAAAGAAGGCATCCTCAACGGATACCTTCTTTTTTTCTATATATTTGAATTTTTTACGAATGGTCATCCTGCGAATAGACAGCAAGTTATCCCTTCCGTGCGCCTCGACCTCCACGCTTGGACTCTGTTTGTTTCCTTAAGGACGCTAAACGGTCCTCGCTTTCCTTTAGGAAGCGATTCATTTTTTGTTCGAAAGATTCCCCACGCTTTTTTGGGCGTTGGTTTTTTTTCTGAACGTTTTCTTTTGCTTTTTTAATGGAAAGTCCAATTTTTCCATCTTTCTCTACATTAATAACCTTGACTTCGACTTGGTCACCGACTGTTAAGTGTTCATTAATGTCTTTTACATATTTATCTGCTACTTCACTAATGTGGACTAATCCTGTAGATCCCTCGGGTAATTCTACAAAAGCCCCAAAATTCGTGATGCCGGTTACCTTGCCTTGCAACTTGCTGCCTACTTCAACTGACATAAAAAAAATGCTCCTCCTTAAAATTATTAAAAAAGATTATATACTTATATATTATATATAAGGCTTCAAAAAAGTGTCAATAAGACGTCTCTTCATCTGGTACTTTGAAGATAATTTCTCCTTCTTTTGAAAGAAAATAATCTTTTCGGGCAATCTGTAAAACGTAGTCGGTATCCTTCAACAGTTCGATTTCCTCAGTTAATTTTTTCTCTTCTGATTGAAGTTTATCCATTTCTGCTTGCAGATTTTCATAAATTTCCTTTTTTTCTTCATATAATGCTCTTTGTTTCATATGGTATGAAGTTAATGACCAAAAAACAGCAATGAGGATAATCGCAAAAAAGGTTAACCGGCGAAACAATCTTTTTTTCTTTTTTAACTGCCGCTCCTTATATGCATGATGTTCTTTTACGTAGCTTGAGTTAATTTTGGTTACCCGTTTTTGCTGAGATTCCATCCTCCGATTACCTCCTTTTTTGCAACATTGACTTGTACCATTTTTGAACCATATATATCATTTTACTACAATATTGCCATAAGGAAAGAATATATTTTTTTATTATCTTTGGGACCATACCCCAAAGTAGTTTCCCTAAAACTTGAATTGGTCTTTTTATTAAACGCCATGGAAGGATAATTAACCATATGACCACTCCCCACAAAAGAAGGAGGATAGATTTCAAAACCATTAGCATCCAACGTAACGGGGCAAAAATAAAGGTATTACACAATTGTTTACAAAAACGATAAATTGTAGCGGCCCAACGAATACTGATTTCTAGTATTTTTAAAAATGTTGTTCGAAACATAGATTGATAAGCTGCATATCCACATATTACCGCCAGCAATATATAAAATCGTATTTCTCCGTAATTCACTAAATATAAAATGTAGAAAAGTATTAATCCTTGAAGGACCCAAAACAGTCCTTCGTTTATATATCGAAAAATTTGCTGATATCTTTTCCGGTTGTAGAAGCGATAAAATGTCTCAACAGCCATTCCTAAGTAAAAACCGCTACCAATCATCGTAACGATGGTGACAAATTGTACGGTTAAACTCATTTAAAGAGCTTGCTAAAGAATCCTTTAGCTTTCTCTCCTTGATGATCATCTATATAGGAGATTTCGTATATTCGCCCCTTAATGGATACTATTCCTTGCTCTACATCTAAATTTTTCATATGCAAGTTTTCTCCTCGTATGACCAAGTACCCCATCGATGTTTGCATTAAAAACTCTTCATTGTCAAAACTATCAACTTCTTTTACACCGGAGATTTCTAAGCTTCTTCGATTAACCATCTTTATACGATGTTCTTGTTCCCGTTGTGACGAATTTAAATTTGACTCATAGTTCATAGTCCGCCCCTCCTTTATCATTACAAATTTATGAAAAAAGGGACAAGACTAGAACATATATTTGAAAAAAGTTGTCTATGATTCTTGTTTCACTTGTTCTTCCTTTAATACTTTATATAAAGTAGATGCCTCTTCTTTTTTGACCGTCTCCGTTATTCTTTGAATACTTATCGTAATCCATTTTTGACCTAAACGGATTGTAAGCTCATCGCCTACTGATACTTTTGTCGATGCCTTAGCGGGGTTACCGTTAATTTGTATTCGCCCTTGTTCCGCTACTTCTTTTGCCATTGTGCGCCGCTTAATTAAACGGGAAATCTTTAAAAATTTATCGAGTCGCATACTAGCCATCACTCTTTCTCAAGAATTCTTTTGCTTTTTCCCAATAACGATTCAGCTCTATCAGACTCAATTTTTGAAACTCAAGTCCTTCTTTTTGAATTTCGTTTTCCATATAACTGAATCTTCTCTCAAACTTTCTGTTTGTCTGTTGCAGGGCTATTTCCGGGTTTATTTTATAATAACGAGCAACATTGACAAGTGCAAAGAAAATATCTCCTAATTCAATCTCTGCATCGTGTGTATCTTTATTCGTGACAGCATCTTTAAATTCCTCTATCTCCTCGGTGATTTTTTCGAACATAGGATCCGCCTCGTCCCAATCAAAGCCTACCTTCCCAGCTTTCTTTTGAAGTTCATAAGCATACAACAGGGCAGGGAACGACCTCGGGATTCCTTCTAGAAAGGATCTGGACTTCTCCCCACCCTTTTCCTGTTGTTTTATCTTCTCCCAATTTGCCATTACTTCATCTGTTGTAACATTGGACTGATCTTGAAAGACATGTGGATGGCGACGTATCATTTTCTCTGTAACCGAACGTATAATATCGTCTACCGAAAAGTAGCCTACATCCTCTCCAATTTGACCATGAAGCATAACTTGTAGTAAAACATCACCGAGTTCCTCTATTAAAGCTTCGTCATCTTCATCATCAATTGCTTCTACCACTTCATATGCCTCTTCTATTAAATATTGTCGCAAGCTTTCATGAGTTTGTTGGCGATCCCAAGGGCAACCATTCGGCCCCCTTAAGCGGGCTACTACATTACGGAGCACATCAAATTGGTGATGTAACGCATTCACATCTGCCGGTGGTACATACACTGATATTAAGTTGTTTAGTGAAACTTCCCTATCAAGTTCATACAGAGGCAACTTTTTTACCCATTCTTCTTCACTTCCGGCTGCATGAACAACGAACACTTCATAATCGTCAGGCAAATCTTCCATTAACGTTAACTTTACCTCCGAAGCGACATGCTGGTCGTATACTTGGCAAAAGATTACGTGGGATTGATACTGAACGTTTCCACGGTTAAAGGAAGTTGCATCAAGGAATTGAAAACCTTCTATTGGATCAATTTGCAATGTAGTGAATAAATCATCTAAATAGCTTTGGCCCCCAATAACACGAACAGACAGATCGTTACGTTCCCTTTCTTCTTTTAGCAGCAATTGTACCGTCTTCTCTGCAAGCATAGGATGACCTGGAACTGCATACACAATACTCTCTGATTTATGTTCTAGTTCTTTTAACAGTTGTAGAACAATCTGTTCATATACATCTTCAAATTGATCCCTCTGTTCATAAATATAATCAAAAGATTGATATGAAATGTCTTCTTTCTTAAGTGATTGTATAACAGGGTGCTTTTCTGTACGTAAATACAGGTTGTTTGTCTTTACTAACTCTCGATAGAGTCCTAATGGTAATTGCTCTATGTCACCAGCACCTAGTCCTATTACGTTTATCTGTTTACTCATCTTCTCTTCCTCCTAAACAAACCTCGAACAGGAAAAGAGGCCATTTCCCGTTTCGTGAACACCCCATAATTCCATAGGGATAAACTGTATGTAGTGATACCAACAACAATCGTAATGAACGTTGTCCCTAAATAGTTTAAACGTGTTTCAGGTTCAAACAGGTCGTGTAATAAAGCTTGAATAACAAGAACAACTACGGTCATAGTCAATAACGAGAGCCCAAACGGAACCCAACGTATGACATGGGCGAAATGCAATTTTAACTGCTGCTTTATGTAGATATAAAAACATACGCACAGCACTATTAAAGCAATAACAGTGGCTATTGCCCCGCCCAACAAACCAATATATGGGATAAGTGCTAAATTAAAAAGAAATTTAATAACGATACATCCAGAAAAAATGATGAATTGTCGATACAAAATCCCCAGTTCTTGTAAAATGACAGACAGGGTCATTGCAACGGAAGCAAAAAAGATGGTTAGCGAATACACTTGAAGTGCCAATGTTCCTTTATTCGTCTCAAACAAAAGAATATTAACCGCTGGAAAAACTAATATTAGTCCAATTGATGCAGCGGATGCTAACATAATCGTATATTTAAGAGCTGTTTTTATATTTCCCATCCATTCCTTTGTCGCTTCATGTCTAGACAATGCTGGAACTAAAGACAGGGATAACGACAAGCTAAAAACGACACCAAGCTGAACGAGGGGTTGACCTCTATCGAATACACCTTTTGCCTCTTTTGCATCCTCAAAACTTAACCCGTATTGCTGGAGATTCGGTATAAATGTAAAAACATCAACCATTTGCAATAATATGAGAAGTAAATAGTTTAAACTAAAAATAAGGCTTGTACTAAACAATACTTTTCCAATTGAAACATAGGAATACGCGTTAACGTTTCCTGCCTCTGCCTTCTTACTACGCTTGCGTATGAGCAAACTGACTATACATAAAAAGAAAAAAGCCACAATGGCCCCAAATGTAGAGGATAATGCAGCACCTGCCCCAACGTCATACAAGCTTTTCCCATGTTGGAGAAGTATATGTGTGATAACTAAAATCCCTATAACGCGAACGAGTTGTTCCAACGTTTGAGAGAAAGCAGATGGTCGCATATCTTCTCTTGCTTGAAACATACCGCGAAGGAAAGCAGTAAAGGGTAAAAGTAAGTACATGAACGCAGAAAAACGAATAGGTTTAACCATCTGCGAATCGCCCATTAGGCTAGCAAAAAAACTCGCTCCGAAATATATGACGGAGAAGGAAAAAGCACCAAACAACAACAGAATAAGAAATAAAGGATTTAATTTTAATTTATTTAAATATGTATACCGATCATCATTCAAAATTTTGGATATAGCTGCAGGAAAACCATATATAGATAAAATCCAAGCAAGTGTTAAAAACGGATACACTTGTTGATATATATAAAAGCCGGTATCACCTGTTAAATTTTGAAGGGGTACGCGGTAACTAGCACTTAATAATTTACTTATCATGCCGGCCACCATCAAGATAACGGCTCCTGATAAAAACGTCTTCTTCTGTTTCATAGCGGACTCCTTATGTACAGCATCATCGACCATTATAGCATAGGAACCCTGCAGAAAGATAAAGTTTGAAAGGCTGCCTCCCCTATTAGGTGACAGCCTTTCGTTCTCCGTTAATCCATTTGTCTCGCTAAAAATCCGGCTGCTGTTTCTACTGCCTTTTTCTCGGCATCATCCATATTTTTATCGTTAGAAATCATAATGACACAACCGACAGGGTCACCGTTTGCCACGATCGGTGCCATTACATATGAGGAGAACGTTTCTTCCCTACCGTCTGTAACTTCAATTGTTTGTTCATTTTTCTCCATTTTAACGGTACGTTCATCCATTGTTTTTTCAATTTGCGTACTAATTTTTTTATTTAAAAATTCCTTTTTTCGTCCCCCAGCCACAGCAATAAATTCATCACGATCTGAAATAAGCACTGTATGACCTAATGAATCAAACAAGGCATCCGCATATTCTTTCGCAAAATCCCCTAGTTCATTAATTGGTGAATATTTTTTAAGTATAACCTCGCCTTCTCGGTCTACAAATATTTCTAGAGGATCTCCTTCACGAATACGCAACGTTCTGCGAATCTCTTTTGGAACAACAACCCTTCCTAAATCATCGATGCGACGAACAATTCCTGTTGCCTTCATATCCTTAAATCCTCGCTTTCTTTGTTGTTGTTTCTCGATGGTCCTTTTTCCTTTAAATGAAACCACCATCTAGTAAAGTTAGTATCTGACAACTTGACCAAAGTATACATCAACACAGATAAATTTAAGGAGTTTAGGCATTTTTTGTATTTTCTAACTTAGCAAGGAACGTTTCAAGTACATCATATCTTTGGCTGTGATTTCTCCGATCAAACTGGAACGTAATCTTCAACTGATTGTTTTCCGTGCCAAGTCGTACGATTCGATGATAATCTTCTGTAATTTGAAACAGTTTTTCTCCATCAATCCTTTTACTTTCACTTTCCTCCATGAGAAGTTCAATCTTCTTATTTTGCTCATTAATCGATTCGATTTTTTCTCTTTTAGCATAAATTTTGATACGTGAAACCTTCAGTAAGTTTTCAACCTCTTCTGGATAATTCCCAAAACGGTCTAACAATTCCTCTTTGATGTCATAGATTTCGTCCATCTTTTGTACTGCTTGGAATCGTTTGTACATATCAATCTTCTGCTTTTCATCTTTTATATAAAAGGAAGGAATATATGCATCAATATCTAAATTCATTTCCACTTGGAATGGTTTAACCTCTTCATAATCTTTCCCTTGTTTTTTTGCTTCAATTGCATCGGTTAACATTTGGGAATACATATCAAAACCAACGGAATCAATAAATCCATGTTGTTCTGCACCTAATATATTCCCCGCACCTCTAATAGATAAATCACGCATAGCAATTTTAAATCCAGAGCCGAGTTCGGTAAATTCCTTGATTGCTTGCAATCGCTTTTCGGCAACCTCGGTTAATACTTTATCCTTTTGGTACGTAAAGTAAGCATAAGCCACTCGGTTGGAACGCCCAACACGCCCGCGCAGTTGATACAACTGACTAAGTCCCATTTTATCTGCATCATAAACAATTAACGTATTTACATTCGGAATATCTACACCGGTTTCGATGATCGTTGTGCTTACTAGCACGTCAGATTGGCCTTCTAAAAAATCAAACATAACACTTTCCAACTGTGCTTCACTCATTTGGCCGTGAGCATAGGTAACCCTTGCTCCTTCCACTAACTGATCAATTTCTCCTGCCACTCGCTCAATGTTCTCGACCCGATTATATAAGAAGAAGACTTGACCACCTCGAGCTAACTCACGTTCAATTGCTTCCCGAATGAAAATGGGGTTGTACTCTAACACATATGTCTGGATTGGAAACCTGTTTTCCGGTGGTGTTTCAATTACGGACAAATCCCGAACACCGAGCATTGACATATGTAACGTTCTCGGAATTGGAGTCGCCGTTAGTGTCAGTACATCAACATTCGTTTTTAACTGCTTAATTTTTTCTTTATGTTTTACCCCAAAACGTTGTTCTTCATCTACGATTAATAGTCCTAAGTCTTTAAATTTCACGTCGGAAGATAATACTCGATGCGTTCCGATAACAACATCAACTAAACCCTTTTCCAAGTTCTCCAACGTTTCTTTTTGTTGTTTTCTCGTTCGAAAGCGGCTCAATAGACCTACGTTTAATCCAAATTCCTTAAAACGTTCTATAAACGTTTCATAGTGCTGTTGAGCTAAGATTGTTGTTGGCACAAGAACCGCTACTTGCTTCTCATCCATTACCGCTTTGAATGCAGCACGTATAGCAACTTCTGTTTTTCCGTAACCAACGTCCCCACATAATAACCGATCCATTGGTTGAGGGCGTTCCATATCATGTTTAATCTCTTCAATACAACGAATTTGATCCTCCGTTTCTTGATAAGGAAAGGCTGCTTCAAACTCCCTTTGCATTTCAGTGTCTTTGGAGTATTGATGACCTCTTGCGGCCTCACGTTCCGCATACAGTTTAATTAAATCTTCGGCGATATCCTCTACTGATGACTGAACACGTCGTTTTACCTTCTTCCACTCACTGCCACCTAGCTTATAGATTTTCGGCTCTTTTCCTTCAGATCCTACATATTTTTGTACTAAGTCTATTTGGTCAATTGGGACAAATAATTTGTCATCGCCAGAGTAATTAATAAGCATATAGTCTTTATGAACACCATTCATTTCCAGCGTCTCTATGCCAATATACTTACCAATACCATGATTTGCGTGTACAACATAGTCACCAACTTTTAATTCTTGGTAACTTTTAATTCTTTCCGCATTGGATATTTTTTGTTTTCGTTTTGGACGCTTCGCCTTTTTATTAAACAGTTCAGCTTCCGTCAAAACAGCAATTCGATACATCGGCATTTCAAAACCACTACTAATACTTCCTTTGATGATAGAAGGAACAGTTACAGGTAGTTGTACATCGCCCGACTTTATATCTGATTCCATGCCGTAATCTTCTAACACAGCCTGTATCTTTTCCATTCGTTTTCTCGTTGGTGCTACAATTAGTACTGAAAATCCACCTGTTTTCCAACGATCTAATTCATTCTTTAATAAATTCATTTGCCCATGGAACTGTTGCATTACCCGAGATGAAAAATTGACGATATTCTCCGGTTGAGTATTCGGTATATGACGCAAAAACACAGATAAATATAACTTCGAATGTTGCATTTTATCTTGTAATTGATGCCAATCAAATGACATTGACATATCTCTTACAACTTTTTGTTGTTCTAATAGGCTTTGAATCCATTCCCCTTCTTCTCGATCCAACTGTTGGACTGTTTCTTGAATTCGACTCATCTCATCAAAGACAATTAGACCATCTTTAGGGAGATAGTCTACTAAACTAGCAGGTTCTTCATAAAATAAGGAAATGTATTTGTACATTTCGGTAAAACGCTCACCGCTTTGTAAGCGGTCGATATCATGTTCTATATTCTCCAAAAATAATTCCCGTAATGATTTATCCGTAGTTTTTTTGACTGTTTGTTGTAACAAGTTTTCTAATTGATGAACACCTTTTGTTACATCCTCCTCAGTTAGTAACATCTCTTCTGCCGGACCCACAACAACCCTATTAAGTTCATCCAATGAGCGTTGATTATTTGAATCAAAATAACGTATAGATTCTACTTCTTCATCAAACATTTCAATCCTAACAGGGTTTTCCTCCGTCAAAGGATAGATATCAATTATGCCTCCACGCATACTAAAATCACCAGGAGACATGACCATATCTTCCCGCTTGTATCCTAGCTCTACTAATGTTTGTAAATAATCTTCATATGGAATTTCCGTTCCTACCTCAAACGATAACTGTGCCTCCCTCCATCTGCTAGGAGGCGGCAATATCCGCTTACATGCAGCGATAGGGGCGATAAAGATTCCATTCCCTTCTTTCACCCAGCGATTAAGGGAATCTATCCGCTGACTTCGCATTTCGGGACTAGCAGTAGCGATTTCTGAAGCCATTAGTTCATTTACGGGATACAAGTAAACAGGTGCGTCTGAGCTTAATTCCAAAAGGTCTTCATATAATTTCTGTGCCTGTGTTAATTGGTGAGTAATAATAAATAGAGGTTTATGTAATGATTGCTGTAATAGAGAAATGAGCACACTTCTAGCTGCACCAGTTAAACCAGCCACAAGTTGTTCCTGCATGCCTGACGCATAGCCCGTTACGATTGTTTCTATATCTTCCTGTTCTAATAAATAATTCTTTAATCCTTGCAACGAATACTCCCCCAATCTTCCTACCTCAATGCAAAAACGCTTTGGTAAAACTACCAAAGCTTTGTTTTTCAGTTACTGTAAAAAATTGTCTAACTCATGATACTCTGGATTTCGGTTTAACGCTTCATGGCAATGTTCACAAATCGTCTTAATCTCAATATCTCCATTTCCATTATACTCAACCATTTCTAAACGTTCTTCATTTGTTAATCTATCTAATCCTAACTGTTGTTCTTCTACAACAGGTTCTTGAATTTCACCGACGGTGTTACCACAGTAACGGCAACTGTAGACAACGGCCATGTAAACCCTCCTCGAACAATACTTATTACAAGTTTGTCCGAGCAGTTTCATTCTTATACTACGAATTAAAATCATTCATCACTTCTAAAAACGATTTATGCAACCAATGCTCACAGGCATCTGCACTCCGTTGAATACTTTCTTTTACTTGCGGCATTTGTTCATCGGAAAATTTCCCTAGTACATAATTCGGTACAGGCATCGGTGTTTCTGGCCTTCCAATTCCAACCCGCACCCTATTAAATTGTTTCGTATTTAATTGATCAATGATGTTACGTATGCCATTGTGTCCTCCATGTCCCCCTTTTTGCCGCAGACGAATTTTGCCTGGGGGCAAATCAAGGTCATCATAAATGACAACAATATCAACTACATCTAAATCGTAAAACTCCATGAGTGGTCGAACTGCTTCTCCTGATAAATTCATATAAGTCATCGGTTTCACTAAAATAACTTTTTCTCCATTTAGTTGTTCGATAGCATAATGGGCGTGAAACTTTGTTTTATTTAATTCCCAGCCGTGCCGTTTCGCAAGTTCATCAATTACCATAAAACCAATATTATGTCTTGTCTGTTCATATTTAGCCCCTGGATTACCAAGTCCAATAATACATTTCATTTTATGTCAATCCCTCTTTCTTAATGACATTTCTACACTTCTTTATATTTTACCGAAAATTGGCCCGAAAAGAAAATGGAAGACGCAACCATTCGGTTGCGTCTTCGTATTATCCTTCATCGTTATTCTCGTTGCCCGCTCCTGATTCTTCAGCAGGTGCTTCTGCTCCTTCTTCCCCTTCCTCTTCAACCTTTTCGTTTTGAGGAGGTAAAACCGTAACAATTGTTGTTTCTGCATCGTCTAGTATTTCATACCCTTGGTCTGGCTTAATGTCTCCTACTGTAATGCTGTCACCAATTTCAAGACTGCTTATATCAATCGTAATTTCATCGGGTATCTTGTTTGGCTTTGCTCGTACATGCAACTGGTGAAGTGTTTGTTGTAGTACACCTCCGCCAGACGTAGTATCTCCTTTTAGATTGATGGCTACTTCTACATCTACATCAGAAGACATATCTACTTGATAAAAATCAGCATGAAGAAGTTCATCTTTGATGGAATCTTGTTGATAGTCGTAAAGCATGACATCAAGGGGCTTTTTTCCTTCTACTTTAAGAGAAAATACTGCATTCTTCCCTTCATCACGTACTGTCTTTAACAATTCAATTGTGTTAACAGCTAATGTTGAAGGTTCCTTCCCTTTACCATATACCACAGCTGGTATTAAGCCTTGGAGTCGTAATTCTCTAGTTGCAGAGCGTGTTAAGTCCTTTCTTTCTGTTGCTTTAATGGTTGCTACCATAAACTATCACCCTCCATTTGATTTCACAAAGATTAGTTTTCCCTATTTATGTAGGAAAAAAACATCTCCATTACCTAATTATAACATTAATCAAATAGAACGCTTATAGATTTCAATTCATGGACTCTTCGAATTGCCTCACCAATTAAAGGCCCAACCGATAATTGTGTAACTTTATCAATACGTTTATCGTCTGTTAACGGAATCGAGTCCGTTACAACTAATTCTTTAATTTTCGAGTGATCAATTCGCTCAATAGCTGGCCCAGATAAAACCGGGTGTGTACAGCAAGCGTAGACATCCTTTGCTCCATTTTCAATAAGAGCATTAGCGGCTAATGTAATGGTTCCTGCAGTATCGATTATGTCATCTATTAAAATAGCCGTTTTTCCTTCTATGTTCCCTACAATATTCATAACTTCCGCTACATTTGGTCTTGGCCTGCGCTTATCGATAATAGCAATTGGTGCTTTTAATATATCAGCCATTTTTCTTGCACGTGTCACTCCACCGTGATCTGGTGAAACGATGACAATGTCTTCTAAGCCTTTGCTTTCAAAGTAATCGGCTAAGATAGGAACACCTAATAAATGATCAATCGGAACATCAAAGAAACCTTGGATTTGCGGTGCATGTAGGTCTAATGTAATAAGTCTGGTCGCACCAGCAGTTTGTAATAAGTTCGCTACAAGCTTTGATGTAATCGGCTCACGAGACCTAGCTTTCCGATCTTGTCGAGCATAACCATAATAAGGTATAACAACGTTAATTGTTCTTGCTGATGCACGTTTTAGGGCATCAATCATAATCAGTAATTCCAAGATATGATCATTTACAGGCTGGCATGTTGATTGAATAACATAAACGTCACAACCTCGAATACTTTCCTCGATATTAATTTGGATTTCACCATCACTAAACGTTGTAACAGAACATTTTCCTAACTCCGTACCAATGTTTTGAGCAATTTTTTCTGCCAGCTTCGGATTAGAGTTTAAAGAAAACACCTTTAGTGAAGGATCTGCATATTGGTTGGGCATAGCTTTCGAAACCTCCATTAAGTTAATTTCTTTTATTTTTTTAGTTTATCAACATATCCCTCTTTATTTGTCTGTCGGGAACGTGCTATCGACAACGCCTTTTCGGGTACATTCTTTGTTATGGTTGACCCCGCTGCAACATATGCTCCCTTTTCAACCTTAACAGGAGCAATTAAGTTAGCATTGCAACCAATAAATGACCCCTCCTCTATGATGGTTTTATATTTATTTTTTCCATCATAATTGACCGTTATGGCTCCACAGCCTATGTTTACATCCTTACCGACCTCTGCATCGCCTATGTAACTTAAATGTGATGCTTTACTCCCTTGGCCCATGGAGGATTTTTTCACTTCTACAAAGTTACCCACTTTCACTTCATCTTTAATCTCAGAAAGAGGCCTTATATGTGCAAATGGACCAATTTGTACTTTATCTCCTACTTGGCTATCATGTACAACACTTTGCTTAATGACTGTGTTATGCCCAATTTCACTATCTTTAATTTCACTGTTTGGACCAATCTCTGCTCCTGTTCCGATTTTTGCATCTCCTGTTATCGTCGTTCCAGGATAGATGATAACGTCTTGGTCAATCTTCACATCTGGTCCAATATATGTGTTATCTGGATCAATGAATGTGACTCCGTTTTTCATATGTTCGCGATTAATTCTTTTTCGCATTATAGCCTCTGCTTTTGACAGGGCTACACGATCATTTACTCCAAGTGTTTCCTCAAAATTCGGTGTTATATAAGCACTAATTTTTTCCCCTTGGCTTTTTAGTATTTCTATAACATCCGGTAAATAGTACTCACCTTGAACATTATCATTAGAAACGTGGTTTAACGACTCAAATAATGCTTCATTGTCAAAGCAATATGTTCCCGTATTAATTTCGCTAATTTTTCGCTCGTCCTTATTGGCATCTTTATGCTCAACAATTTTTTCTACTTCGTCATTACTGTTTCGAACAACCCTTCCATATCCTGTTGGATCTTCTGGCTGTGCAGTTAGTACTGTTACTTTGGCATTTTCGTTCTCATGTTGTTGTATCAAAGACTCCAACGTATTCGAAGTAAGCAATGGGGTATCACC
The DNA here is from genome assembly GCF_024259515.1 of Salirhabdus salicampi. Taxonomy (NCBI): domain Bacteria; kingdom Bacillati; phylum Bacillota; class Bacilli; order Caryophanales; family Bacillaceae; genus Salirhabdus; species Salirhabdus salicampi. The sequence goes on along the minus strand of NZ_JANBWE010000008.1, from coordinate 18,413 downwards.
ACATATTACGACCGTTGTTCCCTTTTTTCCACTTAATGAAGAACTTGCTTGCATTACTGCATGACCAGTACCTAATTGTTCTTCTTGCAGAACAAACTGTGTTTGATTGCCTAATTGCTCCTGGACTTTTTCTGCTCCGTGTCCAACAATTGTATAGATTTCTGATAAATTAATATCTATTAATTGATCTACCACATGTTGAACCATAGGCTTTCCGCATACAGGATGAAGTACTTTGTAAAGGGAGGACTTCATTCTCGTACCTTGACCAGCTGCTAATATAACTGCATAACGATTTGACATTAGCTCCCACCATCCTTTTATTCCAATTAAGAATATATCTTAAATTATACTGTATTTCAAACATGTTGACACATGACCAATTCGTGAACTTTTTTCTATACACAAAAAAGAAGCCCAATCATATTTGATTAGACTTCTAGCTTACATCCGTTCTTGTTTTAAGAAGCACCAGCTTCTTCATACTCGACATTTTCCTCTCCGGCACGGTGATACTCTGCTAAAACCGCATCTTGAATCTTCGCACGGGTGTCGGAATTGATCGGGTGTGCAATATCTCTGAACTCACCATCAGGAGTACGTTTGCTCGGCATAGCGACGAACAAACCGTTGTTTCCATCAATCACGCGGATATCATGAACAACGAACTCTTGGTCCAAGGTAATAGATGCAATTGCACGCATTCTTCCGTCTGTGTTTACGCGGCGTAATCTTACGTCTGTCACTTCCATTATGTCTCACCACCTTTTCCCTTAGAACTTATATCAATATTTCCACATACGGAACAGGAAATCCTTCTAAATATTTAAAAAACTTTTATTTTTACTAAAAAAATACATCTACCTTCCGAGGTGATGTATTTTCTATCATAAATCGTTTAATTTTGAAAGTAATTCCCTTTTAACACTTCAATTTTGCGGTTCTTTATATCAACATCTTTGATTTGAATTAAAGAGATATAGTCATCCACTACTCTGTCTTCGTCCTCATCTTCAGCTTCCGCAAGCACTCCAATCCCCGATACGTTAGCATTAAACTCTGCCAACAAACTTTTCATCCCGTTAATTGTACCTCCAGCCTTCATAAAGTCATCAATGATACAAACATTTGACCCTTCAGGCAGACTTCTCTTTGCTAATACCATTGTCTGAATTTTTTTGGAAGACCCCGATACGTAATTAATACTAACAGTAGACCCTTCTGTAACTTTAGGGTCACGGCGAACAATGATAACAGGTACATTCATAATTTGAGCGGTGGCATATGCAAGAGGTATACCTTTCGTGGCAACAGTTACGATGTATTCCACACCTTTTTGCGCAAAGGCTGTCGCAAATATTTTCCCGATATTACGAATTGTCTCTGGGTCACCCAACAAATCGCTCATATATAAGTAACCACCAGGAAGTAAACGGTCAGGATCTTCAATTCTATTACATATATGATCGATAAATGCCTTACTATTTTTATCCGAGTATTTCGGAATATATTTTATTCCACCGGCAGCTCCTTGAACAGTTTCTAAAAAACCAATTCCTTGCTTTTGAAACATATCATTTACAATATCTAAATCTTCACTAATAGATGATTTTGCTGCATCAAATTCCTTCGTAAAATACGGTAAAGGAACTAATACTTGTGGATGGTCTAGCAAATAGTTCGTCATCGCAACAAGCCGTTCACTTCTTTTCATGGCAACCACTCCAAAATCCGAATATTTACTAGAAACTATACCACTAAGGTACGGTTTTACGCAAGCTCTAATGGCTTTCCTAACATTCTTACTACGTATACCTCTTGACAAAAACCTCTTAGGCTATTGTAAATACGCTCAGCTCTAGTTTCCTGACGGGTTAAGCCGAACACCGTTGGGCCACTTCCACTCATAAGGACACTGTCTGCGCCTGCACGTCTCATATGTTCTTTCAACTGTAAAATTTCTGGGTGTAGTTTGCATGTAACCGATTCAAGGACATTCCCCATATGGTTACACATGCGGTCGTAATCTTCGTGTTTCAAGGACTGTACCATTTCTTCTGTATTAGGATGTTGAACATGTTGCAGATTCAACTGTTCATAAACCGTTTTCGTTGAAACACCGATTGAGGGTTTGGCTAGTACAACCCAGCAAGATGGAGGGGGGGTCAGTTCCGTTAATCGTTCCCCTCTCCCTTTCGCTAAAGCTGTTCCACCATAAATACAGAAAGGTACATCTGACCCGATTTCAGCTCCAATCGACGCAAGCTGTTCAAAGGGCTTTTGTAATTGCCACATTTTATTTAAGCCACGTAATACTGCAGCAGCGTCGCTACTTCCCCCAGCTAAACCGGCTGCAACAGGAACTTGTTTATTAATTTTGATTGCTACACCCTTTTTAATTTGAAAACGTTCCTTGAATTTTGCAGCTGCTTGAAAGGCCAAGTTCCGGCTGTCGTTGGGAACGTAACGGTTTTCCGAAATAATTTTAATAACATTCTCCTTTAGTGGAGTCAATTCAATATGGTCAGACAAATCGATTGTTGTCATAACCATTTCAATTTCATGGAACCCATCATCTCGCTTATATAATACATCTAACGATAAATTAATTTTTGCTGGAGCCTTTTCCAGAAGCATTCTGCACACCTTCGCTTTCCTTAGCATCTAACAAATTGTAACATATATTAAAAAAAAGAGCAGACCTTTTAAGATCTGCCCTTACTTAGATGTTCTTCCGCTATTTCAATCGCTCGTTTCGTCATATTACCTGCATCTCTCGCACGAATGCCGCCCCATCCTTCTTTCTGGACAGTGTCGTAAAAACCTAAATCCTTAGCTAGTTCCTCTTTAAATTGGTCTGACATAACACCTCTACGTCTACCCATAAGGTAACAGCTCCCTTCCTTAGGTTTTACGACAATCATATTATTACCATTCACGTTTTATTTTATCCGATCTATAGGCTTCTGTTTTATGTAAAAAACAAAGCAGTAAACTAACGTCTACTGCTTCCTTTAAGCCATCTTACTCATATCATCAAAGAAAGTTAACTCCACTGTCTCGGTCAACACGTCAGCATAGCTGTATGACACTCTCTCAAACGCGTTTTCATCTTGATCTAATTCGACGATAAATACGGAAGGATATGTCTCTGCCAACACGCCGCTTCTTTGAATTGTCTTTCGACGACCCCCATTAGCCTTTAATGTTAACCGCTTACCAATATTACCATCTAACGTTTCCTTAATTTCTGATAAAGTTTTTGGCACTTCACTCCACCTCACTATTGATAAAATACCACATTTCGAAGAAATTGTCAATCAAAAAAACTAATAATTATAACAATCAAATATGCCCGGTGTCAATAATTTATTTACGCTAAAAATTCATATTTAATGTTATTTTTCCGAATGTAAAGAAAAAAATGCATAAAATATTCCGCCCATTACAAACATGGGCGGAAATTATACTCTTCTGATTCAATTTCATCATCAGGAAAAGGCATTCCTGTCCGAAATAAACCTCGAGTTTCTAAGCCTCCAATTCCTTTTTCACCGGTAATGGTATTTCTTAACACATCCCATACATTAATTTTTTCCATAAAGGATGTGTAGCCAACTTTCGCTACAATGTATACTGGGTCTAAAGCATGAATGTTTATTCTTGATGGGGAACTCGCAAAATTTGCTCCTGCTTTAATTAACGATTCAAAATGAGACTGACATGCCCCGGCAAAAATGATCAATTGATCTAAGTGTGGCGCATAGTTTCTTGCTTCTCGAACTGTGTCGGCAAAATGTTTTGAGTTGCGGTATGCCCGTATATCGTTTTTGTTCCCTTTCGTTTTGGAAAAGGAATCATGTCCCGTTATAACTAAAATATCTGGTTGAATTTTCTCTAATAGAGCTTTTATTTCTAATGGCATTGTTTTCTCGTGAAGATGTACACCATGGACTTGCATGCCTAGACGTTGATATAAACTTACACATTTTTTTAAATACAATTGGTCACCATCAACATGTAAAACCCTTGGTGGTATTTGGAAGTACTTTAAATCCGGATTAAAGTTAATATGGGTGTCATACTCTTGTTTTTTTCGCATCAATTGATAATCTTGTTTAAACAATCGATATGAATAGTCCTCTTTTTCTCGTTCTTCTTTTTTACGTCGCGTTAATTCTCCTTTATTCACGAGGGAAAGATCATCCAGTGGGGAATCTGCCTCTAAACGATAATCTTCTCCATAAAGTTGTGCTTTACCATTTTCTACTGTCTGAATCCTAAATAACAAATCATGATTATGGGATACTCTCGTTACAATATCCCCTCTTTGAAATTGCATGATTGTTCCTCCTCGTTATAAACACGCTGCTATAATAGCGTATTTTTTCGAGGTGCAGTGTGTTCCTACCTACCACCAGTTTGAGTAAAGAAATTTGCTAAGCCAGCAAATTCTTCAATTGATAGGGATTCGGCGCGTCGTGACGGTTCGATATTGCTTTCCTTTAAAATTGACAATATTTGTTCCTTGTTTAACTTTTCTTTATAATGTCGACTTAAATTGTTAAGAATCGTTTTTCTTCTTTGTCCAAAACAAGCTTGAACAATTTCAAAAAAGAGGTCCTCATCTTTCACATGTACTAGTGGAGTCTCACGACGTTTTAAATGTAGTACAGCTGAATCAACATTTGGTTGAGGACGGAACACGGTTTTAGGTACAGTCATTACAACTGAGGGTACTGTATAATACTGAACAGCGATTGATAATGATCCATACTCTTTTGTATTGGGATTTGCAGCCATACGGTTTGCTACTTCTTTTTGAATCATTACTGTAATGTCTTGAAGAGGTAGTTTCTCTGTTAATAATTTCATTAATATAGGGGTTGTAATATAATATGGCAAATTCGCTACAACTTTTATCTTCTCACCTTGGGATACGTAGCGCTCTATTGTGGCTTTTACTTCAGCTTTCAGTACATCCTCATTAATAACGGTTACATTATCATAAGATTGCAAGGTATCATCTAAAATGGGGATTAGCCGCTGATCTATTTCAAAAGCAACAACGTGTTTTGCAACAATAGCAAGCTGCTCCGTCAAAGCACCTATCCCTGGACCGATCTCTACTACAGTTGAATCAGGTGTCACACCTGCATGTTTCACAATATTTTTTAACGTATTAACATCAATAATAAAATTTTGACCTAAACTTTTTTTGAAGGATAATCCGTATTTTGCCATAATTTGTTTCGTTTTTGCTGGGGTTGCTATTGCCTTTTCATCAATCATTTTTCTCTTCCTCTCGCAAGATCTGCTCCATTACGCTTGTAAACTCATCTCGTTCAATTTGAAACATGTTTAACCGCTTTTCTAGCTGTTTTCCGTTCGTAAAACCTATATTTAGTCGCTCTCCTAACTTTTTTCTCCGCTCCTTTGCTTCACGGGTACCTAATAATCCAAACTGTAATAAATCCTCTTTTGTTATATATATTTTCTGATTGCTTGTAAGCTCATATACACTTTTAAGAGCATTTTGGATTGCTTCAGGTGAAGCATGCTCAATTCCAACACCATTCCCTTGCTTTTGTAACGCTTCTTTCTTTGGCAAAAAGGCATGCTTACAACCAGGGACTTCTCTATCAATAATTGCTCGTATCCTTTGACCAGGATAGTCCGGGTCGGTAAAAACAATAACTCCTCTTTTCTCTTTTGCATGCTTGATTTGTTGGATGGTTGATTTATTAACAGCTGAACCATTCGTTTCGATTGTATCCGCCTCTACGGCTCTCTTTACCGCTGTTGTATCATCTTTTCCTTCTACTACAATAATTTCTTTTATGCGCAACCTGTTGTTCCTCCTATGGTAATTCTACATGCCTTCCATTATATACGATAAAACAGTATAAACGGAAATTGTATCAAAGACATAGACCTTCTCATAAAATAAAAAAGCAGAGGTTAGAACCCCTGCTTTACATTAGCGAAATACTTTCACTTGAACTGTTTTCCTTCCAAATCTTAATGCCTCATCTTTGGATGGTATAAACACATCAATTCGATTTCCTTTAATATGACCGCCCCTATCAAGTGCCAAAGCGTATCCATAGCCCTCCACCCACACGAGGGAACCTATCGGGATGACGTTTGGGTCAACGGCGACGACTTTTGCGTCACTGTTAACTCGAAGGTCTACACGTTCACCATTATAAGCATAGGCAGTTTTTCCACTGCATCCATCACAATAAGCTGTATAAGCCGTAGCATTCATGACGAACTCGTCAACTAGCTTTTTATCTCCTCTTGAGAGTAAGAGGTTCGTTTTACCGATAGCTACAATGCGGTTTACACTTTCCTGTTCGGTTTCTTCTTTTATCAATTTTCTCGATACTTCTTCACCGTTTTCCATTGTTACTTCATAATGTTTCGCGACGATACCTTTTTGCCCATTTTGAACAACGCGGCTTTTACCACTTGGTAAATTGTCATCCAATCTTGTTACCGTCGCATAACCAATTTCTTCTTTAATTACATCTGTTATTTTTTCAACTCTTGTAATGGAAATATCCATGTCGTTTGTAACTTCTTCATCAAGTTCCACATTTAAATGATCATGTTCGTTCAGTTCTATATCTTGTTCTTGTAACAATTCCTCGACCGTGTTGGCTAACGTCCAATATTTTTCCGTTTCGCCTCCGTCATTCAATGTTACTTGAATTGCAGAACTTATCGTAACTTCTAAACCATCCTTTACTGACGTTTCCACACTAGGTAAAACTTGATCATGTTCTGTTACTACAATTTCGTCTTCAGTATGAATAAATTCCTCAATTGTATTTGCCGTAGTATAGAATGATTTCGTTTCGTCATCGATTGTTACCACAACTTGCTGAGCTGGGATATATGTTATCTCCATACCATCTTCAACTGTTTCTGATCTACCAGGTAATATTTCATCATGCTCAGTGGCTTCTATATCTAGTTCAACCAATAAATCTTCGACTGTATCTGCATGTGTACGAATCGATAGCTCTTCACCATTATCCATGACAATGACTTCAGCCTTTGTAGTTTCATAGAGTAAAATTCCGAGTGAGGCAAAAAGCACTAGTAATCCTAATGTATACATAGCCCATTTTTTACTTCCTAATAATAAGGAAGAACGTAGATTTGTTTCTTTTTCGGCCATCATCTTTGCCTCCTTTGCTCGCAGTGTATTATAAAGACTGCATCCATCCTTGTCAATCAGCTAATCGTATCATCTATTAACATACGAAAAGCAGCAAATTGGCTCCTCTATATTTTAGGGGGTTTTTTAAAGATTAAAACCACTACACCGAAACTTTAATCTATTTGTAATATAATTGTAACAAACTATAGGCGGAAAAAACGCTTTGCGTTATCTGTTGTTTTCGTAAACACCTCTTCTACAGACAAACCTCTTAGTTCCGCAATTTTTTCTCCCACCAATGTTACGTAACTCGGTTCATTTCTTTTTCCGCGGTGAGGGTGAGGCGCTAAAAAAGGGCAATCTGTTTCGATTAATAACCGGTCCATCGGAACCATTTGAGCCACTTCCTTTGGGTCTTTTGCATTTTTAAATGTGACAGGTCCCCCTAATGAAATGTAGAAATTCATATCTAAACATTGTTGTGCTATGTCTGGAGTACTACTGAAACAGTGCATAACACCGCCGACCTCTGCAGCATTTTCTTCACGCAATATGTCTACGATATCTTCTGAAGCTTCACGATTATGGATAATAATTGGCATATTCACTCTCTTCGCAAGCCGTATTTGCTTACGGAACACTTCTTTTTGAACATGAACTGGTGACTTATCCCAATGATAATCGAGCCCCATTTCACCTAAAGCGACAACTTTTGGATGTTCAACTAACTCCTCTAGCCATTGTAAATCATCCTCTGTCATGTCAATTGCATCAACTGGATGCCACCCAACTGCAGCATAAATGTGTTCATGCTTCTCTGCAATTTGTAAAGCTAAAGGGATTGTTTTACGATCAAACCCAACAACTGTCATATACGTTACACCTGCATCTTTTGCTCTCTGAATAACTTCCTCTTGGTCTTCTTTAAATTGGTCTGCGTTCAAATGTACATGGGTATCAAAAACCATTCTTTCATCTCCTTCAACATGGTAAAAAAGGGTGCCTCAAGAGGCCCCCTTTATATTTCTTTATTATTTTACTTTTGCTCCGTTTGGCAATGTTTGATCAACTGTTGCTAATGCTAATGATCCGTTTTCATCTTCTCCGGCCAATATCATGCCTTGGGACAATTCCCCCCGGAGCTTAACTGGTTTTAAATTCGTGACACAAATCACTTTTCTACCAATTAGTTCATCTGGTTTATAGTACTGAGCAATACCTGAGACGACTTGTCTCTTTTCAAAACCTAAATCAAGTTGGATTTTTAATAATTTATCTGTTTTTGCTACCTTTTCTGCAGCTAAAACTTCCGCTATTCTCAAATCAACCTTCATAAAGTCATCAATAGCAATTTCTTCAGATTCAGGCTTAGCTACTTCTTTTTTCTCTTCTTGCTTCGGTGCAGTCTTTTTCATCATTTCCACAATCGTCGCCACTTCTTTTTCGACTTCTAGACGAGGGAACAATGGTTCACCTTTACTTACTTTTTTACCTTGTAGGAGGCCAAATTCATCTAAACTGTCCCAAGTTGTTAAATTATCTTCCTCAATACCAAGTTGGTGAAATAGCTTTTGTGGTGTTTCTGTTAAAAATGGCTGTAACATAATCCCAATATGACGTAATGATTCTGCAAGATGCGCCATTACGTTCCCTAAACGATCTTTTTGGCTCTCATCCTTCGCTAATACCCAAGGTTCTGTTTCATCAATATATTTATTTGTTCTGCTTACAAATCTCCATAAATCAGTAAGGGCTACGGAAAACTCCATATTTTCCATTGACTCTTCTACTTTAACTTTTGTTTCTTTCGCAAAAGTTTGGAGGTTTTGGTCAAATTGTGTTTCTGCCCCCATTACTTGCGGGATGTTGCCATCGAAATATTTGTTAATCATAGCTACTGTACGATTTAATAAATTCCCTAGGTCGTTTGCTAAATCAAAGTTTGTCCGCTCTACAAATCCTTCGGGTGTAAACACTCCATCTGAACCAAATGGAACTTCTCTTAGTAAGTAGTATCGTAAAGCATCTAATCCGTAACGATCAATTAAGTCAACAGGGTCAACTACATTTCCTTTTGACTTAGACATTTTGCCATCTTTCATTAATAGCCAACCGTGAGCAAATACTTTCTTCGGCAAAGGTATATCTAAAGCCATTAGCATAATTGGCCAATAAATGGTATGGAATCGAACAATTTCCTTACCTACTAAATGTACATCTGCCGGCCAATATTTTTTGTATCTTTCATCATCATCTGTTCCATATCCTAATGCAGTGATATAGTTTGTTAAGGCATCGATCCATACGTAAATGACATGCTTAGGGTCACCAGGCACTTTTATTCCCCAGTCGAATGTTGTTCTAGAAACTGCCAAGTCTTCTAAGCCCGGTTTAATAAAGTTATTTATCATTTCATTTTTACGGCTTTCTGGTTGGATAAATTGAGGGTTATCTTCATAAAACTCCAACAGTCTATCAACGTATTTACTCATTTTGAAAAAGTAAGATTCTTCTTTAACCTTTTCCACCGAACGTCCGCAATCAGGACAATTTCCCTCTTCTAGCTGACGGTCAGTAAAGAAAGATTCACAAGGTGTACAATACCATCCTTCATATTCATCAAGGTATATATCTCCTTTTTTTACAAGCTGGTCAAATACTTTCTCGACAATGCGCTTATGGCGTTCTTCCGTAGTTCGAATAAAATCATCATTTGAAATATCGAGTTTCTTCCATAGACCTTGGATACCACTTACAATGTCATCAACATACTCAATAGGCGTTACCCCATTTTCTTCCGCTTTCTGTTGAATCTTCTGTCCATGTTCATCTGTACCTGTTAAATACATAACATCAAAACCACGTAATCGCTTGTATCGTGCCATTGCATCACCAGCTACTGTTGTATAAGCATGGCCGATATGTAGATTTCCGCTCGGGTAATAAATCGGTGTTGTGATATAAAACGACTTCTTTTCCTCTGGCATGATTACTAGACCTCCTCTATGTATATTGCCATTAATAACATCTTTGAGAAATGCTTCTTCTACCATTCTATACGATTTATTAACATGATTTCCATAACTATCAAAAAACTATACCGAAATGGAAATATTCGTGTCAAGAATTCGTAAGAAAACATGTCTAAGTAACTGTAAAAAATTATCATAAAAAGGTTTCAGCCATTAATTTACTGGGTAATGTAACTATAGATTATTCGGCATAATGTTGCCTTAAAGTAATTGACACCTTTGGGAAACAATGGTACTATATGTGTCGAAACCTGACGAATATAGATATAGAGAAAAAAATTGATCGAGAGGGGAAATATCATAATGAAATCTACAGGTATTGTCCGTAAGGTAGATGAACTAGGGCGTGTAGTTATTCCAATCGAATTGCGTCGTACATTGGACATTAAAGAAAAGGATGCACTTGAAATTTATGTTGATGACGATCGTATCGTTTTAAAGAAGTACAAACCAAACATGACTTGTCACGTTACTGGTGAAGTGTCCGACGAGAACATGTCCTTAGCAAACGGGAAACTTGTTCTAAGTAAAGAAGGCGCTGAACAGTTAATCGACGAAATTAAGCAAAACTTAAAATAATTGTAAAAGGTTGTCTCAAATGAGGCAACCTTTTTTATGTTTTATGATAAATTGCATAAACTTCCCTCTTTGGGACGGTTCGGTCTTTGGCTGTTTGTTTGATCGCATCTTTACTTGAAAGCTTCTTTACATTAACATAGTAATCTACATGTTCAGATACACTCATATCCTCCCACCAAGCGTTATCTTTCTCAACTTTTTGGCTTCCTTCTACAACAATACAATATTCCCCTTTAATCACTGAATCAGTGGATCTTAACCAATCGGACACTTCTTTCACTGTTCCACGAACGAATTCTTCATATTTTTTTGTTAATTCTCTGGCCAATACAATGCTTCGGTCATCACCAAAAATGGTTTGAATTTGTTTGACCGTTTCTTTAATTCGGTGAGGTGATTCATAAAAAAGAAGTGTTGCCCGTTGTTTTTTCAATTCTTCCAATGTCTCTTGTATTTTCGATTTTTTCCTAGGTAAAAAACCGTAAAAGTAAAATTGGTCAGATGGTAAACCCGATCCTACTAAAGCACATAAAGCTGCATTTGCCCCTGGTAAAACAACAATATCAATGTTTTCTTCAGTGCATTGCCGAACGAGTTCATAGCCTGGGTCGGAAATAACAGGCATTCCTGCATCACTAACAATTGCAATCGATTGTCCAGAGAGCATCTTTCCAATTAGTTGTTCACCTTTCAGTTCCTTATTATGGTCATGATAGCTTAAAAGTGGAGTAGTAATGGAAAAATGGTTCAATAATTTTTGGGTTTGTCTCGTGTCCTCGGCAGCAATAAGGTCAACCGTTTTTAAAATGTGTATCGCACGATATGTTATATCTTCTAAATTCCCGATGGGTGTTGGTACTACATAAAACTTCCCTTGATCATTCTTTTCTTGGAAGCTCTTTTGAATTTCCACACTTGTTCAAACCCTTCTTTATTCTTTTTCTGTTTTCCCATACAAAATGTCATGAACTTCCTCAGTATACTCATTATGTTCATTATACACATATAAAGGAGGTAATATTTTCAAGTCTGGTTTTCCGTCCCGAATCCCTTCAATCAATAACGTATTTGCTTCTTTACCTCGTTTAGGATAAACAAATTGCACCCTTTTGGGCTCTACTCTATATTTACGAAATAATGTAATAATGTCTACTAAACGACTCGGCCGGTGAACAATAGCTACTTTTCCGCCTGGGCGTACGAGGCGACTGCATGATTGAACGACATCCTCTAAGTTACAATAAATCTCATGCCTAGCAATAGCTAAATGGTCATTTATATTTTGCTCACTCTTTTTTGGTGTAGGAAAGTATGGCGGATTACATGTTACTACATCATAATGACTAGGACCTAATACTTTATGCACATCCTTTAAGTCTCCATGCACCATTTGAAGTTGATTGTCGAGCTTATTCAACTGTACATTTCTTATGGCCATATCATACAATCTTTCCTGAATTTCAACTCCAGTAATGTTGGCATATGATCTCCTAGATAGTAACAATGGTATAACACCGTTTCCTGTACATAAATCAAGTATATTCCCTTTCTTTATAGGAACATAGGCGAACTTTGCCAACAGTACTGCATCCAGTGAAAAAGCAAATACAGTTGGACTTTGAATAATGCGCATGTTTTCATCAGCTAATAAGTAATCAAGTCGCTCATCATCTTTGAGTATTGTCACGGTACTTATTCCCTTCTTCATGATGTTCAAAAAGAGCCCTTACCTATAAGAAATAGGAAAGGGCTATATCTTCTTATTTTTGTTTATTTAAAAACAATAAGCAAAATAAGCAATCTTCTTCATCTCTTGGACTACCAAAGTGAACGTTACATATATGAAAGCCTTCTTCATAAATTCTTGCTAAATTGTCATACCCTTCACCTATAACCTGTTTCCCGTCAACTGCATCTTCATCACCATTGGAATCAGTTCCATTTTGAAAGTCTGTACTATTCTCTAGCCTTTTTCGTAAATGGTGATTTTCAAGGGAAAGGTGATGGTTTTCCTCGATGACTTGAACTAAATTACCTTTTAACTCTTCAAATTCCTTATGAAGATCACCTATTTGTTTCTCCAAAAAAGTAAACCGCTCAAATAATTCTTTATTTTTCACGCTATACTCCACCCCATTACTCTGTGGCTTGCGTTGGAACGACCCCTTCAGCAATTAATTCGTCCAAGGTATACTCCAATACACGTTCATTTTCGAAAACTTCTATTTGTACTACCCGTTCTAATATATTTAAACCTACAACTTTTCCTGCTCCGACAGGGGTTTTAATATTTTCCCCAATATCCGGCAGTTCTCTCTTTGCCGTTTCATAATCATCGTTTTCATATTTCAAACAACACATGAGACGGCCGCATAATCCTGAAATCTTAGCTGGATTTAATGATAAATTTTGATCTTTTGCCATTTTGATTGAAACAGGTTCAAAATCACCTAAAAAGGTAGAGCAGCATAACATCCGCCCACAAGGGCCAATGCCCCCTAACATCTTCGCTTCATCTCTGACACCGATTTGCCGTAGTTCAATTCTTGTTTTAAACACGGCTGCGAGATCTTTTACAAGTTCCCGGAAATCTACCCGTCCATCAGCTGTGAAGTAAAAGATAACTTTATTACGGTCAAACGTATATTCTACATCGACCAGTTTCATATCCAGGTTATGCTCGTATATTTTCTTTTCACAGACTTGAAAAGCTTCCTCTGATTTATCCTTGTTTTCTGTAACCGTAAGTTTATCTTTGTCCTCGGCAATTCGAATGACTTTTTTTAGTGGTAACACGATATCTTCTTCGTCCACTTGTTTATTTGCAATTACAACTTTACCGAACTCGATTCCTCTTACTGTTTCTACAATGACATAGTCACCTGTTTGAACCATAAATGATCCAGGATCAAAATAATATATTTTACCTGCTTGTTTAAATCGTACGCCAACAACTTCAACCAATCAGTATCACCTCTGTAATTGAAGCACTAGTTTTTCCATGACAAGCGTACTATTTACGTTTGCCTGAAGGTTCCTTTTTGCTTCTAAAATTGCTTTTATTGCATAAGTTGTGACCGTCTGAGACATAATATATGATAATTTTTCGATAAAACGAAGGTTTCCTATATTCACGATCGCTTCTTCCCTGTCTATATGATAGTAAATAAGATCTTTATACCAAATGAGCAACAAATCTAAACCTACTTGTGCTTGCCCCTTCTCTTTAAAATGGGGAAGCCACTTTGAATGAAGTAATAAATATGCTTCATCCGGTTGTTCATAAAGTACCTCCATTAATTTTATCACTATTTTTCGTGCCTCTGCAAACCACTCGTCCTCATTTAATTGAAGTGCTTCCTGCAAATTATTTGTTAAATGAGCGTACAAACCCGCTAATGACGGGGGAATCTCCTTATTTTCTAACTGTTCTTTAAATTTCAAAAAATTTAATGGTTGAAATGTTAAGATTTGGCATCTGGAGCGAATCGTATGAATAATACCATGAATGTTTTCTGTTAACAGCAATGCAATCGTCCGTTGGCTTGGTTCTTCTAAAAATTTTAAAATTTGATTGGCAGCATTAGGCGTCATCGTGTCTGCATGTTCTACTATATACATTTTTTGGTTTGATTCTAACCCTGTATAATGAAACTCTTTTTGCAGATGAGCAATTTGTTCCTTTTTAATTGATTGACCATCCGGGGTAATGAAGTGAAGATCAGGATGATTCCCAGAATCAATTCTTTTGCAATCTAGACAAGTATTACAAGGATTAACATCATCTTTTCGCTCCCTGCAAAAATAACTCTTTGCTAATAAGGTAGCGGCATCTTTTTTGCCTGTCCCTCGAGGGCCATGAAATAAATAGGCGTGTGACACACGGTTCTTCGATAAACTATTCTGTAATATTTTTGTAGTGATCGGTTGATATTCATCTAATTCTGTCCATGTATTCAACTTTTGTCACACCTTTTTTACGCATATAAATTAATGAGCATCCCTTTTATTTCCCCGATTTTATGCAAAATATCTACGGAATTATTTTCTTTATTTAATACCATGTCGGTTAATTCCACTAACTCTTTATCCACCGTTTCAATCAACGTGTATTGGCGATTTTCCCCTTGAAAATTCCAACCCCTACTTTGCTTTAAATCGAGACCTTGTTTTACGGCCTCTTGCACAAACTGTTTTACTAATGATTTATAACGTCCTACATCACGTAACGACCGGAATTTTGCAATCTTTTCCCCTTGGCTTGTAATTTCCTGAAGAAGTCTGGATAACTCCCCTTCACGCAATTTTGCCGTCTCGTTTTGTATCGAATTTGCAAAACTATTAGATTGACGACCTTTCGCCATTTGATTATGTTTTTGAATATCAAAATGTTTTTGAGTATCTTGGGTAATTTTCAACAGATGTCTCTCCTTTTACCTGTTCCACTTCTAAAATTGAAAGAATGACTCTACAGGCAATACAAATACGGTAGCTCCACCAACTTCGATTTTCACTGGTTTCGGGATGTACGAGTCAGCGTTACCTCCCATCGGTGAAATCGGTGCAACCATTTGATCACGATGACTACAATTGTTTTTAATAATTTCTAATGCTTGATCGACTGCATCATCATCACAACCAATCATTAACGTTGTATTCCCCTCACGTAAAAAACCACCTGAAGATGAAAGTTTCGTCGATTTGAAATCACCTTCATTAAGTGCCTCAATTAGACGATTCGTATCCTTATCTTGGACGACCGCAAGAATTAACTTCATGGTTTTCCTCCTTTATACGTACTAATATAATACATATCTTTATTATAATGCAGTTTTACCTTTCTACCAAATGGAACAATGAATTTTTTTCAAGCAAACATTTCATAAGTAATCATTTAATAGATTGGTTTCCTATTTATAACAAAAAAAACCCTTCCAATTTGTGATTGGAAGGGAACATAAACATTAGATATGTAACGTTTCCTCAATAACTTGAATAGTTTTTTGAACAACTGATTCAATCGGTTCATTCGCATTTACCTTTTTGATCCGTTCTGAATACTGCTTCGCCAATTGTTGGTATGCGCTATATACTTTATTATGAAATTCAATCTTCTCTAAATCTAAACGATTTTGTTCTCGATTTTTATTGTTATGGATTCGCTCTAAACCTATTTGTGGATCTAAATCTAATAAAATCGTGAGTTGGGGCATAAAATCCTCGATAGCAAATTCATTAATTGTAAGTACTTCATCCATCCCAAGCCCTCTTGCAAATCCTTGGTAAGCTAAGCTACTATCAACAAACCTGTCACAAAGTACTACTTTACCCGCCTTCACTGCAGGAATTACTTTTTCAACTAAATGTTGCCTGCGGGCCGCAGCGTATAATAGTGCCTCTGTTCTTCCGTCCATATTCGTATGAGAGCGATTTAATATTACATTCCGAATTTGCTCTGCTATATCGATACCACCTGGCTCCCTTGTAACAATCGTTTCATACCCTTTGTTCAAGAAGTATTGGTCAATTTCTTTTATGACAGAAGTTTTGCCAGCGCCTTCTACACCTTCAAACGTAATAAACAGTTCATTCAATGGTTTCGTCCCCTTTTACTTAATCTAATATATATATGCCTTCATCTAACCCTTCTCCACTATAATGTATATTTAAACGCAAATGAATAAGCTCCTTTAATACTTTCACATGTTCAGTTGTAATGACCTCTCCTTTAATTAAAAATGGAATTCCAGGAGGATATGGTGTAACGGATCTTGCAGCCATATGACCTATTGCCTTATCCCACGGCATCCACTTTTCTTTCAAATGAATGATTTTTTCATAGGAAAGTTGGAAAGCGCTGATTTCCGAAAAATGAAGAGATGAGTCTGCACTTACAAAGCTGCTATGTTCGTCTTCTAGAAGACGATTTATATCGAAAACAGCCTGCCTTAATTGATTCTGTTGATTAAATGGTGTAAGGCCATGAATAAATAATATTTGGTCCTTCGTATGTAATTCTGGATAAATATTATACCTCTCAAACAATCGTGCAATTTCTTTTCCATTATTCTTAACGTGCAATGTAACTTTGAGTGGATCATGAACTGTTGGCAATGTATTTTCTACATACCAATGTTTACCCTCTTTAAATATTTTACGTACGCTTTCTATACTTTGGAGAGTGGCTTCAATATCCTTATTCGTTAAATTGGCTAAGAAATATCTTGCTAAGTCAAGAGATGCTAATAACGGATAAGAAGGACTGCTTGATTGTAACATCTGTAAGTATAGCTTTACAGTGTCTAATTGTACGAGTTGACTGTTAACATGTAGATAAGAAGACATTGTCATAGAAGGTAAAATTTTATGGGCTGATTGAACTACAATATCCGCTCCTAATTTTAGGCTTGATGTCGGAAATGGATTACCTAATATAAAATGAGGCCCATGTGCCTCATCAACTAACACAGGTATATTATGCTCGTGGGCGACCTTTATCATATTTTTTATAGGATAGGTTGAGCCAAAATAATCAGGGTATGTTAATATAAGTGCTTTTGCATCGGGATAATTTCGTATAGCCCCGGTAACAACAGGCTCTGGAATATGGCTAAAACGGCCTGTGTTTGAATCTATAGTTGGAGAGATTAATATCGGCTGTAACCCTCTAAGTTCTATTGCGTTAAATATTGATTTATGACTGTTCCGTTGAACTATAATTTGATCACCTGGTTGACAAGTGGCAAATATCATCGTTAAATTTCCTACTGTACTACCACCTATTAAAAATGCAGTATAGTCTACCCCATATAATTCTGCCGCTAAATTTTGGGCTTGTTCAATAACTCCTTCTGGTTGATGTAAATCATCCAAATGTGGCAGCTCCGTGAGATCATATTTTAATAGTTGCCCAAAAGCGTATTTGCCTCTGTTCGGGAATATCATACCATGTTTATGTCCAGGTACATGAAAGGATAACGTATGTTCTTCAGCGTGTAATTGTAGTTGGTTCCACAAAGGTGTATCCATTTGGTTCACCATAGTTTGTTTCTCCTTCAGTTTGTTTCTCTTTCAAAATCATTATCATCTTATCGAATTATTGCTGTGATGTACAACAAAAACCGAACTAGAAGTTCGGTTTTTGTCTATGAATATTGTTTTTTTTGATTAATTCCTTTTAATTTATGAATAAAAAACTTGTATTTTTCATCTTCAGGCTCTGTCTTTACAATTTCTTGTTCACAAGAAATACAAATAAACATATTATAAATAGTTATTCCTTCTAATTTTGTTTCATTACACACTGAACAATGATTCAAATATCTTTCATTTTTCAAATTCCCCACCTCCATTTTTCTATCATCTCCTAATCTAACAATTCTATACGTACGAACGGTCAATTTTTTAGAATATAATAATGTAGTGTATTACGGTGAGGAAAAATTGATACTATCATTTGAGCTATGTAAACATAAAAAAGTCGAGAAATAATAATACTTCTCGACTTTTGCCCGGCAGCGTCCTACTCTCGCAGGGGAAGAACCCCAACTACCATCGGCGCTGGAGAGCTTAACTTCTGTGTTCGGAATGGGAACAGGTGTGACCTCTCCGCCATCGCCACCGGACTTACA
>NZ_JANBWE010000007.1 GCF_024259515.1 Salirhabdus salicampi | reverse complement strand
CCATCACTTCGAGTGAGTAAGATCCCTCAGAGACGATGAGGTAGATAGGTCCGAGGTGGAAGCATGGTGACATGTGGAGCTGACGGATACTAATCGATCGAGGACTTAACTTTATCTAAAATGAACGTAAGTTCATCAATGCGAATTTTCTTCTTATCTAGTTTTGAAGGTGTTTTTCATTATAATAGCAAACCTTAATAAGGATGAAACATCCTGTAAGTCCGGTGGCGATGGCGGAGAGGTCACACCTGTTCCCATTCCGAACACAGAAGTTAAGCTCTCCAGCGCCGATGGTAGTTGGGGTCCTTCCCCTGCGAGAGTAGGACGCTGCCGGGCATAGTAATTCTTAGATGTATGCTGTCGATATAAAAGTCGAGAATATACATCTCATTGTATTGTCAGATTATGTATATTCCACCGTAGCTCAGTGGTAGAGCAATCGGCTGTTAACCGATTGGTCGCAGGTTCGAATCCTGCCGGTGGAGCCATTTGCTTCCATAGCTCAGTGGTAGAGCGCTTCCATGGTAAGGAAGAGGTCGCCGGTTCAAGCCCGGCTGGAAGCTCTTGAGGAGTAGGTGGGTTGAGCAGATTATCCTCATTTGGATATCAGCTCTTTTTTAATGGCACTTCCTTTCCAATGATGAAAAAAATAAAAAATAACCCTTTACTTTTCAGTTTGTATGTTATATAATATATTTCGTCGGTTTTGAAGAAATAACATAATTGTTTGCCAACGGCCCGTTGGTCAAGTGGTTAAGACACCGCCCTTTCACGGCGGTAACACGGGTTCGAATCCCGTACGGGTCATATTGGAGGATTAGCTCAGCTGGGAGAGCACCTGCCTTACAAGCAGGGGGTCGGTGGTTCGAGCCCGCCATCCTCCACCATTCGCCGGCCTAGCTCAATTGGTAGAGCAACTGACTTGTAATCAGTAGGTTGGGGGTTCAAGTCCTCTGGCCGGCACCAGTAATTATTATATATGGAGGGGTAGCGAAGTGGCTAAACGCGGCGGACTGTAAATCCGCTCCCTCAGGGTTCGGGAGTTCGAATCTCTCCCCCTCCACCATTTAATGTTGGGCCATAGCCAAGCGGTAAGGCAACGGGTTTTGGTCCCGTGATGCGCTGGTTCGAATCCAGCTGGCCCAGCCATTTTTATTTAGAGCCATTAGCTCAGTCGGTAGAGCATCTGACTTTTAATCAGAGGGTCGGAGGTTCGAATCCTCCATGGCTCATCATTTTGCGGAAGTAGTTCAGTGGTAGAACACCACCTTGCCAAGGTGGGGGTCGCGGGTTCGAATCCCGTCTTCCGCTTCGAAACTGAAATACTGGGGCCTTAGCTCAGCTGGGAGAGCGCCTGCCTTGCACGCAGGAGGTCAGCGGTTCGATCCCGCTAGGCTCCACCATACATATCAATTATTAGACTGTCTTTCAAAAGACAGTCTTTTTTAGTTTAAAAAAGCTGCCCTGTAAACCCTTATGTTTCTTCCACCTTATATTTATAATGTATTTCTAATAAGTAAACGTGTCGTTTTGACTGCCTTGGCGTGTCTAATACTCTTCTTATCGCTAGTCATTATCAAAATTATTTTAGTAGTAAAACTCGTATATATATACGAGTTTTTGTCGAGTTGAACCACATCCCCTTCTATTCTTACAATATAGGTAGACAAAGGAGGAGGAACAATGAATAAAAACATTTCGATAATTGGAGTCCCGATGGACTTAGGCCAAAACCGCAGGGGAGTAGATATGGGGCCAAGTGCAATTAGGTATGCAGGGGTTGTGGAACGACTGGAGGCGCTTCAGTTACATATAGAAGATCTAGGTGATTTAGAGATAGAACGCCCTCAAAGGCATCCAGACCTTAGTGAAGGGAACTTACGTAACTTAAGAGAGGTTGCTCATGGGAGCGAAGCATTAGCAGATGCAGTGAATAAAATTGTTGAAAAAAATCGGTTCCCCCTTATTTTAGGTGGAGACCATAGTATAGCCATAGGGTCTATTGCGGGAGTGGCCAATCATTATCGCAATTTGGGTGTTATCTGGTACGATGCACATGGTGATCTAAATACAGGAGAAACATCGCCGTCTGGTAATATTCACGGCATGCCCTTAGCTGTGAGCCTGGGTTTAGGGGATGATAAGCTTGTCAATATCGGGGGAGTAAACCCGAAAGTTAAACCGGAAAATGTGATTATAATAGGTGCTCGCTCCTTAGATGAGGGAGAACGTGAACTTATACGTGAAAAAGGAATTAAAGTATATACAATGCACGAAATTGACAAAATCGGTATGACCCAAGTTATGACAGAGGCGATTACATTCTTAAAAGAGAATACAGATGGTGTTCACTTAAGCTTGGATTTAGACGGCTTAGACCCCCATGATGCACCGGGTGTAGGAACACCTGTTATTGGCGGGCTAAGTTATCGTGAAAGTCATTTAGCTATGGAAATGTTGGCTGAATCGAATTTAGTCACTTCAGCTGAATTTGTTGAAGTGAATCCAATCTTAGACGAAAAAAATAAAACGGCAACTGTAGCAGTAGGCTTAATGGGTTCATTGTTTGGGGAAAAATTATTATAATTCATAAAATAAAAAAGCAACTATTGTCATTGATAATAGTTGCTTTTTTTAATATTTTGAATGGGTTGATTGCATTGTGATATGCTAACGAAAAGGTAAAATATGATATAATAAACTTTGGTATAAATTGAGTAACTAATTCAACGGTAGAGGAAGTGTGTACATGCTTGATGGGGGATTAGATATCGTATACTTCTTACGAATCATCATTGATATCGCCCTAGTGTGGTTTATTTTATATAAATTGATCATGCTTATCCGTGGGACTAAGGCAGTTCAATTATTAAAAGGTATTTTTGTTGTCTTAGCCATTTGGTTTTTAAGTAGTGTATTTCAATTACAAACCATAAAGTGGCTTATGGAACAAGCCATAACTTGGGGTTTCCTGGCAGTCATTATTTTGTTCCAGCCTGAATTAAGAAGGGCTTTAGAACAGCTTGGAAGAGGAAGATTTTTTGCTCGAAATACATATTCGGAAGAGCAAGAGGTTACTGGTACGATTGAAGGTATTATAAAAGCAACAACATATATGGGTAAGCGTCGAATCGGTGCACTGATTACAATTGAGCGGGATACCGGCATGGGTGATTATGTCGAGACTGGGATACCGATTGGTGGAAGGCTTACAAGTGAGCTTTTAACGAATATCTTTATTCCCAATACACCACTGCACGACGGTGCTGTTATTGTGAAAGGGAATGAAATAATCGCTGCAGCTTGCTATTTACCGTTATCAGAGAGCCCTTTTATTTCAAAAGAACTTGGGACGAGACATCGGGCAGCATTAGGGATCAGTGAAGTTACGGATGCTTTAACTATCGCTGTCTCAGAGGAAACGGGTTCCATTTCTTGTACTAAAAATGGTGAATTGTATCGGGAATTAAATGAAGAAGCTTTAAGAGAGTTATTAAATAGTGAAATGAATCCTATTAGTAAAACCCCTACAATGAAACATTGGAACTGGAGGGGGAAGAAGAATGGATAAATGGTTAAAATCACCGTGGTTTAATCGAGTGTTATCGCTCATATTAGCAGTTTTATTATATACAGCTGTAAGTCTTGATCAACAAAATGTTTCTAGAACGGATGGAACTTTTTTTCCTGCAGGTATAGATGAAATTGGTACAATGAATGATGTGCCGCTACAGGTGTATATGGATCAAGAAAAATATGTTGTGCATGGTGTACCGGCATTCGTGTCTGTATCAGTACAAGGACCAAAAAGTGTTATTACACCTACTGTAAGACAAAGGTCCTTTGATGTTTTTGTTGATATAGAAGACTTAGAGCCTGGGACACATGAAGTGGAAGTGCATCATCGCGGTATGTCTAATCAACTTTCAGTTTCAATAGAACCAAGTACAATTGAAGTAACCATTGAAGAAAAAGCAACGAGGGATTTCCTAGTTGGCATTGAATATATAAATGACGAGAAAATTAAAGACCGTTACATAATTGGGCAACCGTCTTTGACTCCAAATCAAGTAGAAGTAACAGGTTCATTGTCAGAAGTGGGCAAAGTGACAATTGTGAAGGCAATTGTTGATTTAGCGGGTATAGAAGGTTCTCAAGATGTAGAAATAAGAAATGCACCTGTCAAAGTATATGACAGGCAAGGTAATGAATTAAATGTATATGTAAACCCTTCTACTGTCCGGGCTGAAGTACCAATCCAAGGTACAAGTAAAAACGTACCAATCTCAGTTGAGACAATAGGCGAATTAGAGGAAGGTTTAAGTTTACAAAAAATCGAAGTTAAACCGGAAAATGCAACAATTTATGGCTTAGAGAATGATATACAAAACATTACGCAAATTGATAATTTAACTGTAGATCTTTCAACAATTACAGAAGATAGAACACTAGAAACGAATATTCCTGTACCTACTGGAGTCGTTCATATGGAACCGAATAAGGTACGTGTCATTGTAGATGTTGAACGTACTGAGGAGAAAACAGTTGAGGACATTGATATCCAGTTTGAAAATGAGGGGAATTATACGATCACACTACTGGAACCTGAAAAAGAACATTTCACAATTACGGTGTTCGGTACAAACAGTCAACTACAAAGTATTACGGCAGAGGATTTTTCTGTTTCGGTTGATGTAGGTGGATATGGAAGAGGAGAGCATGAGTTGCCGATTCAAATAGAAGGACCGAATAATATAGAATACCAGCCAAATCACACAAATGCACGTATTCGAATTGAATAAATAATAACAGAACGCAACTGCAGTGAAGGAGCGATAAGAATGGGTAAGTATTTTGGAACAGATGGTGTCCGTGGAGTTGCAAATAAAGATTTGCTTCCAGAACTCGCGTTTAAAATAGGACGATATGGTGGATATGTGCTAACAAAAAACAAAAGTGGTGAAGAAAGACCAAAGGTACTTATAGGGCGAGACACCAGAATATCTGGTCATATGCTAGAGGGAGCGTTAGCTGCAGGCTTATTGTCAATTGGTGCTGAAGTAATGCGTCTCGGTGTTATTTCAACACCAGGTGTAGCTTATTTAACAAAAGCGCTAGGTGCTGATGCAGGTGTTATGATTTCTGCTTCTCACAATCCTGTAGAGGATAACGGTATTAAGTTTTTTGGTTCTGACGGGTTTAAATTAACTGATGATCAAGAGACTGAAATTGAGCAATTTATCGATGCGGAAGAAGATGAACTCCCTCGACCGATAGGTAGTAATTTAGGTCAAGTGAATGATTATTTTGAGGGCGGACAGAAATACTTGCAATTTTTAAAGCAGACCGTTGACTATGACTTTGAAGGCTTGCACATTGCTTTAGATTGCGCAAATGGTTCCACATCATCTTTAGCACCTCACTTATTTGCAGACTTAGAGGCAGAAATTTCAACGATAGGAACATCACCGGACGGGTTAAACATTAACGCAGGTGTAGGCTCTACTCATCCAGAAACCTTGAAAGAATTTGTTCTGGAAAAGGGTGCGGATATAGGGCTGGCATTTGATGGTGATGGGGATCGGCTCATTGCTATAGATGAAAAGGGACGAATTGTAGACGGTGATCACATTCTTTATATTTGCGGAAAATATTTAAAGGAGCAAGGACGCCTCCATGAGGATACAATTGTTTCAACAATAATGAGCAATATCGGTTTTTACAAAGCATTAAATAAGAACGGCATGTATAGTCAAAAAACGGCTGTTGGTGACAGATATGTAATGGAGGAGATGCGACGAAATCAATACAGTTTAGGCGGAGAGCAATCCGGCCATATTATATTTTTAGATTACATTACAACTGGCGATGGCATGCTAACAGCGTTACAACTAGTGAATGTCTTGAAGGATGCAGGAAAGCCTTTGTCAGAATTAGCTGATGAAATGCCAAAATATCCTCAAGTATTAAAAAATGTAAGAGTTACCGATAAAAAAGCGGTTGAAAATAATGAAGTGATTCAAGAAAAAATTGAAACTGTAGAACAAAAATTAGGCGATGAAGGTCGAGTGTTAGTAAGAGCATCAGGTACTGAACCTTTAATTCGTGTGATGGTTGAAGCACCGACAAAAGAGGAATGTGATCAATATGTTGATGAAGTAGTTGACGTCATTGAACAACAATTAGGTGCTACGCAAAGTTAAACATAGTTTTTAAAAAATATGCGCAGGTGTCACATTAGGTGTTACCTGCGCATATTCTATATTGTATTGTTTCTTATATGATTTGTCATTGACTGTATTGTATTGTTTCTTATATGATTTGTCATTGACTGTATTGTAGCGGTCAGATAAAATGAAAAGTGCTTGTAATTCAAGAAAATGGAAAGGAGGATCGGGAATATTTCATTATCTAAAGCGCCAGGACTATTTTCGGACGGAAAGAAAATAGTTGACGAGGTGGAGGTTTATCGAGTTTTCGGCGGATGCCTCCCGGTTGCAACACCTCAACCGAACGTTTGCACTTAAACCAAAGAGGCGACTCTTTGACCAAAGGGTGTAAATTAGGTGTACATTTTATTGACTAACACGAGAGAGGGGCAAACTATGCCCCTGCCTGATGGTAATTGTTTGCCCCTCTGTGTAGAGGAGGAAAACAAAGATGTGCGGAATTGTTGGGTATATTGGAGAAAATGATACGAAAGAAATACTGTTAAAAGGTCTTGAGAAGCTGGAATACCGTGGTTATGATTCTGCAGGAATCTCTGTTTTAAATCATGAAGGAAGTCATGTATTTAAAGTGAAGGGTCGAATTGCAACTTTACGTGAGAGCGTTGATGAGGGTGTTAAGTCAACAATTGGAATTGGTCATACACGCTGGGCAACACATGGTGCACCGAGCAAAGAAAATGCTCACCCGCATGTAAGTAATTCTGAACGTTTTTCATTAGTTCATAATGGTGTAATTGAAAACTATGCAGAACTTCGAGACGAATATCTTCAAGGGGTCAATCTAAATAGTGATACGGATACAGAAATTGTCGTTCAACTTATCGAAAAGTTGAACAATGATCTGAATGATGTAGATAAAGCGTTTCGTGAAGCAATCGGCCTTTTAAAAGGTTCATATGCTATTGCGGTTCTTGACCGAGAAAATGATGAAGCCATTTATGTAGCCAAAAACAAAAGTCCATTACTCGTCGGAGTTGGTGATGGATTTAACGTTATATCTAGTGATTCATTGGCGATGCTCCATGTTACCGATCGTTTTGTAGAATTAATGGATCAAGAGAGTGTTATTGTACGTCGTAATGAGATTGAAATTCGCACATTAGACGGTACACGTGTAGAACGTGAACCGTTCGTTGCACAGTTGGATGCTAGTGATATTGAAAAGGGCACATACCCACACTTTATGTTAAAAGAAATTGATGAGCAGCCTTTTGTGATTCGTAAAATTATTCAAGAGTATCAAGATGACCAAGACGAAATCAAACTAGATAGTGATGTTCGTCAAGCTATGATGAGTAGTGATCGAGTTTATATTATTGCTTGTGGCACAAGTTATCATGCTGGTTTAGTAGGAAAACAACTCATTGAAAATTTAGCAAAAGTACCGGTAGAAGTACACGTAGCAAGTGAGTTTTCTTATAATATGCCACTGTTATCTGATAACCCGTTGTTTATTTTCATTTCACAAAGTGGAGAAACAGCAGACAGTCGTGCTGTTTTAGTGAAAATAAAAGAACTGGGACACCGTACTTTAACGATTACGAATGTGCCTGGCTCTACCCTTTCTCGTGAAGCTGATTATACACTGCATCTACATGCAGGGCCGGAAATTGCAGTTGCCTCAACAAAGGCATATACAGCACAAATGGCAGTATTAGCCATTTTAGCTGTCGATACTGCTAGGGCTAAAGGATTAGAATTAGATTTTAACCCGTTACAAGAGTTGGCGATTGTTGCAAATACAATGGAAGCATTGTGTGATCAAAAAGAAGCAATTGAAGGTATTGCAAGAGATTTCTTACAAGAAACACGTAATGCTTTCTTTATCGGACGTGGAATTGATTATTACGTTGGTCTTGAAGGTGCGCTGAAATTAAAGGAAATCTCTTACATTCAAGCAGAAGGATTTGCTGGAGGCGAATTAAAGCATGGAACAATTGCTTTAATTGAAGATGGAACTCCAGTGGTTGCATTAGCAACACAAGAATCCGTAAATTATGCGATTCGTGCGAATGTGCAAGAAGTTGTATCAAGAGGTGCAAATGCATGTATTATAAGTATGAAGGGACTAGATCGAGATAACGATACGTTCGTTATACCGCAAGTTCACGAACTGCTAACACCTCTTGTATCGGTAATTCCGATGCAACTCATTGCCTACTACGCTGCACTTCACCGAGACTGTGACGTTGATAAACCACGTAACTTAGCGAAAAGTGTAACTGTGGAATAAGAAGGTTAAACATCATAAAAAGTATGATATAAAATCCCGCTATGGACTTTTGCCATAGCGGGATTTTTTACTGATTATTTTCATTTTATTAAAGGGAATGACAATGCCTGTTAACTTAGGGTATCGTTGTTCAAGATCATCTTCTAATAAAGAAATAGAATTCAGTTTACGCTACTATGAATACGTAAAAAAAGAAAGTCCACTGTAAAATGGACTCTCTAATGGTTACCGCAAAAGGTTGGTCTTATTTTTTTACATTTTTCGGTACGTGCTCAAAAACCTCGTGGGATTCAAAAAATTCTACTAAACGACCTAACCAATCGTAAAATTGGAAGATTTCCTCATTCTCCTTCAAATACTGCTCAGCTTTTTCTTTTATTTCATCATCACTATTATCATCTTCAATAATCTCTTTTAACTCAACCGCAATTTTTTGACGAAAGGCTTGGTTAGAATTAATCGCTTTACGCCAGTTAGAACTAAAAAGACTAATGAAGGTTTGATAGTAATCTTGTTCAACCGTGTAAATGTCTTTCCTTACTCCCTTTTCATAGACTTTTTCAGCTAGATTAAGCTCCGTAAGTTCCCGTACTGCTTGACTCATACGAGTTTTACTCATCCCTAGCTCTTCTGTCATTTCATCTAAACTCATAGGTTTTCGGTTGTAATAGATTGCCCCCATTAAACGTCCAACAGTGGAGGGGACACCATAAGCCTTCATGTTTGATGCGATTTGTTCAACAATACGTGAGTGAATATTTTCAAGTCGTTCTTTATTATCCATATAATATCACTTCCTAATATTTTCTAACTATTATTACTGTAACATTTATGACTGAAAACCTAAAGTTAGCAAACTAGCTAACATTTGGGAGATATATCGAGATATTCTATGTGTAAACTATATAAACAACGTAAACTTAAAAGTTTACGTTGTTTATCCACTTTATAAAGTTTATTTGAGGTTTGAGAATATGTAAAGAGACCCCCTATAATTAATGTTGTGGCCAACAAGAAAAATGTCGAACGTTAGCGATCTAGTTTCACCATGCATGGCAGTAATAGAAAAGGGTGACCAAATTGATTCGTTTAGAACATGTACAAAAAATTTATGATGATGGGTTTCAGGCATTAAAAAATATTAACCTCGAGTTCAAAGAAGGGGAAATTAATGTCCTAATCGGTCCAAGTGGTTGTGGAAAAACAACGACAATGAAAATGTTAAATCGTTTAATCGATTATACAGAGGGCCAAATTTATATTAACAATAAAGAAATTACATCAATCGACACAATCGAATTACGTCGTAGTATTGGATACGTTATTCAGCATATCGGTTTATTTCCTCACATGACAATCTACAATAACGTTGCAGCTGTCCCTAGACTATTAAAATGGGATAAAGAGCGCATTGAAAAACGGGTAGATGAATTGTTGGACATGGTTGGACTTGAACCTGAAGTATATAAAAATCGTTATCCATCTGAATTAAGTGGTGGACAGCAACAACGAATTGGAGTTATCCGTGCGTTAGCTGCAGAACCTTCTATTATATTGATGGATGAACCATTTAGTGCCCTAGATCCAATTAGTCGTGAGCAACTACAAGATGAATTAGTACGACTTCAAAAAGAAATTAAAAAGACGATTGTTTTTGTTACACATGATATGGATGAAGCATTAAAAATTGCAGACCAAATTATTTTAATGAAAGATGGAGAAATCGTTCAAAAAGGAACTCCGAACGAAATTGTCCAATATCCAGCCAACGAGTTTGTAAAAGAATTTATTGGTACGGAACGACTGGGCAATAATACGACAATTCCACCTGTTGAAGCGGTAATGCTTAATGATGCTGATACTCTAGACCTTGATTCGTCACTTGAGTCGGCGGCTCAGCTTATGGGGGAGAAAAATATCCATTCATTAACCGTAGTTGATGAAAACAATAAGATCCAAGGACAAGTTACTATTTTGAATGCTTCCAATTCTCTACAAGAAAATAAGAAAGTGCACGATGTCCTTACACCAATCAATCATAAGGTTAATAAATCTTCATCTCTTAAAACAGTTCTAAACATTATGAATGACAATGATGTAAATGAACTGCCGGTGGTAGATGATTCAGAACAGTATGTCGGTATGATTACACGTAAGGAAGTTTTAAGAGTGATGACGGACCTCTATATGAATGATGGAAATGAGGGATCCTAATGGAATTAATTCTAGACTATATAGAATTTTGGCAGGAGCGATATTCCTCCATAATGGAATACACAATGCAGCACCTAACTATATCATTCGTTTCTGTTATATTGGGAGCTCTACTAGCTATCCCTTTAGGAGTTTATTTAACTAAAATACGTACTAAAGCCATTCGAAATGTAATCTTTAATACGGCGAATGTATTCCAGACTGTTCCTACTATCGCCCTGTTAGCTATAATGATACCTGTTTTAGGTATTGGCATGAAACCAGCTATCTTTGCCCTATTTCTATATTCTTTATTACCCCTTTTACGAAACACTTACGCCGGAATTGAATCAGTGGATCCTGATGTGATTGAAGCAGCACGGGGAATGGGCTTCAATACGTTTCAACGTTTATTCCAAATTGAAATACCATTAGCATTCCCATATATTATGTCAGGTCTCCGTATTACGACTGTATATATTATTAGCTGGACAACGATAGCAGCTGTTATTGGCGCAGGAGGACTTGGTGGTTTAATTATTGCGGGCTTAGGTTTTAATGATAAATTTTTAATCTTTACTGGTACGATTATGGCCGTATTGATGGCTTTGTTAGCAGAATTTTTAATGGGAAAATTAGAGAAGGCAGTAGCTTATAAATAGCGTCTAATTAATTTTATAAAAATATAAAGATGAAAAATATGTAAAAAAACTGAGGAGTGTTTTAACAGATGAAAAAACTATTATTAGCAGTTATGGCAACTACAACACTACTATTCGCTGCAGCATGTGGAAGTAATGGAGATGGAGAAATTACAGAACTTGAAATTGGTACGCAAACTTACACAGATCCAAAAATCATGGCACATATGGTTGAAGCTTTAGTTGAAGATCGTACTGATATTGAAGTAAGCATTAAAAAGGATATTTCCGCAAGTCCTCAAATAATTTCTGCAATGGACCAAGGAGAACTTCATATTGCAACACTTTATTCTGGAGAAGTTTACAATAACCACTTTGATGATGATGAGCTTGAATTTACTACAGACCCTGAGGTAACACTTGATCAAGCACAAAGGTTATTTGCTGAACACTTTGACTTTACATGGCACGATTCTTTAGGTTTCCAAAACAAATATACAGTAACAATTGATGGGGAATTTGCTGCTGCAAATAACATCGAAAAGATTTCTGATTTAGTTCCTCATGCTGACCAATTACGTTTTGGAACAGATGGATCATGGTTAGAGCGTCCAAACGACGGATACCGTGCATTTAAAGAACATTATGGTTTTGAATTTAAAGATGCACGTGGACTACAAATCGAGTTAATGTATGAAGGTGTAGAAAATAATGAATTAGATGTTATTACAGCTTATTCTGTTGATCCACAAATTTTAGAACTAGGATTAAAAGTACTAGAAGACGATAAGAACTTCTTCCCACCATATACGGCATCACTTGTTGCAAGAAATGATGTACTAGAAGAAGTACCAGAAGTTGCTGAAGCTATTGATTCTTTAACTGGTCAAATCGACGAGCAAACAATGACTCAATTGATCTATGAAGTAGATATTAACAAACGTGATGAGCAAGAAGTTGCGGTAGAGTTTCTAAAAGAAATCGGTCTATTACAATAATGACCTTTTAAAGGTGTGAAACCATGGAATTTTTTAACCAAATGATTGAGATCTTTATTTATATGGGAAATAACTGGAGTCATCTAATAGAATTAACAATTGACCATATATTAATGGTTGTTTATGGAGTCGCCCTTGCAGTTGTAGTCGGGATTCCATTAGGGATTTTATGTGTTAAGAGTGAAAAGTTAGCTTCTGTCATTTTGGCAGTTGCAAATATTCTTCAAATCATTCCAAGTTTAGCCTTGCTTGCTATTTTAATGCTTTACTTCGGTTTAGGATTTACTACAGTAGTCGTAGGGTTGTTCTTATATTCCTTACTACCGATTATCCGGAACACATACGTAGGCTTAAAAGAAGTAGACAATCATATATTAGAGGCCGGTACTGGTATTGGAATGACACCAATGCAGTTATTAGCAAAAATTCAAATCCCTTTATCACTACCGTTTATGATGGCAGGACTTCGTGTAGCGGCTGTTATCGCGGTTGGTGTAGCATCCATTGCACCTTACATCGGTGGAGATGGTCTTGGTAGAGAAATCGTTAGTGGAATAAATGGTCGTGACAATATTAAGATTTACGCTGGTGCTATTCCAGCAGCTTTGTTAGCAATCATTGCTGATTTAGTACTTGGAAAAATGCAGAAGCGTATGACAAAAAAAACAACGTAAAATGACTAGCTTAACGCCCCTGCTTACGTAGGGGCTTATTTTTTAACATGTCATGAGAGATAGAAAGGTGAAAATATGTTAGAGGCAATCTTTGCACGTTTAGATGAAATTCATCAAGAAATGATTGATATAAGAAGAGATTTACACATGCATCCAGAGCTATCCTTTCAAGAGGTTCGAACACCACAGGTGATAGCTGAATACCAACGGCGACTGGGACTTGATGTGCAAACGGAAGTAGGAGGTAGAGGAGTCGTCGCTACCTTACATGGAGAAAGACCGGGTAAAACTGTCGCTATTCGTGCTGACTTCGATGCTTTACCGATTTATGAACAAAATGATGTACCTTATAAGTCTAAAAATGAAGGCGTCATGCATGCTTGTGGACACGATGCACATACAGCTATTGCACTTGGATTAGCAAAAGTATTTTCGGAAAATAAGGATCAATTGGAAGGAAATATTGTTTTTATCCATCAACACGCTGAGGAACAAAACCCGGGCGGAGCTATTGGTATGATTGAGGATGGCTGTCTTGATGGTGTAGATGTGATCTTCGCGACGCATATGGAAAACTATTTCCCTGTAGGAAAAGTGATTTATAGTAACGGGTATATACTTGCAGCCTCTGACCGCTTTGAGATTGAAGTGAAAGGTGTAGGAGGACACGGTGCATTTCCACAGGATACGAAGGATTCGGTAGTAATTGGATCACAAATTGTTGGGAATTTACAACAAATCATTAGTCGTCGCGTTGACCCGTTAAAATCAGCTGTATTAACGGTTGGAGCTTTTCATAGTGGTGAAGCTCCTAATGTTATTGCACATAATGCAATTATTAAGGGAACAGTTCGTACTTTTGATGAAGAGATTCGTAACCAAATTGAAAAGCAGATGGAAGATATCGTCGCATATACTTGTAAAGCTTCTGGAGCAGATTATAAATTCGAATACGACCGAGGGTTTCCGGCAACGTGGAACCATCCCGAGCCAACTGAATTACTAATAGATGCAGCAAAATCAGTAGTGAATAAAGAAGATATTGTATCTATCCCTCCAAATATGGGAGGGGAAGATTTTTCCTACTTCCTTCAAAAGGTACCAGGGACATATTTCTTTACTGGGTCTGCTAATGAAGAAAAAGGCTTAATCTACCCGTACCATCATCCGAAGTTTGATATCGATGAAGATGCACTCGTGATTGGAGCAAAAACTTTAGCCTCTGCAACAATTAAATATTTAAAAAACAATAAATAAAAAAGGTATAAGTTAATGATCTCCCCAAGATTTTTTAACTATATAGATACTACTGAACAAACCTAGTGTATTAGTTACACTAGGTTTTTAAGTACAGTTAGCTCTATCGATTTGTTGTCTATTAGATTTCATTGTTGCTACATAGGGAGACTATATCCCGTATTTTGTTAATGTTTGGTAAAATGGTGGTATATTCAAAAAGTGAGGGATTATAGTGGAGAATGAAAAAAGATATGTTCCAACCTTACATACGAAGAGGCTCATGTTAAGAGAAATTCGTCCCCAAGATGTGAATGATATGTTTGAATATGGTTCCGATAGTGAAGTAGCAATGTATGTGTCATGGGATCGCCATAAAACGGAACAAGACACAAAAAAATTTATTGATAGTATTTTGGCATTAGATGATAAATTCTTTTGAGGGATTATAGATAAGGATCAAAACAAGTTGATTGGAACAATTGACTACGTTTCTTATAGTAAAAAACATAAAGTGGGAGAAATAGGTTACGTGCTTGCTCGTCCTTATTGGAAGAAGGGACTCATGACAGAGGTGGTAAATGAGGTAGTTAAGTTCGGTTTTGAGGAATTAGGGTTAGTCCGTATCCAAGCACGGTGTTTTGAACAAAATATAGGCTCTGCTCGTGTAATGGAAAAGGTAGGGATGACGTATGAAGGTACAATTCGTAAGGGGATGCTCGTAAAAGGGATGCATCAAAATTTAAAGCTATATTCGATTTTAAAAGATGATTATATAAAGAAAAAGGGATAGCCTTTTATAGGCTATCCCTAACTTTATGTTACTTTAAAATCTTTTCTACGACATATGTGCCTTCATAGTTTTCAATTGTATTTAACCAACCCTCTACGTCAACCTCATATGTCCCTTCAGCTACGTCTGGAACAGTTGTTTCTTCTGTCGTGGTAAACCCGTTTGCAGATGAACCAACCAACTCACCATTTGCATCTCGAACAAATAAGTCTAAATCATTTGTGGCGGACAACCAAGAAATACTAACTTTTAAACTTACTGAATCTTTCCCAATTTCGATGTCGTAATAGTCATGGGATTCAACTTCTAATGTAGAAGAGCCAGGTCCTACTGTACCTTCCCAAGTATATTCCTCAAAATAAGTGTCATACGTTTTTCCAGTTTCTTTCTCTTTATATTTACCGATGAATGCTTTTGTTTTTTCGGCTTTTTTCACAGCTTCATATGCGTTAACATAACCAGCGCCAACCTCATGAAATTCGTAACTAGCCATTTCGTCGGCAGTTTTCTGTAAAACATCTAATACAATAGCAGGATGCATATCAGGTGTTGCTTCACGCATTAATGCAACAACTCCAGAAATGTGAGGTGTCGCCATACTCGTTCCACTAGCAGTAGTGTAGTATGGCAGGTGCTCTGGTGCAATGTATGTTGAATCTTTTACAGTACCTAACGAATTCATAACAACTCCAGTAGATGACTTCGTTGAAACGATGTCTACCCCTGGTGCTGTAATATCAGGATGAAGGAATTCATCACCAGCAACACCGCGAGATGAAAAGTTTGCTAACTCTTTATCTTTCGTACCGGCTGCTACTGAAATGACCCATGGTGCTGCAGAGTATGGGTTTAATGTATTGTCATCTGGTCCAGCATTTCCGGCTGCAAAAACGACAACCATTCCTTCGTCATGCGCTTCTTTACTTGCAATATTGATTGGGTTATTTGGCGAATATTCACCACTCGTACCCCAGCTATTACTAATTACATCAATACCATATTCTTCGTGTTTTTCTAGCACGTAGTTAAATCCTTCAAGTGCCCAAAGTATGTGTAAACCTTCACCAGCACCAATTCCAACTAACTGTGCATCAGGAGCAATACCTTTATAAAGGCCATCACTTGCGGTACCGTTACCAGCAATTGTACCGGCAACATGTGTACCATGACCAGATGAAGTATCAGTATTTAATACACCTTCCAAGTAAGTATCTTCATCACCAAAAATGCTTTCCCCAACTAATAATTTAACGTTTTGTATAACTTTTGTGCCATAAGGTAGGTCAGGGTGTGTTGCGTCAATCCCACTATCAATTACAGCAACTGTAGTTCCTTTACCAGTATAGCCTAGGTCAGACCATACTCTTTCCGCACCAATAAGTTCGCGGCTATCTCGCATGAAATAGTCTAACTTTTTGTTGGCATAAACAGATAAGGCATTTACATCACTGTCTAACAGTTTCTGAACTTGAGCACTTGTCCCTTTTACCCCTACGATAGGAAGTTGGCTAAATGTCTTTATGTCTAAACCTAGAGATTTTAGCAAGTTCAAATCCTCTGTTGTCGGATCGTGATCATATGAGACAACGGCCTCAACAATTGAACTATCGGATACAGTTGATAGGATCTCTGTTAATTGTTTATCCACCTCTAAATTTGTTTCACCTGATGAAGTGGATTGAAATGGAGAAACAAGACTTAAAAGTAAAACGGCTATTAATATACTTGAAAATAACTTTTTCATAGTTTCCCTCCCAAAATTTTCGAATCATTTATATTTTCTAACAATTATTAGACGTGTACAATATAGCGTTAGTACTAATTGTTGCTAGTGCATTGGTCTTAGCTACATACGGGATTTGTCGAAAGCGTAGTCTAATTGGCAGGCAAAGGAAAGTTTGACGGATCCATTGTTTTTTCGTAGTCGTTAATACTTTTATAGTGATGAATAGCTTTTAATAGAATGAAAAAAACTAAGGAAAGTTAAGTAAGAAAGGAGGTACATAAATTTGAAACAAGTAAAGTGGGGCAAACTTCTTCTTTTGCTTTCGTTAGTTGTCATATTGTTACCAACTGTAACAACTTATGCTCAACCTGAATATGCCAAATGGGGTAAAATAGCAGTAGCCGAAACGAAAAAGCAATATCCAACGCATAAAGTAACTGATTATGCTTATCAGGGGAAAGTTGTCATTTCCGATGAGCGACAGCAATACAATTTCCGATTATCTGTTCAAGCTAATGAGCAACAGAAAAAAGATGTGAACGTATATGTCTTGGTAAATCCAAAAGAGGATAAATTACTGGATGTTTACTTTGACGAAATTGAATCTTGAATAGGGACACCCCGGTTTTTATACGGGGTGTTTTTTTTTGAGCCTTCTCTTTGAACTTAATAAAAAAATAATGGTATAATACAAATAATTGTATAGCTTATTCCTTCGGGGTCGGGTGAAATTCCCAACCGGCGGTGATGAAATCAGAATGATTTACAAGCCCGTGACCCGTTTGATAATAGTCAAACGGTGGATTTCGGTGAGAATCCGAAGCCGACAGTAAAGTCTGGATGGGAGAAGGAAATTTTCGGTGATTAGCGCGCGTTTGGTTTTTGTACGAACAAACGTTTGCTTCAGTATACTTTTATGCTTGAATCCCGTTAAAGATCCTACCATGACCCCTGTTTTCAGGGGTTTTTCTTGTATAAGGAGAGAGATTAATATGAATGATCATAGTTATATGGAACTTGCATTATCATTAGCAAAATCTGTATCAGGTCAGACATCACCGAACCCACCGGTAGGATCGGTGGCTGTTAAAGAAGGTCGTATCATTGGTATGGGTGCCCATTTAAGAGCAGGGGAACCTCATGCAGAAGTTCATGCGATGAACATGGCTGGCGACTCAGCACATGGGTCCACCGTTTATGTTACGTTAGAGCCTTGCAGCCACTACGGCAAGACACCACCCTGTGCCGATTTATTAATTAATAAGGGTGTTAAACGGGTTGTTGTAGCCACAACGGATGAAGATTCCCGGGTTTCGGGAAAAGGAATTGAAAAACTGCGCTCTGCCGGGATAGAGGTGGATGTAGGTATATTGAAAGAGGAAGCGGAACAAATATATAAACCGTTTTTTCATTATATAAAATATAAAACACCTTATGTAACGATAAAATCTGCCATAACAATGGATGGAAAAACGGCAACGGTAACGAAACATAGCCAATGGGTGACAGGGGAAGAATCACGAAGAGATGTTCACGAGTATAGACATAAACATGACGCCATTTTAGTTGGTGTAGGGACGGTAATTGCCGACAACCCTTCTTTAACGACTCGATTACCGAACGGCGGCAAAAATCCAGTCAGAATAGTACTAGATACAAATTTACGTACACCATTGGAGTCTAATGTCATTACTGATGGAAAAGTCGACACCTGGATTATTATCGGGAATAAGGTTGAGAAGAAAAAGATGAATCAATACTTACAATATAAAAACGTGGATATTATTCAATTAAACCAAGAAGATATTAAAATCCCACAATTGTTAAAAGCGCTTGGGGAAAGGGGCATTATGAAACTTTTTGTTGAAGGTGGCGCTGAAGTTAATGGAAGTTTCCTAAAGAGTAACGCCTTTCAACAATTAATTACGTATATCGCCCCTAAACTTGTAGGTGGTCGTGATGCGCCGACTTCATTTGGTGGACCGGGCTTCATCACAATGGATGAGTCTCTCAATATGAGTATAAAGAGTGTGGACAGAATTGGTGAAGATGTAAGGGTAGTTGCTGAACGGAGAAATAGCGAAGATTATAAAGGGGAGTAAAAGATGTTTACAGGGATTATTGAGGAAGTCGGAACAATACAGAATATGAAAAAATCTCCACAATCCATTGTTATGGAAATCGGGGCTACAAAAGTCTTAGAAGACGTAAATATTGGTGACAGTATTTCTATAAATGGTGTTTGTTTAACTGTAACGAAATATACAAAAGGTTCCTTTGAAGTGGATGTCATGCCCGAAACGGTAAAAGCTACTTCATTAAAGGAATTGTCAACTGGGTCAAAGGTGAACTTAGAAAGATCAATGGCAGCCAACGGTCGTTTTGGTGGCCATTTCGTCTCCGGACATGTAGATGGTGTCGGGGAAATTATTGGTAAAGAAGAAGTTGCCAATGCAGTATATTATAAAATTAAGGTGCCCGAATCGTTGGCAAAATTTTTACTCTTAAAGGGTTCAATTGCAGTAGATGGAACAAGTTTAACCATCTTCGGGGTAGAGGGCAACGTATTTACGATTTCATTGATTCCACATACGTATGATGAAACAGTGTTAGGGTCAAAAGGTAAGGGTGACACCGTAAATATTGAGTGTGACATGTTAGCGAAATATGTAGAAAACATGTTAACAAGAAAACAGGAGCTACAAAATCCGTCAAACATTAATAAAACGATGCTAGAGGAAAATGGGTTCGCTTAAAATCAACGGAGATAAGGATGTGATTGGATTGTTTAACACAATAGATGAGGCAATAGAGGATTTAAATCGCGGGAAAGTTGTCATTGTTGTGGATGATGAAGACCGCGAAAATGAGGGTGATTTCGTAGCCCTTGCTGATAAAGTAACTCCGGAAACGATAAACTTTATGATTACACACGGAAGAGGTCTTGTCTGTACGACAATTACAGAAGAAACAGCTGAAAAACTAAAATTAGGACCAATGGTAAATACGAACACTGACCCATATGGTACAGCATTTACCGTAAGTGTAGATCATAAAGAAACGACTACAGGTATTAGTGCAGCAGAACGGGCGAAGACAATTCAAGAAATTTTAAACCCAAACTCCATCCCGACAGACTTTAAGCGACCAGGTCACGTATTTCCGATTGTAGCAAAGAATGGCGGTGTACTTAGAAGGGCAGGTCATACAGAAGCCTCCGTTGATCTAGCAAAATTAAGCGGTGCACACCCATCAGGTGTTATTTGCGAAATTATTAAAGATGATGGAACGATGGCCCGTGTTCCTGACTTAACTGAAATTGCTAAACAATTTAGTTTAAAGATTATTACGATTAAAGACTTAATTGAGTATAGAAACAGAAAAGAGAAGCTTGTTAATAGAGAAGTTGAAGTGAAACTGCCAACCGAATTTGGGGAGTTTCGTGCGATTGGGTATACAAACATAGTTGATTATAAAGAACATGTAGCTTTAGTAAAAGGTGAAATCGATACGTCAAAGCCCGTATTAGTTCGTGTTCATTCCGAGTGTTTAACTGGTGATGTATTCGGTTCATATCGATGTGACTGTGGCCCACAATTGCATACAGCCCTTTCACAAATCGAGGATGAAGGAAACGGCATATTACTTTATATGAGGCAAGAAGGCCGTGGAATTGGACTTATCAATAAATTAAAAGCTTATAAGCTGCAAGAACAAGGCTACGACACGGTGGAAGCGAACGAAAAGCTTGGCTTTGCACCGGATTTGCGTGACTATGGTATAGGTGCACAAATTTTACGTGATTTAGGTGTTGAGAAAATGCGTCTTCTAACGAATAACCCTCGTAAAATTGCAGGGTTGAAAGGATATAACTTAGAGGTAGTTGACCGTGTTTCTTTACAGCTCCCATATCGAGATGAAAACGAAAATTACATTAAAACGAAATATAAGAAGTTGGGGCATATGCTTCAGTTCCATACAAAACAAGACAATTAGGAGGAAATACAATGGGTAAACAATTTGAAGGAAGCCTAGTAGGAACAGGACTACGTGTAGGAATCGTAGCAGGTAGATTTAATGACTTTATTACAGGAAAATTATTAGAGGGTGCAACTGGGGCTTTAAAACGGCACGGAGTAAATGAGGAACACGTTGATGTTGCATGGGTTCCGGGAGCATTTGAAATCCCATTAATTGCACAAAAGATGGCTGAATCCGGTAATTACGATGCTGTCATAACGCTAGGTGCTGTTATTCGAGGTTCTACTCCCCACTTTGATTACGTATGTAATGAAGCCGCAAAAGGTGTATCAGCTGCTTCACTAAAAACAGGCAAACCAGTCATTTTTGGTGTATTAACAACGGATACGATTGAACAAGCAATTGAACGTGCGGGAACTAAAGCGGGTAATAAAGGTGCAGAAGCGGCAGTTTCAGCGATTGAGATGGCACAGCTTGTTAAAGAGTTTGAATAAAGATAAGGGGAGAGCTTTGAAGCTCTCTCTTTTTTAGATTAGTGCCTATTTTTCCCAACTGATGTCCCGTAGGTTGTCGTCCTGCATACAATACTAACGAAAATACCTACTGGGAGGATTGGATGTATTATGGAACAACAAAAGACGTTGGCATGGCACGAATCATTAGAGTTACATGAGCTAGTGGTGTTTAAATCCGTTGGTTTAGTGAAGATGAAAACGAGTGTAAAAATGTTAAAGGATAAAGAAACACGGGAATTGTTTCAGAAAGCGATTCAGGTAATAGAATCAGAATTAAAAGAGTTAATGAAATTTTACCAAAATGTTCCACAAACGAGAGAAGATGAATTAATGGAACGTAATGCTATGGAAAACTTCATGGTAGGAGATTTACTCGCATTCATGAAAACCGGAGTTCGCAATTATGCGATTGCGATAACAGAAACTGCTACTCCAAAATTGAAAGAGGTATTAATAAAGCAGTTGAATAGCTGCATTCAATTACATGATCAAGTGTATCGTTTCATGTATAAAAAAGGACTATACCCTTCATACGATATTAACAAATTATTTGAGAATGACTTGAAATTAGCTAAGCAAGCTCTTTCCATGTAGCTATCGGTTTACGGCCTCACTTTCATGAAGTGAGGTTGTTTTTTTATTAATCACTTTTATTACATATTTCTAACGACACAGTGGAATGATAAAGAAAAAATGTTGGGAGGTCATTTATGGCACATAAACATAAGAATAACAAAAGTGTAGCAGATAAATATTATGAACCTGAAGATTATAAGCGAAACGACCAACTTTCATCAGGTATCGCAGAAACCCATGAACAAACAAGTGATACTTTAACTGAAGGTACAATTGATGGAAAAATTGAACGCCCAAATGGAAAAGCTGAAGATATACCTCGAAAAGGGTACAATGAATAAGAAATGGGAAAATATTGATGGTTTTACATTACTATGCAAAAAAATAATGAAGATTTCTTGAAATACACTTGCTTTTTTTCCTCAAAAAGAGTAAAGTAAATGGAGGCAATTGATTTTGAAAGTGAAAGTAATACTTTATGACCTCTTTATTAAAAGAAGTAGGTAAGAAGTATGCTAGGATTCAAATCTTTTGTGTAATTTTTTTTAATAGGAGGTCATGAAGATGACTGGAAAAGTAAAATGGTTTAATGCAGAAAAAGGTTTTGGTTTTATCGAGCGCGAAGATGGAGACGACGTATTCGTACACTTCTCAGCTATCCAAGCTGATGGTTTCAAAACTCTTGAAGAAGGTCAAGATGTTGAATTTGAAATCGTTGAAGGCGACCGCGGTCCACAGGCTGCAAACGTTGTAAAACTATAAATCATTAACAAAAGCGTATTCCGATATTTCGGAATACGCTTTTTTTGTATCTATGGAAGGAAGGATTTCATCACATAAAAGCGAAATCGTTATAGATGAAAGGTGAGATCTTATGAAAAAAGAATCGTTTTGGCATAAAAGTGCTCAACAACAGTGGGATGAAAAGGCTGAATTTTGGCACCAAAGTAGTGAAAATATGTGGGAGAAAGGGAGCCGGAAAGATATTATACCTTTCTTCCGAAAATTTGTTGGTATAGGTAGTAAGGTCGCAGACATTGGCTGTGGAGATGGTTATGGTTCATATAAGTTAAGTCAGTTGCAATACAAAGTAACAGGAATTGATATTTCAGCAGAAATGATTAAGCGGGCAAACCAAAGAAAATCAGGTATCCCGTTAACATTTGAAGTTGGTGATATTATTGATTTACCATTAGCATCGAACTCATTTGATGCTGTTATGGCAATAAACTCTCTTGAATGGACGGCACTGCCGGTAAAGGCAGTCAAGGAAATCAGGAGAATAGTGAAACCTGGAGGGCATTTATGTGTCGGAATATTAGGACCAACTGCTACCCCAAGGGGAAATAGTTTTCAAAGGTTATACGGTGAAGATGTTATATGTAATACGATGATGCCATGGGAATTTCGTAAGTTAGCTGAGAACATAGGTTTTAATGTCATTGACGGATTAGGTGTATATAAAGAAGGAGTTACATCATCACATACGAAACACTTACCTGAAGAATTAAAACAAGCCCTCACATTTATGTGGGTTTTTATATTAAAAAAGGTTTAATAAAAGGGTGAGGGTCTCATCTCTGAAGAAAAATGTTTTATTAAGTGTGGAAGTACAAATGCCGAAATAAAGCAGTGTTTATGACAGGTACAAGTGTCAAAGATGTTTGATATTCAAAATTATCAATTTACTGTTGTTTCATGTACCAATTGCGGTTATTCTCAGTTTTATAATCAGGAAAGTTCTCATACAGAAAACATTTTAGATTTCTTTTTTGGCTAGAAACAAACCATAACATACTACATGAAGGAGAATAGTTATGCAATGGATGAAAAAATCATTTCAGCAATTGTCGAATAATGAATTATACGCAATCCTAAAGGAGAGGGTTGATGTGTTCGTAGTAGAGCAAGAATGCCCTTATCCTGAAATCGATAACGTTGATCAAGATGCGATACATTACTATTTGCAAATCGGGGAGCGGATTGCAGCGTATTGTCGATTAATCCCAAGTGGAACGAAATTTGAAGAAGCATCTGTAGGAAGAGTTATTGTCAATAGAGATTTTCGTGGTAACGGATATGCTCGGACCATGTTGAAAAATGCCATTCTTATTTTATTAAAAGATTGGGGCGAAACCTCCATTAAAATTCAAGCCCAGTTATACCTAGAAGAATTTTACCAATCTGTAGGGTTTCAAACGGTTTCAGAACCATATATGTATGACGGTATATTGCACATAGATATGATATTACATAAAGAGGACATTTTATCTTAATTTTGTTCCGCTAGGTTCAAGTAAACCCGACGTCATTTTTCGCCACTATTCATACGGATCATCTATCTGTATAATGTTATTAATCTTATTTTTACTCAATTCTTGTTTTGAAAGGTGGAAAGAAAATGGAACAAAAAAAGCTCGACAGAACGTCCTTTATATACTCGATGTCAAAAGAACACGCTCCAGCTTTACGTGTGAATTCCGGTGATCAAGTTGTAATAGATACATATGACTGTTTTGAGGATCAAATAACAAGTGAACAGACAACTTTTCAGACGGTTGATTGGAATCGAATTAACCCTGCAACCGGGCCTGTATATGTGGAAGAAGCACAACCAGGGGACGTATTGAAGGTATCCATTGATGAAATCAAATTAGGCAACCGCGGTGTCATGTCTACTGGTCCAAATTTAGGGGTGATGGGTCATCAACTGGAGAATTTTGAAGTCAAGGTTTTGCCGGTACAGGATGGCCATGTGGCATTTGATGACCAGTTACAAATTCCTTTAAATCCGATGATTGGTGTTATTGGGGTAGCTCCTGAGAAAGAGGCTGTTTCTAATGGCACTCCTGGTGCACACGGAGGAAACATGGATACGAAACTTATTGCGAAAGGGGCAACGCTTTACTTTCCTGTTTTTCATCAGGGAGCCCTATTTGCTTTAGGAGATTTACATGCTGCGATGGGGGACGGTGAGATTGGTGTTTCAGGTGTGGAAATTCCTGGAGAAGTAACCGTTACCTTAGAAGTATTGAAAGAAAAGCAATTACAACATCCAATCGTAGAAAACAATGACGGAGTGGCTTTCCTTGTTTCAAAGGAAACTTTAGATGAAGCGGTGGATGTTGCGGTTGAAGAAATGATTCAAACGCTTAAACCATATACAAATTTGTCTTTAGGACAGTTAACGATGTTAATGAGTGCTGTGGGTCAGGTACAAGTAAGCCAAGTTGTTGATCCTTTAAAAACAGCTCGATTCTTCGTACCGAGATATGTGCTTGAAGCATATGGTATTCAATTATTTCCTAGTACATAATATGAATGAGTGTAGAGAAATTCTACACTCATTTTTATGATGTTTATGTGGACCATTTCTTATCATAAGTAGGTGGTTGAAAATTTATCATCATTTCTAATAAATCTTCTGGGTCTTCCGCAGATAAAATTAACTCTTGGTGTGATTTGTACATAAATTGCTCTGTAGTAGCATGTTCGATTAAGTCTAATAATGGTGTATAGTAATTTTCGATATTCAAAATACCAATTGGTTTTTGATGAATACCGATTTGGGACCAGCTCAACACTTCGAAAAGCTCCTCAAATGTTCCAAGACCACCTGGTAAAGCGATAAATCCATCGGATAAATTATTCATTTTTGCTTTTCGCTCATGCATGTCCTGAACTTCTATTAATTGAGTCAAATGCTCGTGGACAATCTCACCTTTAAAAAGGCCTTTCGGCATCACTCCAGTAACATCCCCATTTTGTGCTAATGCTTCATTTGCAACTTCTCCCATTAAACCAGTATTCGAACCCCCATATATTAATTCAATTCCCTTAGTGGCTAATAAAGAACCAAGTTGAT
Organism: Salirhabdus salicampi; assembly: GCF_024259515.1. Taxonomy (NCBI): domain Bacteria; kingdom Bacillati; phylum Bacillota; class Bacilli; order Caryophanales; family Bacillaceae; genus Salirhabdus; species Salirhabdus salicampi. The sequence continues at coordinate 43,815 of NZ_JANBWE010000007.1, read as the reverse complement.
TTGCCCCTTGTTTGAATGAAGGACGAGCACCGTAGTTTGAGCCGGCAAAAACACATACGTTTTTCATTTTCACTCCCCCTAAAAGTCATGATCGAAATGTAATTAATACATTTTATTACGGAATGTTTTTCGTTATCTGTCAATGTGCAGGAGATACCCCTCCTTTTGAAATTAAATATAAAATATAGATTAAAAAAAACGCAAATAAAATCGATGCAGTGTTGTCACTACACGACGCCTTGAGCAATGGAATGAAGTGTTTCGAGGGTATGAGTTGAATATTCAAATAATTGTGCTACTCATGTTTTCCAATATAAAATCGATCTGAACCATTAACGATTTTTAGGAATTGTGTAGGAAAGGTGAATGGAGATTGTCAAAGTATGTATGTGTAATTGAATTACACCAGATTTGTAGGCATTTATGAAGAGAGTCGAATACAATAGGTGTTACGTCACTTATTGCAGTCCACTTTTCTTCGAGCCCTTGAAGGATGCCTACCAACATAAAGAAATGCCCCATTATTTAACAAATATAGGGTTAAAAATACAATAGAACAAGTACAAATGGTAATGTCGTTATTTTAATGTAATTGTTTGCCCTCGAGGTAATGATTAATGAGGTTTTCAATTTTTTCTTCATCAGGCTTCTCTCCTTCAAATTGAAAGGTAATTTCCTTTAGGAAATTCCCATCCTTATAAACATGAACAGCTCCTTTCTGTAGACTGACACTATATTCAATTTCAAAGATATGACCATCTTGTTGAATCGCACCCATATCCATCCTCCTCATGATTTTTGTATACATATTTTACGCTCGATGAACAACTCTATGCATAATGGTTCTATTGGAGGCGATACTTTGAAAAGAAGAACAGATGTGAGAGACATCTCGCCACATTTTGATGGAGAAAAGGAAGGGGTTTATCAAGATTCAGAAGGAGTAGAAATGGGTGTTTCTACAGATGGTGCGTTTGAGGAAGAAGGTTACAAAAATCCGTTTAACGCAACATTAAAAGCAAACCAAGATTTTGAAAAGTTAAATAAGGCAGTATCATCCAAAAAGGAGAATAAATAAAAAAGTGCCCATCTTAAACAGATGGGCATGTTAATTTATTTTATAATGGTAATATTAATTGTTTTTACTCCCCAATTTACAGCTTTTTCTTTTGAGGGAAAAAATACATCAATTTTATTTCCTTTAATTGCCCCACCAATATCACCAGCTATAGCTTCTCCATAGCCTTCTACATAAACTTTTGTACCCAACGGGATAACGTTCGGATCTACAGCAATAACTTTTGCATTTGGATCCGCTTTTAGATTAATGCCAGTAGCGGTGATTCCACTGCAGCCGTCACAATTTGCGGTGTATGCTGTAGCTTCAACTTTCATCATAATTTTTTGTGTTGACGCAGAAGTATGCACGTGGGCGTGTTCGTATTTTTGTTTTTCTATCTTGAGAACTTGTTTACGTTCAATTATCGTTTCTCTTTTTGCATGTCCCTCTATTTGTTCGGTTTCGACCGCCATTATTGTATCGGTCAGATCTATTTGAGATAGAAACTGTTCGTTTATAGAAAAAATAAAAAGCATTGTAAGCAAAAGTATGTTTAGATGATTCATGATATCGTCCTCCTTATACATGGAGGCATTATAACAACTTTATATGACGTCAATGTTACAACGAGACAACAATCTAGCGACAAATGTTTGCAAAAGTATAATGAAATCGGTATACAGCAAGGTAAAACTATAATAATATAATATAAAATCAGACAAAAAAAACCCTGGTTTAAGCACCAGGGAAAGGAATGTAAAACTTTAATAATGGAAACTCTAAAAAATTTTAGAGGGGATACCTTTAATTTGTAAAGCCATTTCAAATACAATGCCTTGCATTATTTCGTTTCCATTAATGCACTGGGCCCGGCTCTGGATCAGCATAAGTAATATTTAAGCCAGCCTCTTCTGTGAAATCTTTTTGACTAGTGTAATCGGCAATAGTGAAAATGAAGGTGATTGCAATAAGGCATGTGAAAAACAAACGTTTCATACCATCACCATCCTTTCTAAATAAGTTCTATTATAGTTATACCATGTTTGTTAGAAGTTTGAATTTTCCAATTAAAGCGATGAATGTCGAATTTCACCCAATTTAATGGAAATACATAGGAAAATAAGATAAACATATTAACATAGTAATATTTTGAGGAAATTTATCCCAGGTAGGTGTATGTATGTTAATTAGTGAAAATATCGGAGAAAAAATAAAAGAAATAAGAGAGTATTATGGAATTTCACAAAAGGAGTTATGTGAAGGAATATGCTCTCAAGCTTATATTAGTCGACTTGAAAAAGGGGAAATTAACATATCTGCTGACCTTCTGTATCTAATATCAAAGAGGTTGGGGGTAGAGTTACCTTTTTTCTTCAACCACTATAATTCACCAAGATCAGATTATATAACAATGACAATAGAAGAAATTCGAAAATCCGTCCGCAAAAGAGACTATGAACGTGCTGATGAAATGGTTTCTTTAGAATTAAAAAATCCTCTGTTTAGAAGTCACTTGGAGATGAAACAGTTTTTATTATGGCATAAAGGAATATGTGCCTATCACTTACAGAAGGGCATAGATAAAGCATTGTTTTATTTGGAAGAGGCATTAGATTGTAGTATGACTACAAATAAAAGTTTATCCGAACGAGACATAGAAATCTTACAGAGTAAGGCAATTATATTGCAACAGTCTGGTCGGTTTGAGGAAAGTAAAAAAATCTTTGATGAGTTACTGCTATCTTTAACTAGAAATATTTACATATCAGATATGAAAATAAATATTCGTATTTACTATAATTATGCAAGACTGTTAGTAGAGATGGGGCTGTTTGACCAAGGGATACGTACGGCTGAAAAAGGGATAAATTATGCCAAAAGTAAAGAGTTGTTATATTTACAAGGTGATTTATATTTCCAAATGGCTCGTTGTTATAACAAAATGGGGGAATATAAACTAGCTCAAGATTATTACGAATTAGCGAAGTATTGCTATTTACTTAATAACGAAAAAGATTTACATGAATTAACAACTTCTGTTATTGATGAGATTACGGAGCAAGTTTAATCATACTTAGAATGCCTACTATTTGACTTTATCCCGTGTCCATGGATTAAAATAGCATATGTAGAGAAAAATCGGAGCAATGTTAACAGGCTGAAAGGGGCGACATGATGAAAGTACTTTTTATTAATGGAACAGTTGTAGGAAGCAAAACAAAAGTATTGTTGCAGGAGACCGATCAATACTTAAATAAGTATCACTCTAATATTGAAACAAAACATGTATATTTAGAAGATTATGACCTACAATTTGTCGATGGAAGACCACCAGAACAATATAACGAGGATACACGAAAATTAATTGATGAAATTAGTTCAGCAGATGGGTATATTATTGCAACTCCAGTATTTCAGAGCTCAATTCCTGGAACATTAAAAAACATGTTTGATTTGATTTCACCGAATGCAATGCGTTATAAGCCAGTGGCGATTGTCGCAAATGGAGGGTCTTTCCAACATCACCTTGTGGCTCAAAACCAACTAAGACCAATTTTAGACTACTTCCGTAGTTTTGTAACACCAAACTATGTTTATACACACAGCAGTCACTTCTCGACTCAAAATGAGTTAATTGATGAAGATGTACAAAATCGTTTAAAAGAACTTGCCCGAGTGTTTGGACATTATTTAGAGATGAGTCGAAACGTGCAAAAAGAAGATGTATAAAGGTTAGATTGAACTGCACCCCAAATGTTAGACATAGAACTAATATTTGGAGGTGCAGTTTGTTATTTAATTGAATCGATAACATGACATGTTTCATACTAAAGGTAATAAATGCAGTTCTAGATGACGTTTGTACGTTTTATGTCAATATGTGTTATAATTATCAAGTTATGCAATGCGAATAATCGTTAGAGGAGAGTATTGGAATGCAACGAAGAGACGAATTAAGAAATATTGCTATTATCGCTCACGTTGACCACGGAAAAACGACCCTAGTCGATCAAATGTTACGCTATTCAGGCACATTCCGTGATAATGAACAAGTGGATGAAAGAGCAATGGACTCAAATGATTTAGAAAAAGAACGCGGTATTACCATTTTAGCTAAAAATACAGCCATTAACTATAATGATTCAAGAATTAATATTCTTGATACACCAGGCCACGCTGATTTCGGTGGCGAAGTGGAACGTATTATGAAAATGGTTGATGGTGTTTTATTAGTTGTAGATGCTTATGAAGGATGTATGCCACAAACACGCTTTGTATTAAAAAAAGCACTTGAACAAAAATTAACACCAGTTGTTGTCTTAAACAAAATTGACCGCCCAAATGCACGTCCATCCGAGGTTGTTGATGAAGTTCTTGACTTATTCATTGAATTAGGAGCGGACGACGAACAATTGGAGTTCCCTGTTGTATATGCTTCTGCATTACAAGGTACATCTGGTTTTGAAGCCGATGAGCAAAACGAAACAATGGATCCGATCTTTACGACCATAATGGAACATATACCTGCTCCTATTGATAATGGGGAAGAACCATTACAGTTCCAAGTTACATTGTTAGATTACAACGAGTATGTTGGAAGAATTGGTGTTGGACGAGTATTTAGAGGAAAAGTGCAGACTGGTCAACAAGTAACATTAGTGAATCAAGAAGGAGAAGAAAAATCCTTTAGGATCTCGAAGTTATTCGGTTTTATCGGTCTAAAACGTATTGAGATTGAAGAAGCTAAAGCAGGAGACATTGTAGCAATTGCTGGAATGGAAGACATCAATGTAGGTGACACCGTATGCCCACCAGACCATGTTGATCCCCTACCGACTTTACGAATCGATGAACCCACATTACAAATGACGTTCCTTGTAAACAATAGCCCATTTGCAGGTAAAGAAGGGAAATTCGTTACAGCAAGAAAGATTGAGGAAAGGTTATTGACTCAACTAGAAACAGATGTAAGTTTACGCGTTGAACATACAAACTCACCTGATGCTTGGAGAGTATCCGGACGTGGAGAGCTACACCTGTCGATTTTGATTGAAAATATGCGTCGAGAAGGATATGAGTTGCAAATTTCAAAACCTCAAGTTATCCTACGTGAAGTAGATGGTGTTATGTGTGAACCTGTAGAAAGGGTACAAGCCGATGTTCCTGAGGAATATACTGGAACAGTGATAGAAGCGATGGGTGCCCGTAAAGGTGAAATGCTGGACATGGTAAACCAAGGTAACGGACAAGTTCGTTTGGAGTTTAAGGTACCTTCACGTGGACTAATCGGGTACGCTACTGAATTCATGTCCCAAACAAGAGGGTATGGTATATTGAACCACACGTTTGACGGATATGAACCTGTTGTAGAAGGACAAGTTGGTGGTCGCCGCCAAGGAGTTCTTGTTTCATTGGAAAACGGAAAAGCTACAACATACAGTATAATGGGACTTGAGGACAGGGGTACGATATTTGTTGAACCTGGTACAGACGTTTATGCTGGAATGATTGTTGGCGAGCATAACCGTGAAAATGATTTAACGGTTAACATTACGAAAGAGAAGCATTTAACTAACGTTCGTTCGGCAACAAAAGACCAAACAACAACGATTAAAAGTGTTCGTAAAATGAGCTTAGAAGAAGCAATTGAATATTTAGATGATGATGAATACTGTGAAGTAACACCAGAATCCATCCGATTGAGAAAACAGCTTTTAAATAAAAACGAACGAGAGAAAGCAGCAAAAAAGAAGAAAGTATAATTCTTAAGGATATGACCGATATGGGCATATCCTTGTTTTTTTGTAATGATATTAAGCATTTGCCTAACTTGATAGATTTAAGTTTAATTTTCATGTGATAGGGTATAAAAGATTGTACTGATAGAGAAACTGTTTATATCTATCATGTTAGGAGTGAAAAAATGGAGAAAACAATATTTATAGATTGTGAACATTGTTTTTATTCCCGATCTTTTATGTTAAGTTTAGATGAACAAAATGATGACATCCAGTATCTTACTCAATGCCAAACTTGTGGTGATATAAGTGATAATAGTAAAGGAACATCCTATGTACATACATGTCGGTTTTGTAATGGAGAGGAAATGGATAAAATACATGAGGATGAATTACATATGTTAAGCTGTCCGAACTGTGGTGAAATGGGAATTGCTGAAATAAAAGAACATCATAAGCAGGTGTAGTACCTGTTATGATGTTTCATTAAATCGAGGTTGTCGTTTCTCTAAAAAAGCATGAATTCCTTCTAGATGATCTTTTGTAGTTCTCATGCTCTGTTGTCCAATGGTTTCTCTCTCTAATACATATAAAAGTTGTGATTGACTGGAATCTGAGTATATCTTTTTCGTTTCAATCATCGCTTGAAGTGGTTTCCTACGAAGCTTAACAATAAACTGCTCTGTAAACGTATGAAAATCAAAACCCTCTTCATTTATATGATCAACAATCCCCATTTTTTGGGCTTCAGAAGCTGTTAACTTTTCTCCTCCCCAAATCAGTTGTTTTGCTTTGGAAGATCCAATTCGCCTCTCTAAAAAGAAGTGGCCTCCACCGTCAGGTATTAAACCAATACCTATAAAATTCATGGCTAATTTTGCCCGGGTATCTGCGAGAACATAATCTGTTCCAATTGCTAAACTAAACCCTAATCCGGCGGCTGCTCCATTAACAGCGCTAACTGTAATTACTGGCATTGTATGTAACATGATCGCAATCTGTTTAAGTTTATCCATTACTGAAGAAAATTCTTCATCGGTTGTATCCTGTAACATCGTTTTAATGTCCCCGCCCGCTGAAAATGCCTTTCCTCTCCCTGTAATAACTAAAATATTGGCGTTACTTTGTTGAACCTCTTCAAGTTTGCTTAACAATTGTTCGATCATGTTCAAGTTCATGGCATTCATTTGTTCTGGACGATTCAACGTGATTGTCGCTACATGTTCATCGTTAGATAATAAGACAGTAGCTGTCATATTGCACACCTCCTATTTACGAATATCGTTCAATAATAGCTGATGTTGCTTGCCCATGTCCGATGCAAATGGTTAGCAAACCATACTTACCTTGTTTACGCTCCAGCTCATGAAGCAATGATGTCATTAACTTCGTTCCAGTTGCTCCTAACGGATGACCGAGTGCAATAGCACCGCCGTTTACATTCACCTTACTTAAATCAGCTTCTAATTCTTTTTGCCAGGCTAACACAACTGGTGCAAATGCCTCATTAATTTCTACAACGTCCATATCCTGCAGTGTAAGTCCTGCTTTGTCCAGTACTCTTTTTGTAGCTGGAATGACACCGTCAAGCATAAATGTGGGATCAGAGCCCACTACAGTACGGTGTATAATTTTTGCCCGTGGTTTTAATCCAAATTCTTTAGCCTTCGACTCTTCCATTAATAAGAGAGCTGCTGCACCATCACTCATCTGGCTTGCGTTTCCAGCAGTAATAATACCGTCATTTTGAAAGACTGGTTTAAGATTGGCTAATGCTTCCAGTGATGTGTCTCTTCTAGGTCCTTCATCAACATGAACGACAGAAGGTTGATTGTGTTGATCTATTCCTTGAACAGGCACGATTTCATCGTTAAATTTCCCTTCATCGATTGCAGTTAAAGCACGTTGATGGCTATTGTAAGCGTATTGGTCAGCATCTTCCCGGTTAATACCATAATGTTTTGCAATCCGTTCTGCTGATTGCCCTTGGTGGATAAACTCATATTTACTCTTTAATGTTTCTGGGATTGTTTCTTGATCACTACCATCACTTAATATTGGGACATGACTCATTGATTCTACACCGCTTGCAATGACAACATCCATATCCCCAGATAAAATGGCTTGTGACGCAAAGTGTATCGCCTGTTGGCCAGACCCGCACATCCGATTAATTTGGACACCTGGCACCTCAACAGGAAAGTCAGCTTCCAGCGCGGCCAGCCGACCAATGTTGTAACCTTGACTATAAATGGGGGTAGCACAACCCATGACAACATCTTCAACTACCTCTTTCGAAACGTTAGCCCTTCGTACGACCTCCTGTAATACACGGGCCCCTAAATGTACAGGGTGGATGTTGTGTAAAACTCCTCCCTTTTTTCCCACAGGAGTTCGAACAGCTTCTACAATGACGCAACTTCTATTCATTCTCATTCCTCCTAATGCTTGACGGAAATTTGCAATCTTCTACTTACTTCATTTGCTCTTGTACTTTTTTCCGTAATATATATTTTTGTATCTTTCCGCTGGCATTACGCGGTAACTGATCAACGAAAACATATTTACGCGGCCTTTTATAGTTGGCTAATTGTTTACTAGATTTACAAAACTCCTCTAATTCTTCGTCTGTTAATGATTCCTCTTTTTTAACGATAAAGGCAACCACCTTTTCACCCCATTGAAGGTCAGGTTCCCCTAGTACAGCTACATCTAAAATGCCTTCGTGATCATATAATACATCTTCTACTTCTCTCGGGTAAATATTTTCTCCGCCACTGATGATCATATCATCCACTCGGTCACAAACATACAAATATCCGTCTTCATCAAAATAGCCTAAATCCCCAGAATGATACCAACCTTTGTGTAGGGAGTCTTTTGTAGCGTCAGGTCTATTATAGTAACCTATCATCATACAAGGTCCTTTTACGATAATTTCTCCAATCTCTCTAGGTGGTAAAGAGTCATTAGGATTTGATGGACCGTCTTCTTTCGTTTTTACAACCCGAATCTCATGGTTGAAACAAGGGCGTCCAACCGAGCCTGTTTTACGAATTTGATCATGCTCATTTAGAAATGTAATTGCTGGCCCCATCTCTGTCATTCCATAAGCCTGTATTAATTCGGTCCCGAGTTTTTCCTTACATGCCCTTACAAGAGCAGGTGGCATTGGAGCAGCACCGTAAAGGCCTAATCGCATGGATGATAAGTCATATTGATCTAACTCCTCTTGAAGCATCATATTCCACATTGTTGGAGCGCCGAACATAACTGAAACTTTTTCATCTTGTATAATTTGTAATACTTGTTTCGGATCAAAGTGATGTACAATGACGCTTGTTGCACCAGCTTGAACACGGGGTAAAAAACAACAATGCAACTCGGCACAATGAAACATTGGGGCCGTAGCTAATCCCCGATCATATTCGGATAACTTTAAGTACGATAAACAGATTAAACTTTGCTCAGCCATGTCTCGATGTCGGTGCATAACACCTTTAGGTCTTCCAGTTGTTCCACTTGTATACATAATCGCATAAATATCATTTTCGGAAACATTTGCGGTAGGTTTACTTGTTGAAGCCTTTCTTGTTCTGTCGTAGTATTGTACAGCATAGTGAGGGGTATCTTTATCTACATACCAAAAAGAGGTGTTCGGAAATTTTTTGTAGACGCTATCAATTTCAGATTTTAATGCTTTCTCAAATAAAACAATTTTTGGGGAAGAATCTGTAAAAATATAAGTTAATTCCTCTGACTTTAATCTAAAGTTGATAGGATTTAGGATGGCACCAATTTTTCCGCACGCGAAAAAGGTCGTTGCTAATTCCGCAGTATTAAATAAGTAAGTGGATACGACATCACCTTTCTCAACCCCTGAAGCGATAAAAGCATTGGCCAATTTATTGACTTTTTCGTCCCATTTCTCATATGTCCACCTGACTCCTTTGGAAACGTCAACTAATCCTTCTTTTTTCGGAAAGTTTTTTACGGTTAGTTCAAAAATTGAACTCGTCGTTGCAAACATTTGGCTATCTCCTCCTCCAATTAAGCGCTTACAAATATTACTATGATTTCTATTCTAGTCAATTTAATATATTCCTGTCTTAATAAATGAAAAGAAGCCAATCCATGACTGGCTTCCTTACTATAAATAATCCTCCACAGGGAATGAGTACTTATAAAACTCTTGTATTCGTCGGTAATATTCCGCTGATTTTTTATATTGTCTTTTATTATAAAAGATATCACCCATCAATTTTAAACTGCTGATCAATTCACGTTGTGCTCCGCTTTTTTCAAAATAAGGGATGATTTCCTGTTCCATTTTCGTAATAAAGGTTAAGTCATTTATTGTATGTTTCCATTTATTTTCCAGAATATAAAAGCGATATCTATTGAAGTCTGACCCGTATTTATCACATAAGTTATACCCTTCGATTAACTTGTTCTTAAATTCATGATTGGCTTCAGTTGTTATGTATACTAAGGCGAACAGATATATAGTATTGACCAATGTTTTTTGATCCCGATACCCCTTTGCTTTATGTAAATATGTTAGCGCTTGGTCAAATTCCTTACGTTGATAGTAGATATACCCCTTTAAGCTATAAATGATTCCTTTGTTTTCACGGGTAATATAGCGTTCATCAACACGATTAATCTTGTTAAGATATTCTTCGGCAATTTCATATTCACCGATTGAAATGTAATTCGTTGTAATTAAGAGATAACTTCTAACCATGACTTCAAAATTTAAATATTCCTGGGACAAATCTAAGGCTTTCATAGCATAGATAATTGATTTATTTAAATTATATGTTCGTTTATGAAAAACGGACAAATTATAAAACAGTGCACTGTCATTTATTCCAATATAAGTGTAAAGTTTTTCAGCTTTTTTCAATGATGCTAAAGCATCTTTCATCTTCTCATCATAATAAAAGATGAGTGATTCAAATTTGTAGAAATAATACTTTGTTTCATCATTGAACATGTTAACTTTATCTAGCAGGCGTTTGTATTCCTTCTTCGCTTTCTCCTTCGTTTCAAATGTGATTGTGTAGCATAAGTGTACCACTTCAAACAAATGTTCCGCATTTGGGTCATTGTTATATTTCATTGCTTTCGTTAAATTGTTAAACATGTTATATGATTCATCATATTCCTTAGCCGTTATGTGGGAATACCATTCTAATATTTTTTCTTTTATGTCTATATTTTCAACTGAGAAGTCATGCATGTCGATCTCGAGTCTTTTATATAGCATTGCCAAAATATCTTCGTTCGGTTCAATGTTGTCATTTTCAAGCTTACTTAAGTAGGAGACTGAACAAATCCCCTTAGCTAATTCAGCTTGTTTTAGTTTCTTCTTTCGTCTATGGTATTTAATAATACTCCCGTGCATAATATCAGTCCTATTTCGTTCTTGTTTTAGAATAGTAGTATTATAACATGTCAATATTTAGTTAAGCATTTCATCAGATTTAATAATATCATTTTCAGGAAAATTATTACAAAAGGGTTTGCGCAATATTAGCACCGTATATCACACTGCGTTATGAGTTATCTTGAAATGTTCCATTATTTATTAGTATCTGGACATTCATAGTTGGTATCAAAGATAAGAACAAAATCGTTTTGCAGACATACGTGGTGTGTGTCGTTATTGACCATTTTCTTAGCAATAAGTAAATCATGTAAAGAAAGATGGAAAAAGGTCCATGAAAGATAAATTAAATTACTGTTATAGTTGTAAAATGGGTATTAGAATAGTATATTTATAATAAGTGAATAGATAAGTGACCACAAAGGGGCGCCTAATAGGCTGAGATTGAACCTTGGATGTTCTGACCCTTTGAACCTGTAAGTTAGTGCTTGCGTAGGGATTGTGGTGTAAGGATATTTTTGCTTTTTAAAGGCAAAGCTGCGCCTCCTTGCGCCGGCTTTGTCTTTTTCTATTTTAAAGGAGGGAAAAAAATGACAACTTCATCCAAAAATTTGTTTTTAGTAGAAATTGCTATTTTTAGTGGATTAGCTATTTTGTTAGATATTATTTCAGGAGCGTTAACAGGAAGGTTTTGGCCACAAGGTGGTTCCGTTTCTATCGGCATGTTACCGATATTGATTATGGCATTCCGTTGGGGGTTGAAAGGTGGTCTACTTACTGGATTCATCTTTGGCCTTTTAGATTTGATTATTGCAGGAAGCATTTACCATCCCGTTCAAGCGTTTATTGATTATTTCTTAGCCTTCACTGCTGTCGGTTTTGCTGGGCTATTTGCAGCCCATGTAAAAAGTGGAATAAAGGAAGGCAAACCCGGAAAATGGTTGACCTATATCGTAATTGGTACCCTTTTAGGTGGCTTGCTAAGATTCTTCTTCCATTGGGTATCTGGTATTGTTTTCTTTGGGGAATATGCTCCAGAAGGCCAACCGGTCGCTATTTATTCACTTGTTTATAACGGCTTTTATATGGTGTTTTCCATATTATTCTGTATTATTCTTTTACCTGTCATTTTAAAAGCATTACCGAAAAAATATTTTGCTTAATATGTTTCAGAACATCCGTCTTAAACTCTCGGTTACTACCGGGAGTTTATTTTTTACGATAAAATGAACGGTAAATATGATACTATTTTAAATGACGTCATAGTATTTTTCGTAGCACAAGTAATGATAGAAACAGTAAGATCTTCCCATATAAGATGTACGGAGTAGGTTGGTCTTCATAGTAATAAGAATTTTAACCACCTCATTCATATAGATGAATGAAGGGTTTGAACAAGGAACTGGGTGACAAAATATTAGGAGGGTATTAGTCTATATATTATGAACGCAGCAAAATCATTGTTAGAAAGGAATTGAACATGGCGAAAATACAAGAAGAAGTATCAAGACGTAAAACTTTTGCAATCATTTCTCATCCAGATGCGGGTAAAACGACTCTAACAGAAAAAATGTTGTTACTAGGTGGCGCAATTCGTTCTGCTGGTTCTGTAAAAGCGAGGAAATCCAAAAAGTTCGCAACATCAGATTGGATGGAATTGGAGAAGCAAAGGGGGATCTCCGTTACATCTAGTGTAATGCAGTTTGAGTATGAAGGGTATAAAATTAATATTTTAGATACGCCAGGACACGAAGATTTTAGTGAGGATACGTATCGTACATTAATGGCAGTTGACAGTGTTGTTATGATTCTCGACGTTGCAAAAGGTGTGGAAGCACAAACAAAAAAATTATTTAAAGTTTGTCGCGATAGGGGAATTCCGATTTTTACATTTATTAACAAGATGGACCGGCACGGAAAAGATCCTCTAGAGTTATTTGAAGAAATTGAAGAAGTGCTTGGTATTGAATCCACTCCAGTTAACTATCCAATAGGAATGGGACCAACTTTTAAAGGTGTATATGACCGGTTCACGAAAACGATTGAATATTATGGTGAAGATGAGGAAGAGTCAACTTTCGTCAGTGTGGAAAATTATACTGATTTGCGCAAACAGCTAGAAAAGTCTGCTGATGAGGAAACGATAGAAAAGTTAATGGAAGATTTACAGTTATTAGATGAAGCGGGAAATCCCTTTCATCTTGATACTGTGAAAGAAGGGAAACAGACACCTGTCTTTTTTGGGAGTGCTATTTCAAATTTTGGCGTCCCGACATTTTTGCAGCACTTCTTACAAATCGCTCCCTCTCCTTTCCCTAGAGAATCTAGCGCAGGGAAAGTGAATCCGACAGACAAAGTCTTTTCCGGTTTCATTTTTAAAATTCAGGCGAACATGGACCCTTCACACCGGGACCGTATTGCCTTTTTACGAATCTGTTCGGGACAGTATGAAAAAGGAATGTCTACTTGGTTAGAAAGAACAGGAAAGCAGATGAAATTAGCCCAACCTCAGCAGTTTTTTGCTGATAGTCGTGAAGGGGTTGACCATGCTTATGCAGGTGATATTGTTGGTTTATATGACCCAGGTGTATATCAAATAGGGGATACCATATGTGGAACGAAAGAATTGTTTGAATTCGGTGATTTGCCTCAATTTCCACCTGAACATTTTGCTAAAGTTCGCCCTAAAAATGCACTACGTCATAAGCAATATGTGAAAGGAATTCAACAGTTAGCTCAAGAAGGGGCTATCCAAGTATATCGAACTCCGAAATTCGAAGATACAATATTAGGCGCTGTTGGCCAGTTGCAATTTGAAGTGTTTATTTACCGAATGAAGGCGGAATACGGTGTTGACCTTGAAATGGAACGTTTAAGTTATCAATTAGCCCGTTGGGTAAAAGAAGGGGAAATACCGGAAAAAGCATATTATAGTAGTACAAGTATGCTCGTTCATGATTACGTAAAGCGACAAGTGTTGTTGTTCAAAAATGAATTTTCCTTAAATTACTTTCTTCAACAAAATGAAGGGATCACATTGACAGAATCCCCGCCAAAAGATAAGTGATAAAAGACCCTTGGAGAAGAATTCTTCAAGGGCTTTAAAATGAGGCAAAGAAACTCAATACCGTTTGTCACAATTTTGGGGTCATAATCGAAGAAATAATTTTGAATGTTCAGACACGGTCAGATTATCGTGTAAATAGATGTAATAGAATAGTTTTATAGATGATGCAAATTTTAAAAACCTGCATATGATGTGTAATGAGCCGATAGAAAAATAGTGCTCCAGCACCGTTGTAAGGAGTGATTGTGGTGAACAAATTCTTTTCCTTAATCCTTACAATTTTGGAGGTTTTTATAAACGGAAAGAAGGTCATATACGAATTAAATTACGGTAAACACCAAGAAAAAATGTATACGTAACTTGATTAAAACTTAAGACATTTCCTTATGTCTTAAGTTTTTTCTTCGTTTGTTTAGAAGTTGACGTCCTTACATTTTCCAATTAAGATATAAGTTATAATTACATATTGTTGGTGTTAGGTGTTGGTAATATGACTACCACTTAAAAGGGAAGTCCGGTGCAAATCCGGCGCGGTCCCGCCACTGTAAATGGGAGCAACCTAAAATAAAGTCACTGTTGAAAAACGGGAAGACTTTAGGGAGCTATGATCATGAGCCAGGAGACCTGCCTAATACTGCGAACTAATTTCCTTCGGGGTAAAAGGAATTGGTTCACACAGAGCGTGTATTTATGCGATGGGTGAGTCATGCCTTAGTTTCCTAGAAGGAAACTAAGGCTTTTTCTATTTTATATATCTATAGGAGGTAACAGATGATGAAAAATTTAAAGTTTTTATTCTTGTCATTAGTTGCAATCATGATGTTCGCATTAGTGGCATGTGGAAATGAAGCAGATAACGAAAACGTTCAGAACAATGACCACGAGGATGAGGTGCCAAGTTCCGTTACATTAACAGACGATACTGGTACAGAAGTGACGATTGAAGGTGATGTTGATCGTATTATCTCCCTAATTCCTAGTACAACGGAAATGGTCTTTGCATTAGGTTTAGGGGATAAAGTAGTAGGTGTGTCAGAATTTGACAACTTTCCTGCTGAAGTAACTGATATTGAAAAAGTTATCGGCATGGAAGCAGATGTTGAGAAAATTGTGGAACTAGAACCGGACTTAGTCTTAGCAGATATTATAAATGGAGACGCGATAACACAATTAAGAGAACAGGGTTTAACCGTATTTGCGATTGAATCAAATAATTTAGAAGAGGTATTTGAAGATATTACCTCAATCGGTGAGCTGACAGGAGCAAGTGAGAAAGCAGAAGCTGTCGTAAGTGATATGAAAGAAACGCGTGACAACGTAGTTGCAACAATTGAAGGTGTTCCGGCTGACGAACGAAAAACAGTTTATATTGAAACGGGTGAAGGATTTTATTCAATTGGTAGTGGTACGTTCATGGCAAATCTTCTGTCAATAGCTGGCGGTGAAAACATTTTTGCTGATCAAGAAGGCTGGCTACAAGCAAGTGAAGAAAGTGTTTTAGAAGAAAACCCTGATGTTATATTTATTACATACGGTGCTTATATGGATGATGCTGTTGGAAGTGTCTTGAATCGTGCAAACTGGGAAAATATAACAGCAATCCAAGAAGAACAAGTTTATGAACTAACTTCTGACTTGGTAAGTCGCCCAGGACCACGTGTAGTGGAAGGGTTACGTGAAATGGCAGAGTACCTTTATCCAGACCAATTTTAATAGTTAGGACGTAATGATATGGAACAAAGAAATAGGTGGATGGTAACGTTAGCTATTTGGCTACCAATCCTTCTTGGTCTACTAACTTTCACGATTATTGTTTCTGTTTCTATTGGAAGTGCGAATATTGATGTAAAAACCGTTTGGCTTATTTTACTATCTAAAATACCCTTCGTTGGGGGTGTTGTTGATCAAACGTGGAGTTCCACAGTGGAAAAGATTATTATCGATATTCGCATGCCTCGTGTTTTACTAGGGGTGTTAGTAGGAGCGGCGTTAGCATCGGCGGGTACCATTTATCAAGCAGTGTTACGCAACCCTTTAGCAGACCCATTTATATTAGGTGTATCATCGGGGTCTGCTTTAGGGGCTTGTTTAGTCCTCTTATTCGGATGGAAGTTTATCCTTCTCGGAAATTGGACTTTACCTGTCGTAGCGTTTAGTTGTGGAATGATCACATTAGTTATTGTATATTTCCTCGCTAAAGTGAATCGACGTATTCATATAGAAACCTTAATTTTATCTGGGGTGGTTGTTCAAGCTTTTATTGCAGCCGCCCTTTCTTTAATTTTAGCTCTAGCAGATGAACGCATGCAGACCATTATGTTTTGGTTAATGGGGAGTTTGACATTAACGAATTGGGGTCACCACATGATTGTTTTACCGTTTGTCTTAGTTGGGGTAATCATAACTTGGTTTATGGCAAGGGAATTGAATATTCTATCTTTAGGTGAAGAAACGGCGTACTATACAGGAGTGTCAGTACCTAAAGTCAGAGTCACGTTATTAGTGATTGCGTCACTCATTACAGGAGCAGCTGTATCAGTTTCTGGAACTATTGGTTTTGTTGGATTAGTCATTCCTCATATAATTCGACTTTTGTTCGGCTCTGACAACCGAATTATATTGCCTTTATCCATTATAGGTGGGGCAATCTTTTTAGTATTAGCAGATACTTTAGCCCGTACCATTCTATCACCACGTGAGTTGCCAATTGGAATTATTACAGCCTTTTTAGGTGCACCATTTTTTGCATATTTGTTAAGAAAGAAACGAACGGGTTACTTTTAGGAGGGGTTATATGCTTACTGCACAAAATATTCATATGACATTAGATGAAACCCCCGTTTTACATGATGTAACGTTTCAAGTGGACCATGGAGCTTGTTTTGGCATTATTGGACCAAATGGGTCTGGTAAATCTACGTTGTTAAAAATACTATCAGGATACCTTGAACCGACCCGAGGCACGGTTTATTTAGAAGGGAAAAATATTCGCCACATTTCACAAAAAAAGCTTGCACGAAAAATGGCCGTCTTGTCTCAGGAAGCTCTCTATCCTTATCCGATGGCTGTCGTGGACGCTGTGTCCATGGGACGTTATCCCCACCTTAAATGGTATGAGAGGGAAAAAGAGGATGATATCGCGAAGGTATCTGAAGTGATGAAAGCTACAAACGTAGAACATTTCCAACATAAAACATTGGACACATTAAGTGGTGGTGAAAGACAGCGAGTAGCGATTGCAAAGGCAATGGCCCAAAACCCCGATATTTTATTGTTAGATGAACCGACAACTTATTTAGATATACATCACCAATTAGCATTGCTGGAAATGATTCAACAATGGAAGAGTGAGGAAGGAATAACAGTTATTATCGTTTTACATGATTTAAATTTGGCTTCTCAATTTTGTGATAAATTATTACTTTTAAACAATGGCCAAATTGAAGTAATCGGGAAAAGTGAAGAGGTAATTACGGAGAAAAATATCCTTAAGGTATATGAGACGAAACCAGAAGTTATTCCCCACCCAATCCATCGTGTTCCGCAAGTGTTATTAACAAAAAAGGGTTTGATAAAATGAAACGATTTATGGTTGCTGGTACTCATACAGGTGTTGGTAAGACCACGATTACGACTGGGCTTATGTCTGCCTTCAAACAAAAGGGTTTGACTGTTCAAGGGTATAAATGTGGACCCGATTTTATTGATCCTACCTTTCACTCTGTCGTTACAGGCAGGAAATCACATAACTTGGATAGCTACATGTTACGTGAACAAACGATACGGAATATCGTTTCAAAATATAGTAAAGATGTAGACCTTTCCATAATAGAAGGAATGATGGGCCTATATGACGGGGTTTCTTTTTTGTCGGATGAAGGAAGTTCCGCACATATTAGTGAAGTGACTGAAACCCCTATACTCCTTATTGTAGAAGCAGGGCAAAAGGCGCGAAGTATAGCGGCGGAAGTTCTTGGCTTTCAACAGATGAATCCCCGTTTGAAAATATTCGGCGTAATTATTAGTAAAGTAAGCAGTGTTACATATTATGAATTGCTGAAGGGTGCCATTGAATCCGTCTGTAACACGAAAGTGTTTGGATATCTGCCGTTTCACTCCAGTTTTAAATTACCAGAACGACATTTAGGGCTTATACCTGCTGTAGGGGATAGCGATTGGGATGATACTGTTCATCAAATAAGTAAGACATTGGTCCAGACTGTGGATATACAAAGCATATATGACTATTTGAATACACCTCCAATCCCTTCCGCTAAATCCAATTATGAGATACAATCAACAGTAAAAATAGCTGTAGCCTATGACGCCGCTTTTCATTTTTATTACGAAGAGAACTTTGAGATTCTTAGACAGCATGGTGCTGAATGTGTCTATTTTTCACCATTAAAAGGAGAGATCATTCCCTCGGATTGTCATGGACTCTACATAGGCGGTGGCTTTCCGGAACATTTTGCTAGCCAATTTTCTAATAAAGTAAAACTTGATATTAAAGATAGAGTGGAGGCTGGGCTACCTGTTATTGCAGAATGTGGTGGCTTTATGTTTTTAGCGAAGGAATTAATTGATGGACAAGGCAACAAATTCGATATGGTCGGAATATTACCAGCTATTGCCCGTATGAACGAACAATTACAAGCTATTCGTTATATAGAGCTGTCACCATCACCTCATAATCATATGATATCAAATGTACATAATATTAAAGGTCATGAGTTTCATTATTCGAATATGGACATGTTAGATTCATTGCCGCCGGCCTTTTTTGCTAGTGACCATAGCCTGGTAGGCTACATATACAAAAATGTTATAGCTTCATATGTACACCTTCATTTTGCTTCAAACGAAAATATTGCAAAACAATTTGTTCGTTATTGTAAACATCATAATAGCCTGCAGACGTAAATTTCCTGTCAATTTTATCCCTATATAACCAAAATTTTGGTAAAATGGTGAAGGACTAATTGTAAGGGAGCGGTATAAGATGTTCCATTGGAAAAATATATTTAGAGGCATGTTAATGGGTACAAGTGACTTAGTACCTGGAGTTAGTGGTGGAACGATAGCGGTTGTACTGGGGATTTACGATCGTCTCATTGAGGCGATTAATGGATTTTTTAGTCGTGAATGGAAAAAGCATCTAGGCTTCCTGCTCCCTTTGGGTGTAGGAGTTATTACGGCTGTATTATTGTTAAGTAACCTTATTGATACATTGTGGGAGCATTATCCAAACCAAACACAGTTTTTCTTTCTTGGATTAATTATAGGGATTATCCCTTATTTAATTCATAAGGCTGATTATAGGAATACGTTTCGATCTGTACATTACATCCTATTTCTTTTTGCCACTCTCCTTGTTGCATCTATGGCTTTTTTAAATGAAAATGGGGTAGCACAAGTGATGGACATAACAAGCAGTAAGGTCATTTTCATACTATTTTTATCTGGTATATTAGCGAGTATGGCGATGATCTTACCTGGAATAAGTGGGTCATTTATTCTTTTACTAATCGGTGTGTATCCAACGATCATTCATGTACTGTCAGAGCGACACCTTTTCTTGATTAGTGTTGTTGGGGTTGGTGTTCTAACGGGTATTGTTGCCTGTAGTAAGATTGTCCGCTTTTTTCTGGAACATTATTACACAAGTACGTATGCGGTCATTATCGGATTAGTTGTCGGGTCGATTTTCGTTATTTTCCCTGGATTTGAGCGCAATATTTTGCCAGCGGTCTATAGTATTATAACGTTCGGCTTAGGCATGGTTGCAGCTACCTTATTAGGAAAGTTTGAATATAAGTAATCCATGACCCATTTATTAATATTAGACCTCCTTACTATGAATAATTGGTTAATGTACTGTGTAAATGGTATTGAGAAATAAGTAATAGCAATGTGATAACTGAAGGAGGAGCAACATGATTAGAAGAGCAACGATGTTTGATTTGAATGCTATTATGGATATTGTAGACCGATGTAAGCAACAAATGAAAGTACAAGGTAATGAACAGTGGAATGAAGCATATCCGCTCCATCATCATTATGAAGGAGATATTTCGAGCGGTACGTTATTTGTTTCTGAAAATAGTGGGTATATTACAGGGGTTGCATGTATTAGTGAAAAGGCACATGAAGATTACGATAACATAAAGTGGCAGCGAAACAATGTCCCTTATTTATGTGTTAAACGATTAGCAGTAGATCCGAACTATCGATCAAGTGGGATAGGGGCGGCTTTTTATAGCTTTGCGGAACAATTAGCACATATGAAAGGGATAGAATTAATTCGAACTGATACATATGCGAAAAACAAGGCAGCATTAAAACTTTTTCAAAAAGCGGGTTATACATATATAGATTCGTTACATTTGGGAGATTATGAGTCGCCATTCTATTACTATGAGAAAATCTTATCCTAATGCATGAAAAAAGAGGTGCAATTTTGCACCTTTTTTTCATAATTTATGTTGATTTAACCAATCCCGAGCTACAGTCCCGTAAATGACAATATCATGGTAATAATTGTACAACCGTTCCCCATCTTGAATAATCCCTTCTTGTCTAAACCCTAGCCTCTCCGGGATCGCCCGACTCTTATAATTGTGTACACCGCATCGTATTTCCACACGGTTTAGTCTTAATTCTTGAAATATATAACGGACAACATGTTCCACCGTCTTCGTCATGATACCCTTTCCTTGATAGTTCTCTCCTAACCAATAACCGATTGTTGTCTGTTTTTGTCTCCAGTCAATTTGATGAAGACCGACCATTCCAGCCATATGCCCGTTATATAAAATCGCTACCTGGAATCCGTTATGGTTTGCAAACTGACTAAGCCACATATCGATAACAGGATAATAGTCTTCCACAGATCGCATGTTATCCACCCATGGGAGCCACTTTCGTAAAAAATGGCGGTTATCATCAACAAGATGAAAGATTTGTGAAGCATCCTGTCTCTCTAATAACTTTAACTGTATATCTTGATTAACGGGAAATATAAACATTGTTCCTCCTAATTACTTAACGAAATGTTAAATGATCAAATGTAGCATGTATTCCATCCCTTGTGGAAACTTGGAGTATTCCATTTTCTAATGGCCATTCAGCGATAGGTTGTTGTTTTTCATTAGTTAGAACAGGTGTTTTGAGTTGGTAAACAGTTTGAAAAATATCAATCATTTCTTCAAAATTGATTGTTTGATTGCCGTACTGAATTGATGTAAAGGAAACATTATTGATATGGTGATTCTGTTTTGGCCTATTTGATGTATTTCCCCATTCAATTAAAAAAGGCAATACGAATTTGTCATGTTGTGGGAATAACATTCGCCAGCGTAGTGTCGTACCATCCGGTTTTTTACGACTCCCGGTAAAGGGCCCGGCATAATCGATATTATGTTTCCGAAAATGTTTCACCAGTCCATCCATATTATAGGTTCGTAGTGCATATTGAATAGGTCCGTTTCTGTTTTCTTGCTGTTTTCTAAAAAGAAGTTGAATTAATGGATTATCACTTTTTCTTGCGTTATTCGGTTGATGAATTCCTATCCATTCTATGTAACTGTTATTTTCCATAAAAGCCAAGTAATTATATGTTCCCCACTTTTTATGCTCCCCACCTTGAAGTGTAACAATATTCTTTGTCTTTGCTGCATTGGCTGCAGCAATTTCCGGTTTAGGGGTTGCTATGACTAGATGGTCAAAGGCTAACATAATGTCACTCCTTATGTGTTTGAAAGGCATTAATCAACAGTTCGTAAGACTTAAGCCGTTTTTCAAATGGTGAAATGATTGTATTGATCATGAATTCATCAACGTTGTAATAATCTGCAAGTTCATAGATCTTTTGTTTTACTTGATAAGGGGTTCCCACTATCATTCTATTTCGGTTTAATTTGACTTTTTCCTTCTCGATATATGAATATTTATAGTTTATCGCCTCTTCTGGTTCCGGGAAATGACCTCTTTGAATCCCTTTTTCAGTTTGTAGTAGGGCAAGGTCGAGGCTTGCAGCAAGATAATCCGCCTCTTCACTAGTCTTTCCGCATATAACATAAACTGCAATAATACTCTTTGGTGATTGAAGAGTCTTGGAAGGTCGGAAATAATTTTGGTATTCGTGCAAAGCTGTCTCCCCATCTTCTCCATTAATAAATTGTGCATATGCATAACCAATTCCTAATTGTCCAGCCAGTTTTGCGCTTGCATGACTGGACCCAAGTAACCAAACCGGTGGTGAGCTTTTTCCCAACGGTGTCGCTTGAACATGATATTGGTGCGGATCTTGTCCGTGTAAATACGCGATAAGTTCCTTTACCTTTTTGGGGTAATCCGAGTAATTGGGATAGTTACCGTTGTGTAAGGCGTAGTTGACTCCTGGCATACCACCAGGAGCTCTTCCGAGACCGAGATCTGTTCGATTCGGGTAAAGAGCTTCGATGACACGAAACATTTCGGCAACTTTAAACGGACTGTAGTGGGGAAGTAAAACCCCACCTGTACCAACACGTATTCGTTTCGTATGGGATGCCAAATGAGTAACTAAAATTTCAGGAGATGAACTAGCTAAACTGCGGTTGCTATGGTGTTCGGCCACCCAAAAACGTTCATAACCCAATCTTTCAGCCCATTTTGCTAATGTAGTAGTTTGCTCTAGTGCATCCTTTCCGGTCATTCCACGCAAATGTGGAGACTGATCTAAAATGCTAAGCTTGATCTTCACATTATCTACATCCTTTCCGTCATGGTTCTTTCTGCGATATAGCTTGATGTTCTGGAGAAGGATAAGGGATATTCGTTGTTAAATAATACTGATATAAAACTTCATTTTTACCAAAGTGTATGTTTACCTTATGTATTACATTCGTTAGACAGGAGTGGGTTTTTATGAATCGGGAACATGTCCTCGTTGTCGGTGGGACAGGTATGTTAAGTGAAGTTTCTTTATGGCTGAATAAAAAGGGATACACCGTTGTTGTTATTGGCAGGCATAAAGAAAAATATCGCCAAATGGTGAAACAAGCGAAAGAGCCAAAAAGAATGTTTAGTATTGCTGTGGACTACCATGATGACATTTTATTCGAAAATAAAGTAGAGGAAACGATTAGGCGTAACGGTCCCTTTTCCCATATCATTGCTTGGGTACATTCATCAGCATCAAATGTCATCCCGACATTAATGAATATACAAAATATATATTCACAAGGAAACGATTTTCACTTTTATCATATTAAATCAAGTGCATCGTATTTTGACAACATGTCGTTAAACATTCCGAAACGTTGTAACTATTATGAAGTATTTTTAGGATTTAAGATTATCAACAACCACTCAAGGTGGCTTACTCATAAGGAAATCAGTCAAGGAGTGAAGGATGTAATTCAACATAGGCGAAAGCATACAATTGTAGGTCAAATAGAACCTTGGGCTAAGCGGCCACATCATTGAATATTGCAATACACATGAATATAGCCTAGTCAAATATTGGATAAAGTGGTTACAAAATATTCAGAAAATAGCAAATTAATGGTAAAGTAAAGGTAGAAACTAGGAGAGGGGAATCGGAATGAAAGAGAGATTGGAGAAGGATTACAGGAGAAAGGTCCTATTATTAGCTATTGATGTGCAAAACGACTTTATGGATGGTGGAGCATTAGGTGTTCCTGGTGCAAAAGAGGATACGGCTCGGATCGTTACATTTATTGAAGAACATTCCGAAGATATTACACAAATTATGGTCTCCCTCGATACTCATAAACCACAGCAAATCTTTCATCCATGTTGGTGGGAAGATGGTCAGGGGAGAGAACCAGATCCTTTTACCATTATAACGGCTCGTGATGTAAAAGAGGGTAAGTGGAAACCGAAATATTATGAGATTGCCAGTGTTCGTTACGTCCAGATGCTCGAAAGAAACAGCAAAAAACAATTATGTATTTGGCCTTATCATTGTTTACAAGGTACATATGGTGCTGCATTGGAGGAACAGTTCGCCAAAAAGGCATATCAACACTCCGTTGAGAGAGAGTATGAATTACAAACGATTGTAAAAGGTTTAGAACCGTTAAGTGAAATGTACGGCATTATCCAACCAGAATATAGTGAGAAAAACCTTATCCAAACGGAGGTAATTAACACACTAAAATTGTACGATGAAATTGTAATTGTTGGGGAAGCTGCCTCTCATTGTGTGTTAGAATCAGTGGCACAAATTGCAGAGCATTTACGCCCGGAGATTAACTCTCCGCAACTAACTGTTTTAGAAGATTGTATGAGCTGTATTCCAAGTTTCGAAGAGGATACTGATAATTCGTTTCGAGCTTTGCAAGAGAGAGGTGAAATTGAGATATTGACCAGTAATCAATGGAAGGGTAGGAATGTCATAATGAAAGAAAGGTGATACATCAGGGAATGGAGAAAACATTTGTTCATGTGGCAGACTTAAAGCGTTCTGTACTTTAGAATTGTAATTTGCACATTATTAAAAGGAATTAAGTACATCCCCTATTTTTTCATGTGCCGTTAGAAGGGGATGTATATTTAGCGTTGAATGGCCATAAGGTTTATTCCTATTTTCAATTTGACCAACACAATAGCGAACTTTTAATTTTTTATTGATTATGAAATATATTCCAACAAACCAGGTTGTTCGCCTGGATAGAGCATGTGCGATATCAAGCTTTAGGGTATGTTCAGGGGTGATTACTTACGACAAACAGCTATACCTAGCGGATAATATACATCTTTTCTTCCGGGATATGGTTCAATTAAGACACCGTCTTGTAAAAAGAAAGAAGTATTTGAGTATCGTGTGAAAAGGGCGTAAAATTCATCAGGACGTAATTGATGTACGTGAAATGGAGAGCCGCAAGGTACTCCACGTCCTTTGCCAAACGGGGTAGAAACGATCAAAGTCCCATTAGGTTTTAGAAGTTCATAGTAGTTATTTAACAGTCGCTCCTCATCTTCTATGTGTTCAATTGTTTCAAAACTAACAATGACATCAAAGGTTCCTAAATCGTTCACTAAGCTTTCGCTCGTTGCATCGGCCACTAGAAAATTTGATTTGGGGTGATAGTATTTCCCCTTTGCATAATGAATGATTTCAGCATCGATATCGACACCGACAACCTCTTGAACCTCACGCTTCTTTTTTTTAACCATTAGGTGAGTACCATAACCAGATCCGCAGGATAAGTCTAACACTCTGCCATGTAGGTAGGACATCGCGAATTGGTACCTGGAGATATGTTCCAGCAATAAATTATTCATAGGATCCATCAATTCAGGTATGACTCGTTCACCGGTATCTTCTAACAATATTAACACCGCTTTCGTTTTTTGTTCGAATGTATTATGATTAGTATAACAAATTGTCGAACTGTTGTGGTGCTTTGACAAGAGGGTGAGAAAAGACCTATAATATGTTCAATCCAATTTTGGGGAGAGTCGCTAATGAATGAACGTGAATATAAACGCAGAAAAGAAGACCCTTCATTAAAATTATTTGTAGTTCTTTCCAAAGCTTTTCGTTCCGTTTCAGATTTAAGTCAATCGGACATGATTAATTATGGTCTAAACCCAACGGAATTTTCCGTTCTGGAACTTCTGTATCATCGTGGTGATCAGCCGCTACAGAAAATTGGAAAGCGCATATTATTAGCTAGTGGAAGTATTACATATGTTGTGGATAAACTTGAACAAAAAGGTTATTTATATCGTAAACCTTGTCCAACTGACCGAAGAGTGATTTTTGCCTCAATCTCTGATAAAGGAAAAGAATTATTAGCTCAGATCTTCCCTAAACATTGGGAAGGGTTAGAACAGATTATGGCAGGGTTAGATGATGATGAAAAGAAACAAGCGATTGAATTGATAAAGAAGCTCGGCCAACATGCAGATAAATTACGAGAAGAAAAGAAATAAACGATAAGTCGGTGAAAACCGGCTTTTTTTCGTGGAGTTTTCTATGAAAAATAGGTATGAGCACACCTTCCTGTTTAGTGGCACATATAATATGAAGAGTTACGAATTATTGTTTATCGTTTAGGAGGTGGGATGGATGAACTTACATCCTCGAACCAATTGGGGTAATCAACTACATCAATATCAGACTACGCCAATGCAGCAACCTTATCAGTCATTTTCACAAACGATGATGCCGCAAATCCCCCAACATCAGGGCAATGTACAATATCAATCACCTTACGAACAATTTATGAAGCCTCCAATTCCAATGGAAAACTATGCGCATCATCAACCCCATCAGCATCATTATATGCCAAAACCTAATCATCCATTAATTCAGCACTTTCAAGGTCAAGACGGGCAAGTAGATTTTGATAAAGTGTTCAATACTGTTGGTCAACTCGTGAACACCGCGCATCAAGTTGCTCCAATTATTAAGGGGCTTAGCACTTTGGCGAAAAGCTTTAAAGTATAATAAGGGGTACATGTAAATATGTATCATTTAGGGGCTTCCATCCGGGGGTCCCCTATTGTATGTTGAAGTATTTTAAGAATGTTGATATAGACAAATTGCGTTGAAACTTTTTATTAGTTTGATAAAATAATAATCACTGACGAAATGGAGAGGATGTATTCTATTGGCACAGCAAGGTGTAGCAGCAACAGAAGCGCCAATGAAAACCCCCTTTTATTATGGATGGGTTGTCGTGGTTGTTTCGGCACTAGGCCTCTTTTTTTCCGGGCCAGGGCAAACGTATTCTGTTTCGATATTTATAGATTACTACATACAAGACTTCGAGTTTTCGAGATCCTTTGTATCTGGGCTATACTCAATAGCTACTCTCGGTGCTGGATTTTTGTTAGCATTTGTAGGTAGGTTAGCTGATCGCTTCGGGCAACGAGCAACGATGGGGATAATTGGAACATTGCTGGCCATTACTTGCTTCTGGAACAGTCTATTAACGGGCCCTATCATGATGTTTATCGGCTTTTTCTTCTTGCGGCTTCTAGGGCAGGGTTCAATGACACTACTACCCAATACTTTAGTTCCTCAATGGTTTATGGAGAAACGGGGAAGAGCATTAAGTGTCATGGCGGTTGGCGGATTTATAAGTGCCGCTATTTATCCACCAGTTAATACGTTTATGATTGGGTTTATTGGTTGGCGGCTGACTTGGATCTTTTGGGGACTCCTAATCTTATTGATCTTTGTTCCTGCTACATTGTATTTCGTTCGAAATCGTCCTGAACAGGTAAATGAAGTTATTGACGGTCACCCCCGAGACCGGTATAGACTAAATCGATCACAGGTTAAAGGTATGATTGCAGCAATATTTATCGTTGTAAACAGTCTGGCTTTTGTTTATTTTTTCTCTAATTGGTATGTATGGTTTCCTGTTTCAGCTGTCCTCTTTCTATTCCTTTATCGTTTATTACTAAGAAGGTTAGAAAAGCAGGAAAGCCACCGTAGGTTGAATTTACATGGAGAAGTAAATGAAGTGAGTTGGACATTAAATGAAGCAATGAAAACGAGGGCGTTTTGGATCATTCTGTTTTGTGTATCCGTGCCATCCCTAGTAAACACAGGAATAACATTTCATATCGTTTCGATTGCTGAAGGGAAGGGATTAACACCTGGAACAGCGGCAACTATGTTAGCCTTAATGGCAATCATCGGTTTCCCTATTTCCTTCATTTCGGGATATTTAGTTGATAAATTTAAAGTGCATTATATTCTTGCTGTGACGTTCTTTATTCACATCGTTGCGATACTCGTTCTCTGGCAATTAAATAGTGTAGTAGGTGCATTTATTTACGGTGGGATCTGGGGTATAGCTCACGGGTTTGAACGGGTTGTGCTTAGCATTATATGGCCGAACTATTTTGGAAGAGAACACCTAGGTAGTATTAAAGGGGTTTCACAATCGGTTATGGTTTTTGCTTCCGCTTTAGGACCGCTGCCTTTCGCTCTGTTTTACGACTGGTTTAGCAGATATGATGAAGTGTTACTCCTCACAACTTTACTACCCTTAACAGCAGGATTATTAGTACTTATATCTCCGAAGCCAAAACATACAAGCATAGAATAAAGAAGCGGGATTTTACCCGCTTCTTTGTTTATGTTCTTTTTGATTTATATTTACCACACTGTTTTTAGTCGTTTTTTTAGATGTATTCAATATAAATAACATTAAGCCGAATATAACGACGGCTCCACCTAGAAATTGGGTTGCTGAAACTTGTTCTCCCAGGATGAAGTAAGCAAGAATAGAAGCCCCTATCGGCTCAAACAGGATAGCCATTGAAATAACGGATGTACTGACCCATTTAATAGCCCAGTTAAACATCGTATGACCAAAGAAGGTCGGGATAATGGCTAGAGCAAGAAAAAGAAGCCAATGATTTGCTTCATAACCGAGAAATGGTTTTCCTAAGAGAACATTGTAAATAAGTAATGTAACTGTACTTATGCCATAAACAATGAACGTATAGGTCATGAGAGAAATCCGTTTTCGAATATTTTGTCCAATTAAAAAATACCCTGTTACCATAACTGCCCCTAGTAGTGCTAACATATCCCCGAGAAGGGCAAGGCCACTAATTTGAAAGTCACCCCAACTTATAATAACACTTCCGGTAATGGCTATGATCATACTCATAACTGAACTGAAACGAAAGCGTTCTTGAAAGAATAAATATGTTCCGATAAATGCAAATATGGGTTGCATGGTCACTAACACAACAGAACTCGCAACCGACGTGTAGTTTAATGATTCAAACCATAAAATAAAATGAAAGGCTAAAAAAATGCCGGCTAATGCAGAATATAGCCATTCTTTCCTAGTTATGTGTCGAAACTCACCGCTATTTTTGATCAATATATAAGGCAACATAATGAGGACAGCGATGAGTAGGCGGTAGTTAGCAATAATCGAGGCGGGTACACCGTGAGCTAACTTTACAAAAACAGCTGCTGTAGAAATAGATAAAACCCCGATTACAATAGCGATATAAGGTGCAACACGTTTACTATTCAATGTGTTTCCTCCTGTAGGACATATAATGTTTCCATTTTATCATGGTTTAAAAGGGTTGGACATTCGCCGAATTACAAGAAGCGACCTACTATACCAAACAGAACTAGCAGAATAAAGAACCCCCATAGAAGCAATTTTCCCAATGTTACTTGACCAAAGGCTCGTTTACGCCAACGATTAGGGTTGAACCGAATTCGTGGTCTTGTATTA
The DNA here is from genome assembly GCF_024259515.1 of Salirhabdus salicampi. Taxonomy (NCBI): domain Bacteria; kingdom Bacillati; phylum Bacillota; class Bacilli; order Caryophanales; family Bacillaceae; genus Salirhabdus; species Salirhabdus salicampi. Next base: position 14,318 of record NZ_JANBWE010000007.1, on the reverse strand, counting down.
TAACCATATCCTTCCGCGGTGCGACTTTTTCCAACAATAACATGGGCAATTAAGAATCCGCCGATAAAGCCGAAAAGGTGGGCGTAAATATTTATGTTTGTTTGAATAAATGTCATAATGAAACCGAAAATCATAATAGTTATGATGATCTGTGTATTTTGATAATCTAACAAATATTTCCGATAAAGAACAATAAATAAATAAACTCCAAATAAACCGAAAATGGCACCAGATGCACCGGCATGGGTAACAAAAGGTGATCCTAGCCATAAAGTGGCAATATTGCCAGTGAAACCAGCGATGAGATAGGCAGTAATAAATTTCCCTTTTCCGAGCAGTCGTTCTAAGGCGGGACCAAATAGTATTAGAGAGAATGAGTTAAATAACATATGTCCAAATCCGAAGTGAAAAAAGATAGCAGTTATTAAACGCCAATATTCTTGTTCATGTTGAATGTACCAATTTTGGCCAATTCCTAACTCTGTTAAGGTAAGGAGGAAGGGAAGAGGTATTATGTCTGTGAAAAGCCATAATATGAGATGGATTCCAACAAGAACTGTTACAATTGGATATAAACGTGTAAACTCCTGAAAGCTCTCCGTACGAATAAACATAGGGCACACTCCTAAACTAATTATTGTTAACTCTTATTATACATATAACCATAGAAAATAATGGATATGCGAAAAAAATGATTTGAAAGAAGGACAATACATGATAAAAGGAATCGGAATTGATTTACTTGAGATAAGCCGACTTGAAGAAAAGGTAAGGCGAAATGAAAGATTTGTAAAAAGAATCTTAACCACAAGGGAGCTGGATTTACTAAATCAATGTTCCTCACGAAAACGAAAGATGGAATTTTCTGCCGGGCGATTTGCCGCAAAAGAAGCATATGCGAAGGCTCGGGGAACAGGGTTAGGACAGGACCTGTCCTTTCTTGATATCGAAGTGATTCCGGACGAAAAAGGGAAACCAGTAGTTTATGTGAAAGGTAACAGAGAAAAAAATACATTCCTTTCCATTTCCCATAGTGAGCAGTTTGTGATTGCGGAAGTAATTATTCAAGAAGGCTAGTCTGCATATTCGAATAGTTTGTCTCATATATTTTAGTGCGGGTAGGAGGGAACGATGTCTACATTGTCACCGCACTGTTGTATGAGGGGATATTAACGTCAATAGCCTTCTTAAACATCATAAAGACGGGGGGATAGAGCTATCGAAACTTAATGGATTGTTCATTCGTTGGTATGTAAGTGACACTGATCAAAAGTGAGATACTAGGGCACCTTTGTATGAAAAACAATTGCTTTAAACTTTTTTCTCACCTTTCGTTACAAAAGTGGACGGACCATTCATCTATTTTACAGACGAAAGAGGTAGGAAACAGGTGATGGCAAATGTTTGTGTATGATTTTTCCAGGTGTTTATAAAGTAGTGGGATAGAAACCCCTTATAACAGTAAGCACGTTATGCTTGCGTTCATCGTTGAAAACATAATAAAACACTTTACTATCATAATTCCTTCATAAACGGGCGGTTCATCAGTGACAACACGTTCCTCTGTCCTTTGAAATGAGGCAAAGGAGTTGTGATCATGGGAAAAAAACAATTGCTCTGGAGCTTTTTCGTACTCATGCTCATCATCATATCTGCCTGTGGTGAAAAGTCGAAAGAGGATATTCTTAAATCTCTCGATAATAAAGCTGAGGACATGAGTGGTTATAAAGCCCAGGCGAAGATGAATTTACAAACAGGTGAAGATGTACAGAGCTATCAGATTGATGTTTGGCACAAAAAGAAAAACTTGTTTCGGGTTCAGTTAGAAAATCCTGATAGTGACAAAGGCAGTCAAATTATTTTGCGTAATCAGGATGGGGTGTTTGTTCTAACACCGGCATTAAACAAAAGCTTCAAGTTTCAAAGCGATTGGCCACACAACAGTAGTCAACCATATTTATATTCTTCTCTAGTGAGCGATGTATTAGAAGATACTGAGGCGTCGTTTAAACAAACAGAGAATTATTACGTCTTTAATACGAAGACAAACTATCAGAGCAATAAAAACTTACCTTATCAAGAAATTTACTTCCATAAAGATTCGTTAAAACCAGCAATGGTTAAGGTGTTTGATAAGGATTACAAAGAACTCGTAGAAGTTCAGTTTACGTCTTTTGAGTTTGATCCAAATTTCTCCGAGGATGACTTTGATACTAACAAGAACTTAAGTAGTAGTGTTGGTGATGTTCCAGCGATGGCTGGAGAAAATGATTCTTCTTTAACTGTACTATATCCGTTGACGATGCCAGAAGGAACTACCCTTGCATCTCAGAAGGAAGTTGAGTTTGAACACGGAAAGCGGGTTATCTTAAATTACAGTGGAGAGAAAAGTTTTACTATTGTACAAGAGTTATACACTTCTTATCCAACGAGCATGACTTCTCCGGTTTCTGTTAAAGGAGAACCGGTTGACCTAGGGTTTACAGTTGGGGCAATCACGGACAAGACAATAGAATGGAACGAAAACAACGTACGCTACTATTTAGCAAGTGAAGATTTAACGAAAGAAGAAATGATTGAAGTTGCTTCATCACTTGAAGGAAAAAGTATGAAATAGGAACATATATTTAAGCAGACTCAACATAATAAGTTAGGAGTCTGCTTTTCGTTTGCATAAAACAGTATTTGACATCTGCACCTTATAGCGTGAATAATGTAGAAAAAGGTGTAGGGGGGAAGTGCTATTGTCAACGTATGCGCCATTTTACCGGGATTCATGGATGGAAGTAAACCTTGATGCTATTAAAGCAAATATTACAGAACTAAAAAACTTGTTAACAAGTGAAAAGAAAGTTTTCGCGGCGATAAAGGCGAATGCATACGGTCATGGCGATGTTCAAGTAGCACAGGCTGCCATGGATGCCGGTGTTGATGGATTTGCCGTTGCTCTATTAGATGAGGCGATTCGTTTACGAAAATATGGGGTTCATCTGCCAATCCTAGTAATGGGATATGTTAAACCGGAGTTTGTTCAAATTGCAGCTGACCACAATATTACGTTAACAGCCTTTCAATCTGGCTGGCTAAAAGAAGCGAAAAAATATTTATTGCATAAAACTGTTGCGATTCATGTAAAATTTGATACAGGAATGGGTAGGATAGGAATAAGAACAGAAGAGGAGTTGCAGGACTTCATAAATCAACTTACTGATTCTAGATTCTTTGTTGAAGGTGTATATACACATTTTGCAACGGCTGACGAAGAAGATTTAACCTATTACGAAACACAACAGACACGCTTCCAAAGATTATTATCCATATTTCAAGAGAGTGTTGTGGAACCCGTTACTGTGCACACGGGAAATAGCGCTGCCGGTATGCGTTTTCCACAGCAAATGTTTCATGCCGTTCGGTTTGGAATTAGTATGTATGGTTTATACCCCTCCTCACAGGTGAAAAGGGAACATCCTATGCCTTTACAACCAGCCCTTTCACTTCACAGTACACTATCCCATATAAAACAACTCCCGAAGGGAGAGTTTATTAGTTATGGGGCTACATATGAGACGAAAGGGAATGAATGGATTGGCACCATTCCGTTAGGGTATGGCGACGGTTGGATACGAAAATTAAATAAAGCAGATGTATTAATTGATGGTAAGCGGATGCCTATAGTTGGCCGTATTTGTATGGATCAGTTTATGGTAAGGTTGGATCGATTCTACCCAGTTGGAACAAAAGTAACGTTAATTGGAAGGCAAGAAAAAGAGGAAATAACAGTAGATGAAGTTGCTCAACATTTAGATACAATTAGCTACGAAGTCCCATGCATGATAAATGGCCGCGTGCCTCGAGTGTATCTTGAAAATGGACAAATCAAACAAACGTTTAATCAACTGACAACTTATTGAAAAATTTAGGTATAAAGATGAAATTATGGTAATATGGTTATTATATCGGAATCGCTTTGCAATGGTTATCCTAGCATGATATTATAAGGTTGGATTATGTGTTTGACAGGTTAACGGTGGAGGTGTAAGTTGTGTCGGAGTGTTCACAAGAGATACTAGTAAAATTGCCACAACAATTAGTTAAGGAAATGGATCGTATAGGGAAGTATGATGGTTTCAACCGAAACGATTTGATTTGTCAAGCTGTACAATCGTATTTACGTGAGAAGAAGAAACGTGATATTCGAGAATCGATGCGCCGTGGTTATGTAGAAATGGCAAACATCAATTTAGACATCGCATCTGAAGCCTTTCAAGCTGAAGAGGAGGCAGAAAACACCCTAGAGCGCCTTGTGAGCGGGGGGTAAATGATTTGATTGTTAAAAGAGGCGACGTCTTTTTTGCGGACTTATCACCAGTTGTTGGTTCAGAGCAAGGTGGCGTTCGCCCTGTATTAGTAATACAGAACGACATTGGTAATCGCTTCAGTCCAACGGTTATAATAGCTGCTATTACCGCCCAAATACAAAAAGCAAAACTGCCTACCCACGTAGAAATAGACGCTGAAATGTATGGCTTTGAGCGGGACTCTGTTATTTTGCTAGAGCAAATTCGGACGATAGATAAGCAGCGATTAACAGACAAGATTACACATCTAGATGAAAAATTGATGAAGCGTGTCGATAAGGCTTTACAAATAAGCCTCGGACTAATTGATTTTTAAAAGCTGCTCAAAGGAGCGGCTTTTTTTATAGTACAATATTATAGAACTATTAATATAAGAATGTTAACATTATTATGAAAAATTAACTTGTCTATTTGAACTTTCGTAAGAGGAGGGCGAATTATTATGGATACACGGATTCAAGACATCGTTCTAGAAAATAGCGATGAAATAAAGTCTGAGTGGTTAAATGAAGTTGAAAAAACCCATAGAACGGATGATCTTCCGAATATATCAACTGAGCTATACAATAGTACAAATAAAGATTTTGTAGATGTTATTTTTTTATGTGTACAAAATAGAGGGTCAACCCAAGAGTTGCAAGAGTTTTCAGAGAGATTAATAAAATTAGGATGGCCGTTAAGTTATTTGACCATAGGCATTCAGTCATTCCGACGCGTTACAGTCAATTTTTTATTAAAAGATGTAGATAAACAGGTGGAAAAAAGTTACTTTGTGCAGATAGTTCAAGAAGTCGATCTCTGGATAGACCCAATTATTAATTACCTTGTAAATGAATATTCGGGTAGTTGGGAAAACACATTTTCACTGCAGAAATTAGCTTTAAAGGAATTGTCAGCCCCCTTAATTCCTGTCATGGAAGGGATTACGGTTATGCCCCTAATTGGAACGATTGACACGGACCGTGCTAAGCTTATTATGGAAAACTTATTGGATGGAGTTATCGAAAATCGCGCTGAAGTTGTATTAATAGATATTACTGGAGTACCTGTAGTAGACACTATGGTTGCGCATCACATCATCCAAGCTGCAGAAGCAGTAAGATTAATTGGTGCGAAATGTATTCTAGTAGGGATTAGACCGGAAATCGCACAAACGATTGTGAATTTAGGAATTGATTTAAGCAAGTTCCCAACAAAAAGTTCGTTAAGCAAAGGGTTCCAGTCAGCATTAGAATTTACTAACCGGAAAATTATACATACACAAGGAGATAGCTTAGATGTAGAACAAATTATCGATTCCTTAGGGAAGGAGTGAAACCGGTGTGAGAATACCTATCTTAAAACTTCAAAACTATCTGCTTATATCCATTCAAGTTGAACTTGATGATCAAACAGCTATACAGTTTCAGGAAGACCTGCTAAAGAAAATACATGAGACCGGTGCCACTGGAGTCGTGATCGACTTAACGTCGGTTGAAATTATTGATTCTTTTATTGCGAAAGTCCTGGGGGATGTAGTGTCTATGTCAGATTTAATGGGGGCGAAAGTGGTCCTTACGGGTATACAGCCAGCTGTGTCGATTACTTTAATTGATTTAGGCATACACTTACAAGGAGTACATACTGCCTTAGATTTAGAACAAGGATTGATTAAACTTAGACAGGAATTGGAGGAATAATAATGAACTCTAAATCCTGTATAACAATTAAAAAGGAATGGGATATAGTTGGTGCTAGGCAAAGTGGCCGGGACCTTGCCAATGATATCGGTTTCGGGTCCGTTGACCAGGCGAGGATTGCTACAGCCATATCGGAAATGGCCAGAAACATATATTTGTATGCAAATAGCGGTCAAATCAATCTTGAAGTAATCGAAAATGAAGGGACAGTTGGATTGAAAATTTCGGCGATAGACGATGGGCCAGGTATTAAGGAAATTGGTAAAGCCATGGAAGATGGTTACTCAACTTCGGGTGGGTTAGGTGCAGGTCTTCCTGGAATCAAAAGGTTAATGGATGACTTTCACATTAATTCTGAAGAGGGAAAAGGTACAGAGATTGTCGTCATGAAGTGGCTTCGATAAGGGAGGTTGGCTTTTAACTTGGAGAAATATAAAAGATTGTTAAAACAATACATTACGACGAAGGATGAATCAGCACTATATAAAGCTGATAGGTTTAGTAAAGATTCATTGCAAAACAACATTTCCCCGGATGAAATTGTGCAGATACATATAGAATCACTAACTAGTTTATATCCAAATTTACCTGAACATGTGATGCTCTCCTTTAATTTCTTATTAGAGACAATGATTGCCTATGGAGTAGCACATAAAGAATTCCAGGCGCTAAGAGAAAAGCAAATGGAACTTAAGTCCGAAATCGAAGTAGCGGCCAATTTACAAAAATCATTAATGGATACAAAAGTACCTGAAGTAGAAGGGATAGAAGTGGGGGCAATTTCTGTTCCCTCCAGACAGATGAACGGTGATTATTATCAATTTCTCAAGGATAGGAATGGTAACTTAAGTGTTACGATTGCAGACATAATAGGAAAAGGTATGCCGGCTGCCCTGAGTATGTCGATGATTAAATATGCACTAAACAGCTTACATGACCAAAGAAGTCAACCTAGCGAAATTCTGGACGTTTTGAACCGTATTGTAGAACAAAATGTCAGCTCAGAGATGTTTATTACAATGTTTTACGGCTTTTATGATACGAATCACAATAAGTTTCATTATTCTTCGGCGGGACATGAACCTGGTTTTTTATATTCTCAGGAGACCAATCAATTTACAGAAATCAATGCCAAGGGAATTGCCTTAGGGATTAAATCCCCTGCAAAATATGAAAGTAACTCTGTAAAGCTTGAAAAAGGGGATATGGCAATTTTATTAACAGATGGGGTAACTGAATGTCGTTGTGGTGATCAGTTTATTGACCGGAAAGAAGTACTAAATAAAATCCAGGAGTTTAAACACCTTCCTGCACAAGAAATCGTGCAAAAAGTTTATAAGCATTTTGAGCAAATTCAAGATTTTGATCTTAAGGATGATTTTACGCTCATTCTTGTAAGGCGAAAACATTAAAAAACAATGTTTACTAGAGTGGATTTTAGGGTAAAGAGATATTTAGTACATATATCACTGTCGAGGGGGAGTTTCGGTCATGAATTTACATATTGATATAGAAAACAGTGAACAGGTATCAACTATTTATTTGTCAGGAGAAGTTGATGCTTACACTGCACCGAAATTGAAAGAGGCCATTATTCCACTAACAAGAAAAGAAGGAGCTAATATTAAAGTTGATTTAGCTAAAGTCACTTATATGGATAGTACGGGCCTGGGTGTGTTTATTAGTGCTTTAAAATCCACAAAAGAACATGATTCACATTTAGCTTTAACAAATTTACAAGAACGAGTTTATAGATTGTTTGATATTACGGGCTTGAAAGAGGTTATACGCATTGAAAATTTTAACCGAGGTGGAAAGTAATGAAGGAGCCGTTTGATTTTGTGGAAATGAAAATACCTGCTAAGCCAGAGTATGTAGGTGTGGCTCGTTTGACTACTTCAGGTATAGCGCATCGAGTAGGATTCTCCTACGATGACATCGAAGACTTAAAAGTTGCCGTTTCAGAGGCAATCACCAATGCTGTACAACATGCCTATGATGAAGGAGAGCAAGGCGAAATTACAATTGGCTACGGCTTATATGTAAACAGGCTAGAGGTAATGGTTGCTGATCGCGGAGATAGCTTTAACCTTAAGAAGATCAAGGAAGAGATTGGACCTTACTCCAATGGTGAGGCGGTTGAAGAACTACGCGAAGGTGGTTTTGGTCTTTTTTTAATTGATGCCCTCATGGATAAAGTAGAGATTAATAATAGTAACGGTGTCATTGTTGTTATGACAAAATACCTGCATAAAAACGAGGTGGGGCAAAATGGCGACCAAATCTCGACCACCCAGTAACAGTAATTATGAGGATGAAGTTTATAAGTGGATTAAGCACTTACAAAAACATCCATATGATGAAAGGATTCAAGAGAAAATTGTTTCCAAGTATGAAGATTTAGTTAAATCTATCGCAAGTAAATATGCGAAAAACACGGCGATTTTAGAAGATTTAATTCAAGTCGGCATGCTTGGTTTAATTGCTGCAGTAAAGCGTTACGATGCTTCATTCGATAAATCCTTTGAATCTTTTGCTGTCCCCACAATTATTGGTGAAATGAAACGATTTATTCGAGATAAAACATGGAGTGTTCATGTCCCCCGTCGTATTAAAGAACTCGGACCTAAAATTAAAAAGGCTGTTGAAGAATTAACTTCATCTTTACAACATTCCCCATCTGTCAAAGAAATTGCGGAATATTTATGTGTTTCAGAAGAGGAAATATTGGAGACAATGGAAATGGGCAAAAGTTATCAAGCTCTTTCTGTTGACCGCAGTATTGAAGCGGATTCAGATGGAAGTACAGTGACGTTACTTGACCTTGTCGGGTCATTGGAGAACGGTTATGAGCAAGTGGATTATAAATTAATGTTAGATAAACTTTTGCCAATGTTATCGGAAAGAGAGCAACAAATTTTACGCTGCATTTATTATGATAATAAAAGCCAAAAAGATACAGGGGAGCAGCTCGGTATTTCACAGATGCATGTATCACGTTTACAACGTAGAGCCTTACGCAAGCTTCGAGAAGCACTTCAAACAGATAACACGGAGGTTTTATTTTGAGGACAATGGAAGGCTATATGGAAGTATCGGTTTTTCAGAAACCAAAAGCGGGAAACGCTTGTTGTGGAGATAGTTACTATTACAAGGAGCAAGATAGTGAGTTTGTATGTGTCCTCGCAGATGGTCTAGGAAGTGGTCGTTTAGCTAAGGAATCCTCACAAGCCGTCATAGAAGTAGTAGAGCGTTGTTATCATCACTCAATAAATACAATAGTCGAAAAATGTAATGAGGCGTTAACCGATAAAAGAGGAGTTGTATTGGGGCTCTTAAAGGTTGATTATGAAGATAGTACTTATGCTTTCACGTCAGTTGGAAACGTGGGCATTGTAGTAATGGGGCCCAACGGAAAGAGAAGAAAGCATATTCCGACAGCAGGGTATTTATCAGGTAATAACCGGAAATGTAATGTCGTAAAAGAATCACTTACTGAAGAAGATAAAATTTTTATGTTTTCAGATGGAGTAAATGAGAGACATTTGTTAAACAATGTTGATGAAAATGATACGATTTCATCGGTTGTAAAACGATATGCACATCGGGGAGAATCTGATATACAAGACGATGCTACGTTAATTGGGATGAAATATTATAGGGCGTAACATGTGAGGGCTTCTGGATAAAAGGAGTCCTTTTTTATTGCGAATGGCGTGCTCTTTTTGCCGTTATGTTAAAATAAAGGTTACGTTAACTGATTGAAAGAATGAGGAGGAGTAGATTTGGCTGAATCAAATTTCGAACAACAAATCATCCAATCTGTAAGTAAAGAAACAAACATGAAGCCGAACATAGTGAAACAAGTAATTCATTTGTTGCAGGAAGGGAATACAGTCCCTTTCATCGCCCGCTACCGAAAAGAACAAACGGGTGGTTTAGATGAAGTGCAAATAAAGCAAATTGAAGATACATATGAATACGGCGTGCAACTAAGCAAAAGAAAAGAAGAAGTAATTCGCTTAATAGATGAACAGGGAAAGCTTACCGACGAATTGCAGGGGGAAATTGTAAAGGCGGAAAAGCTGCAAAGAGTTGAAGACTTATATCGTCCTTATAAACAAAAAAGAAGGACAAGAGCTACGATTGCTAAGGAAAAAGGTTTGGAACCATTGGCTCAACTTGTTTGGGAACAAAGTCAACAGGATATTTCCCGTAAAGCAGAAGAGTTTTTATCTGAGGAACATGAACTGACAACAATTGAAGAGGTATTGACAGGTGTAAATGACATTATTGCCGAGTGGGTTTCTGATGATCCGACATATCGGGAAAACATCCGAGATATGACCTTTAATAATGGAACGATACAGTCGAAAGGTAAGGACGTTGAGCAGGATGAAAAAGGCATTTACGAAATGTATTATGACTATGAAGAGCCTGTTAAAAAAGTTGTTGCTCACCGTGTTTTAGCCTTGAATCGGGGCGAAAAAGATGATGTCTTAAAGGTTTCGGTAAATCCTCCGTCTGATGACGTAACGAACTATTTAAAACGAGAAATTATAAAAAGCCCTTCAACTGAAGAGGAAAACATACTCATACAAGCTATTGAGGACGGTTATAAACGTTTAATCGAACCGTCAATAGAACGAGAAATTCGAAATGTATTAACAGAGAGCGCTGAGGAACAAGCCATAAATGTCTTTTCAAAAAACTTACGCAATTTGCTGTTACAGCCACCGTTGAAAGGGAAGATGTTACTTGGTGTCGATCCGGCATACCGAACAGGTTGTAAATTAGCGGTTGTTGACGAAACAGGGAAAGTACAAGCTATAAACGTAATTTATCCAACGCCGCCAAAGAATGACAAAGCTGCAGCTGAGAAGCAGGTGCTAGAATACATTCAGCGATATTCCGTTGAACTTATAGCTATTGGAAATGGGACAGCATCAAGGGAAACAGAGCAATTTATCGCCGAGTTAATTCAGAATCACAAATTAGATGTAGCTTATTTAATTGTTAATGAGGCAGGAGCCAGTGTGTATTCTGCTTCGAAACTAGCCCGGGAAGAATTTCCGGATTTACAAGTAGAAGAAAGAAGCGCTGTTTCCATTGCGAGAAGAGTCCAAGACCCTTTAAGTGAATTAGTAAAAATAGACCCAAAGTCTATAGGGGTAGGACAATACCAGCACGATGTTAGTCAGAAGAGGTTAAGTGAATCATTAACGTTTGTTGTAGAAACAGCCGTTAACCAAGTAGGTGTAAATGTAAACACCGCCTCCACTTCTTTGCTTCAATACGTATCAGGACTTAATAAAACAGTTGCGCAAAACATCGTAAAGTATCGAAATGAGAACGGGAAATTTGAAAATCGATCTCAATTGAAGGACGTCCCGAGATTGGGTGCAAAAACTTACGAACAAGCTATTGGTTTTCTTCGCATTTTAGATGGAAAAGAACCGTTAGACCGAACTCCAATCCATCCGGAAAGCTATAAACAGACGAAAGCCCTTCTGAAAGCATTAGGATTTACGACAAAACAATTAGGTGAAAGTACGTTAACTCAAGCGCTCAAAGGGATTAATGTCGAACAATTGGCGAACGAATTTGAAGTAGGTATTCCTACATTAAAAGACATTGTCGAAGCATTAGAAAAGCCAGAACGGGATCCACGTGATGAATTAGCAAAACCATTATTAAAGCAAGATGTTTTAACAATGGAAGATTTACAGCAGGGAATGGAATTACAAGGAACTGTGAGAAATGTTGTAGACTTTGGTGCCTTCGTAGATATTGGCGTAAAACAAGATGGCCTTGTCCATATTTCCAAGTTGTCTAATCAATATGTAAAACATCCGCTGGACATAGTTGCTGTAGGTGATATTGTGACAGTCTGGGTCGATGATGTTGATGTGAAAAGAGAGCGAATCGCACTGACGATGATTCAACCAGGTAGTTCATCATGATGAATTTTTAGGGATCCGCTCTTGATAAAAGAACCAACATTGATTTAATAATCTAATTTGATATAAGTTTTTGGATCGAAAAGCCATTTGAATTTGCCGTTTTAACCAACGAGGCATAAAATCCCTCCAGATCTTTCTCTGACTTACTTTAATTTTATGTCGGGAAATGAAAAAGGTTCTTTTACTCCCCTTAGTTGGGGAGTTTTTTATATGTTTACCTGTATTTAACCTTTTAAATAGCACATCATTTGGAAAGGATAAAATAGTGCGTCCATACATAAAATACTTGTTTTTAACAGGATTGATTTATAAAATGGTTAATAAATAACGTATTTTATGATGGAGAAAAATATGACTAATGAACAATTGTTACAGCTCGTCAAAACAGTTTCCCTGCAAGATTTTGAGAAGCCATTTCCAGACAATGCGCGTTTTAATGGCCGATTGAGGACGACTGGTGGGCGCTATATACCGAAGGAAAGAACAATAGAAATTAACCCGAAATATTTAGAGGAAATCGGAATGGACGAAGTAATTGGGATCATCAAGCATGAACTTTGTCACTACCACTTGCACGTGGAAGGTAAAGGATATCAGCACCGCGATCCGGAATTTAAGGAGCTCTTACGGAAAACGAACTCACCAAGATTTTGTCGTCCACTACCATCCATGAAGAAAAACGATACTCTTCGATACCAATGTATCTCTTGTGGCCATATATATAGTAGGAAGCGTCAAGTAAATACAAGAAGGTATGGATGCGGGAAATGTAAAGGAAGATTAAAAAAGGTATAAAAAAATGTTGACGAAAATGTACTATCATGTTAAATTATATAAGCCGATGACGAAATAAACATATCAACAAAAACTTTCAAAAAAAGATTTGACATCAGCTTCACAATGTTGTATTATGTTTAGCGTCGCAGTTTTGATTAAACAATATTCCACCGTAGCTCAGTGGTAGAGCAATCGGCTGTTAACCGATTGGTCGCAGGTTCGAATCCTGCCGGTGGAGCCATATGGAGAAGTACCCAAGTGGCTGAAGGGGCGCCCCTGCTAAGGGTGTAGGTCGCGTGAGCGGCGCGAGGGTTCAAATCCCTCCTTCTCCGCCATTTTTACAATGGCCCGTTGGTCAAGTGGTTAAGACACCGCCCTTTCACGGCGGTAACACGGGTTCGAATCCCGTACGGGTCATTTTTTATGTTTTCTACTATTTAATTAAATAATAGAAAGTCCCTTTTTAGGTCCGGTAGTTCAGTTGGTTAGAATGCCTGCCTGTCACGCAGGAGGTCGCGGGTTCGAGTCCCGTCCGGACCGCCATTTTATTGTTGGGCCATAGCCAAGCGGTAAGGCAACGGGTTTTGGTCCCGTGATGCGCTGGTTCGAATCCAGCTGGCCCAGCCATTTTATATGAGCCATTAGCTCAGTCGGTAGAGCATCTGACTTTTAATCAGAGGGTCGGAGGTTCGAATCCTCCATGGCTCATCACACTTTAGCGGGTGTGGCGGAATTGGCAGACGCGCTAGACTTAGGATCTAGTGTCTTTCGACGTGGGGGTTCGACTCCCTCCACCCGCATTAAGATTGCTGTGAATACACGGCAATTTATTTTTTTCAAAATGCTGTTTCTTCTATTAAATGCGGTCGTGGCGGAATGGCAGACGCGCTAGGTTGAGGGCCTAGTGGGGGTTTACCCCGTGGAGGTTCAAATCCTCTCGACCGCATGAAAAACTTCTAAAAAAGTGTTGACATGAAATGTTGGCCATGATATGATATATCTTGTCGCTAAAAAACAAGACATCAAAGAAAAGCGCCCGTAGCTCAATTGGATAGAGCGTTTGACTACGGATCAAAAGGTTAGGGGTTCGACTCCTCTCGGGCGCGCCATCTGTTTACTAGAAAACCTAATGGTTATCTAGAAAACGGGAAGTAGCTCAGCTTGGCAGAGCACTTGGTTTGGGACCAAGGGGTCGCAGGTTCAAATCCTGTCTTCCCGACCATTGATATAATATGCGGGTGTAGTTTAGTGGTAAAACCTCAGCCTTCCAAGCTGATGTCGTGGGTTCGATTCCCATCACCCGCTCCATTTAGGGGCCTGTAGCTCAGCTGGTTAGAGCGCACGCCTGATAAGCGTGAGGTCGGTGCTTCAAGTCCACTCAGGCCCACCATGATTATTATCATGCCCTAAAACATTCGAACCTTGAAAACTGAACAAAACGACCAGTAATGTCAATTTCGATTTTTTATTATTTAGCTAGAGACCAAGTTTTCCAACTTTTATGGAGAGTTTGATCCTGGCTCAGGACGAACGCTGGCGGC
>NZ_JANBWE010000006.1 GCF_024259515.1 Salirhabdus salicampi | reverse complement strand
TAGGTCCGAGGTGGAAGCATGGTGACATGTGGAGCTGACGGATACTAATCGATCGAGGACTTAACTTTATCTAAAATGAACGCAAGTTCATCAATGCGAATTTTCTTCTTATCTAGTTTTGAAGGTGTTTTTCATTATAATAGCAAACCTTAATAAGGATGAAATATCCTGTAAGTCCGGTGGCGATGGCGGAGAGGTCACACCTGTTCCCATTCCGAACACAGAAGTTAAGCTCTCCAGCGCCGATGGTAGTTGGGGTTCTTCCCCTGCGAGAGTAGGACGCTGCCGGGCAAAAGCCGAGAAGTATTTTATACTTCTCGGCTTTTTTATTTTAATAAAGGATATACTAACAACGGCTAATTACATAAAAAGAGTGCTAAAGATTATGAAAATGAAACATAAAATAGTTAGAAAATGACATATGATATTCAGTATATATAGAAAAAGGAGGACAACCGAATGGGGTAGGCAATCAAGTTGTACAATGGTTCGGTGAAGATTTTGATATCATGATGCTTCGTCTCACAATTGCCGCTATACTCTCTGGTGTAATAGGGTTTGAACGCGAGCTTAAAAACCATTCAGCAGGTTTCCGTACCCATATTCTTGTTGGTATAGGTGCTTGTCTCATGATGCTTTTGTCGTTATATGGCTTTGATCAATATATTGATAAACATCCAAACATTCGGTTTGACCCTGCCCGAATTCCATCTTACGTTATAAGTGGAATTGGCTTTTTAGGGGCAGGTACTATAATGGTGCATGGTGTAACAATAAAAGGTTTAACTACTGCTGCTTCGATATGGACAGTTGCAGGGTTAGGGCTGATTGTTGGTGCAGGAATGTATGCTCCAGCTGTATTAACAACTATTGTTGTACTTTTAAGCCTCATTTTCTTAAACCATTTTGACCGTTTTTTTCGCAAAGATCGTCATAAAAACGTTGTTCGCTTAATTATTAATTCACAAGAAAAAGTAGAAGAAGTTATCACAATTTTTAATGAACATAACTGGTCGATAAGTAAGATGGAGATTGAGAAAAATAGTCCTAGTGAACGAACCGTTATTATTGAAATGGAACCGGAACAAAATATTCATTATGGCAAATTATTAAATGAATTAACAAAGATTGATGGTGTACAATCCATTTCAAAATTGTAACGGTAGCATCCTCGTTACGAAAAACCTCTCTGTGCTAGACAAAATTACGCGGAGAGGTTTTTTCTATTTAAAGTAGGATATGATGTTAAATAAAGGGTAAATTCATAAACGAATTGTTTGCAATTTCCTTCATTCTGGATATAATATAAGTATAGTCAAAGATAGTCAAAGTCAAAATGAAGGTAAGGTGGAGGAACATGCGGAACATATCTGACATTATCGAAGCCTACTTAAAAGATGTTATAAATTCCAGTCAACAAAACGTAATTGAAGTGAAACGAAGTGAACTTGCAGATCGTTTTCAATGCGTGCCTTCTCAAATCAATTATGTAATAAAAACTCGCTTCACCTTGGAAAAGGGATATATTGTAGAAAGTAAAAGAGGTGGGGGAGGATATATACGCATTATTCGAGTAAAACCACAGGAGAAAGCAAAATTACTGGATGACATGATTCAGTTGGCAAAACCTAAAGTATCCCAACAAGCATCATTCCACATTGTCGATCGGTTAATCGAGGAACAATTAGTGAATAAACAGGAAGCAAAGCTAATGTTAAGTGCATTAAGCCGTGAAGTTTTAACGTTGCCATTGCCATTAAGGGATGAATTAAGATCTAAGATATTAACGGCAATGTTGGCGTGTTTAAAATATAGGCAATAAAGGGGGATGTACCAATGGAATGCCAAGAGTGTAACAAACGGCCCGCTACTGTTCACCTTACACAAGTGGTGAACGGAGAGAAGACGGAAGTACACCTTTGCCAATACTGTGCCCAAGACAAAGGATATATGGATAATGGTGACAGTAACTTTTCCATTCATAACTTATTGTCAGGTCTGTTTAATTTTGATTCAAGTTCCTTTGCAGGTGGGCATCCTAATACGTTTTCTACAGCTGTAGATCAATTGAAGTGTGAAAAATGTGGTATGACATATGAACAATTTACCTCTACCGGAAAATTCGGATGTGCCAACTGCTATAAAACGTTCAATGAACGTTTAAACCCAATATTGCGAAGGGTCCATAGTGGTAATACTAAGCACGATGGGAAAATACCGAAAAGGATAGGTGGAGACATCCATATCCGAAAGCAAATTGAGCAATATAAAGTAAAACTTCAGTCTCTTATTGAAAAGGAAGAATTTGAGCAGGCAGCCAAAGTTAGGGATGAAATCCGCACATTAGAACAAAAGTTACGTAATGACAAGGACGGTGATTCGTAATGTCATTGCAACAATTTATTAATGAGGCAATAAGTCCGTGGATGAAGGAAGAAGGCCCTGATAGTGATATCGTATTAAGCAGTCGAATTAGATTAGCTAGAAATTTTGATCAAGTACCATTTCCAATTAGTGCTTCACGAGGGTCGTTAAATAAAATTTTAGAATTTTTTCAGCAACAGTTTGAAAAGCAATCCTTTGGTAAATATAAAAGTTTTGAAATCGTTCCGATGTCTAGTTTAGAAAACATCCAAAAAAGGGTATTAGTAGAGAAGCACCTAGTTAGTCCAAATTTAGTGGATAACACCGAATCAGGTGCAGCTTTAATATCCCAAAATGAACAGGTATCAATCATGATTAATGAAGAAGATCATATTCGAATCCAGTTATATTACCCGGGTTTTCAACTAGATGAGGCACTAGACCAAGCTTCAAAGCTAGATGATTGGCTAGAAGAAAAAATTACGTATGCCTTTGATGAAAAAAGGGGTTATCTAACGAGTTGCCCTACCAACGTAGGAACAGGCCTTCGAGCTTCAGTCATGATGCACCTCCCCGCATTAGTTATGACGCAACAGATGAATCGAATTATACCAGCTATTAACCAATTAGGTTTAGTTGTTAGAGGTATTTATGGGGAAGGTTCAGAAGCATTAGGAAACATTTTTCAAATTTCTAATCAAATCACATTAGGTAAGTCTGAAAAAGATATTGTCGAGGATTTAAAAAGTGTTGTTCAACAACTTACTGAACAAGAACGTAACGCTCGAAAAAGAGTGATGAACAACTCAGGGATTCAATTAGAAGATAAGATTTTCCGTTCATATGGTGTATTAACCAATAGTCGTATTATTCAATCAAAAGAAGCATCAAAATGTTTGTCTGATGTTCGATTAGGCATAGATTTAGGCTTAATTCAGCATATACCGAAAACAATCTTGAATGAGTTAATGATATTAACACAACCAGGTTTTTTACAGCAATATGCAAAGAAAACTTTAACACCTGATGAACGTGACGTACGAAGAGCAACATTGATTCGCGAAAGATTAAATTTAGAACAATCGTAAGGAGGATGGCTCAATGATGTTTGGACGATTTACAGAGAGAGCACAAAAAGTATTAGCATTAGCACAAGAAGAAGCAGTAAGACTAGGTCACAATAACATTGGAACAGAACATATTTTGTTAGGCCTTGTAAAAGAAGGTGAAGGAATTGCTGCAAAAGCATTATCCTCACTAAACGTGGCATCTGATAAGATTCAACAAGAAGTAGAGCAACTTATTGGGAAAGGGGAGCAAACTTCCCAAACTATTCACTATACTCCGCGCGCCAAAAAAGTAATAGAGCTATCCATGGATGAAGCAAGAAAATTAGGTCATTCATATGTAGGTACGGAGCATATTCTCCTTGGTTTAATTCGGGAAGGCGAAGGAGTAGCAGCTAGGGTATTAAATAATTTAGGCGTTAGTTTAAATAAGGCTAGACAGCAAGTATTACAGCTACTCGGTAGTAATGAATCTACATCCAGCCCTAGAGGTGGTAGACAGTCCTCAAGTGCGAACACGCCGACATTAGATTCATTAGCCCGTGACTTAACAGCTATTGCTCGGGAAGGTAATATTGATCCAGTTATTGGTAGAAGTAAAGAAATCGAGCGAGTTATCCAAGTGTTAAGTCGTCGTACGAAAAATAATCCTGTGTTAATAGGGGAACCCGGTGTAGGGAAAACAGCAATTGCAGAAGGGCTTGCACAACAAATTGTAAGTAATGAAGTGCCAGAGATTCTTAGGGATAAACGAGTGATGACACTTGATATGGGAACTGTTGTAGCTGGTACGAAATACCGTGGTGAATTTGAGGATCGTTTGAAAAAGGTGATGGAAGAGATTCGCCAGGCGGGAAACATTATCCTATTCATAGATGAGCTTCACACCTTGATTGGTGCTGGTGGTGCAGAAGGAGCCATTGATGCTTCTAATATACTAAAACCAGCTTTAGCAAGAGGCGAACTGCAGTGTATTGGTGCAACAACTTTAGATGAATACCGAAAATACATCGAAAAGGACGCAGCACTAGAAAGACGTTTCCAACCAATCCAAGTCGATGAACCAACGAAAGAAGAATCTGTTCAAATTTTACAAGGATTAAGAGACCGCTATGAAGCCCATCACCGTGTAACCATTACAGATGAAGCAATTGAGGCGGCAGTAAATCTATCTGATCGCTATATCACTGACCGCTTCTTACCAGATAAAGCGATTGATTTAGTTGATGAGGCAGGATCGAAAGTTCGATTAAAATCATATACTGCCCCACCAAACTTAAAAGAACTTGAACAAAAACTAGAAGAAGTTCGCAAAGAAAAAGATGCTGCAGTCCAAAGTCAAGAATTTGAAAAGGCTGCATCACTACGAGATAATGAGCAAAGATTGCGTGAGCAGCTTGAAAAGACAAAAAATGAGTGGAAAGAAAAGCAAGGCACAGAAAATTCCGAAGTGACACCAGAGGATATCGCAAGTGTAGTTGCAACTTGGACTGGAATTCCTGTCTCCAAATTAGCCCGTGATGAAAGTGAGCGTTTGCTAAATCTAGAGGAGGTGCTTCATGACCGGGTAATTGGTCAGGGAGAAGCAGTCAAAGCCGTATCTCGTGCAATACGTAGAGCTCGTGCTGGATTGAAGGACCCAAAACGCCCAATTGGTTCATTCATCTTTCTAGGGCCAACTGGGGTAGGGAAAACAGAATTAGCAAGAGCGCTTGCAGAATCTATGTTTGGTGAAGAGGATGCAATGATTCGCATTGATATGTCTGAATATATGGAGAAACATGCAACATCTCGCCTTGTTGGCTCACCTCCTGGATATGTAGGGTATGATGAAGGTGGTCAATTAACAGAGAAGGTTAGACGTAAACCGTATTCTGTAGTCCTGTTAGATGAAATTGAGAAAGCACACCCAGAAGTATTTAATATATTACTTCAAGTACTAGAAGATGGACGACTAACAGACTCGAAAGGGCGAACAGTTGATTTTAGAAATACTGTGTTAATCATGACTTCCAACGTAGGTGCTCATGAATTACGTCGCAATAAATATGTTGGCTTTAACTTAGGTGATGACGAACAAGATCATAAAAATATGAAATCAAAAGTGATGGAAGAGTTAAAAAAAGCGTTTCGTCCAGAATTCCTAAATCGTATCGATGAAACCATTGTGTTCCATTCCCTTGAAGAGAAGCACTTGAAAGAAATTGTTACGTTAATGGTAAATCAATTACAAAGCCGCTTAAAAGAACAAGGTATTGAATTTACATTAACAGAGAAAGCAATTGACAAAATCACAAATGAAGGACATGATCTGGAATATGGTGCAAGACCGTTGCGCCGATCCATCCAGAAAAATATCGAAGACCTACTATCCGAAGAACTGCTAAGAGGGGTAGTTGAAAAAGGAAAACATGTAACAATTGATGTAAATGATGAAGGGGAATTTTTTGTGACAAGTGGATAAAGAGTTGAAAACCGGAAGGCTTCCTTCCGGTTTTTCATTTTTTTCAAATAAGGGAAAAGTATTATAAAATATAGTATATCAGGGAATTTCGGTGTGCGTCTTTCTAACGGATGTGCGGAATAGGGGGATATTATGGCAAAAAACAAAATAAAATATGTATGTCAGGAATGTGGTTATGAATCTGCTAAATGGATGGGAAAATGTCCTGCCTGCCAAGAGTGGAATACAATGGTTGAAGAGAAAGAACCTAAAAAAGGTTCCCGTTCCTTTCAAACTGGCACCCAAAATAAACATAGTAAACCAGAAGCAATAACGAGCATAACGACAACAAAAGAACCTCGTGTACTTTCAGAAATGCCTGAGTTAAACCGTGTGCTCGGAGGGGGTATCGTCCCAGGCTCATTAGTTCTTATTGGCGGAGACCCGGGGATTGGGAAGTCAACATTACTCCTGCAATTATCCTCTCAACTAGCTGATAAAAAGTTAAAAGTATTATATATCTCAGGTGAGGAATCAGTTCGTCAAACAAAACTTCGTGCCGATCGACTAGCCATAAAATCCGAAAACTTATATATCCTTGCAGAAACGAATTTAGAAGAAGTGTCAGGAGCAATCAACGATATGGAACCTTCTTTTGTTGTCATTGACTCTATTCAGACGGTATACAATGACGATATTACATCTGCACCAGGAAGTGTGGCTCAAGTACGTGAATGTACGTCCGAACTTATGAAAATAGCAAAAGGAAAAGGGATTCCTATTTTTATTGTAGGTCACGTTACAAAGGAAGGTTCCATAGCGGGTCCGCGTCTTCTGGAGCACATGGTTGATTCTGTTTTATATTTTGAAGGTGAACGGCACCACACATTTCGTATTTTACGAAGCGTAAAGAACCGCTTTGGCAGTACTCACGAAATGGGAATTTTTGAAATGAAGGAAGAAGGATTAAGAGAAGTGCGAAACCCTTCAGAAATTTTCCTGGAAGAGCGATCGGAGGGTGTCGCAGGTTCAACAGTCGTAGCCTCAATGGAAGGAACAAGACCTGTTTTAGTAGAAATCCAAGCGTTAATTTCACCGACAAGTTTCGGAAACCCCCGTAGAATGGCAACGGGACTAAATCAAAGCAGAGTACCGCTTTTAATGGCTGTATTAGAAAAGCGGGCTGGTCTTTTATTACAAAACCAAGATGCATATGTAAAAGTTGCAGGGGGAGTAAAGTTAGATGAACCAGCCATCGATTTAGCGGTAGCTGTTAGTATTGCTTCAAGTTTTCGTGATCAATCAACAAAACCTGATGATGTTTTAATCGGTGAAGTGGGATTAACAGGTGAAGTCAGAAGGGTTTCCCGGATTGAACAACGAGTCCAAGAAGCGGCAAAGCTCGGCTTTAAACGGGCCATTATCCCATCCAAAAATAGAACAGGATTGACGGTCCCAGCTTCAATTGAGGTCATTGGTGTTCAATCTGTGCAAGAAGCTTTAAAAATTTCGTTGGGAGGTTCATAAATGGAGATTGACAGTAAGCCGGAAACCTCCATTCGGGCCATTTTAAAATTAGTTGCACCTGGAACACCTCTTAGAGAAGGAATTGACAATGTATTAAGAGCAAAGACAGGTGGTTTAATCGTCGTAGGGTCCAACGAAAAAGTAGAAAATTTACTAGATGGTGGTTTTCATATCCACTCGCACTTTTCCCCAGCATACTTATACGAGCTGGCAAAAATGGACGGAGCAATTATCTTAAATGAAACAGGGGAAAAAATATTATTTGCAAATGCCCAACTCATGCCAGATTCGAAAATTGAATCGAAAGAGACTGGAATGCGGCACAGAACGGCGGAACGGGTAGCAAAGCAAACCGGACACCTAGTTATTGCTATATCTCAACGACGTAATGTGATAACGCTCTATAAGGGGAACTTAAGGTACGCTTTAAAGGAAATCGGAGTTATATTAACAAAAGCAAACCAAGCGATTCAAACATTAGAAAAATATAAGAATGAATTGGATCAAACAATGACAAACTTAGGAGCGTTAGAGTTTGAGCAGCTTGTTACCTATTCCGATGTAAGTCAAGTTTTACATCGAGTTCGGATGGTATTGCGTATAAAAAATGAAATATTAGGTTACGTGAATGAATTGGGCACAGAAGGTAGATTGATACAATTACAATTAAAAGAACTAGTTTCAAACGTCGAGGAAGAAGCAGAATTATTAATTAAAGATTATTGTAAGGAAGGACATTACGAGGAAGGTAGCGTATTAAATAAGTTACAGGAATATTATGGTACAAAAATTGTAGAAGACGCCCAAATGCTGAAATTGTTAGGGTATTCACCTTCCATTAATTTTGAAGGGGCTGTAATCCCGAGGGGGTATCGAATATTAAATAAGATTCCCCGTCTTCCAAAATCGATTATGGGGGCCATTGTAAGCCATTTCGGTAACTTAAATAATCTTTTACAAGCTGACCATGAGGGACTCGTTAAGGTGGATGGAGTGGGTGAAGTTCGAGCGAATAAAATAACAGCCGGCATCCATCGAGTGCAAGAACAACTGTTCTTTGACCGTCACATTTAATTTGTAATCAAATTGACACATTGTAAAAACAGTGATAAAATTACTAGTTTGTTAATTTTGACTGACAAAATGAATCGTGATATAATTTTTAACACGAAATCATTTATTTTAATTGTGTATTGAATTTTGCTTATGACTGCTGGGTTTTTTGGGAATACTAGCAGACAGGAGGTGACCATTGTGTTAAAAAGGACGATTCAACTATTTATTGTAATAGCTGGTGGAACTGTCGGTTACTTATACATGCCTGATTTACTTGGGTTGTGGGAAAGTACACCTGGCTTATTACTATCGCCTTACACTGGGATTTTTATTGGTGCAATTATATTATTTTTATCTACATTTTGGCTTGTAGATTATATTGTGAATTTTTTGCGTTGGGTAGAAGAAACATTAGTAAAAGCACCTGTTGCAGATTTGATGTTTGGTAGTATTGGATTAATTATTGGGTTATTGGTTGCGTTTTTAGTAAATATTCCGTTGCAGGACATTCAGATTCAACTCGTATCACAAGTTATTCCGATCTTTCTCACCGTTATTTTAGGATACTTAGGGTTCCAAGTTGGATTTAAGCGTCGTAATGAATTTGTTAATCTTCTCTCTGCATCCCGAAAAGATAAGCGAAAATCAGCAGACGATGAGGATGCAGATACATTACTAAGCATAAGGCCGAAAATTTTAGACACAAGCGTTATTATCGATGGTCGAATAGCGGATATATGCCAAACGAAGTTTTTAGAAGGGACGGTTGTTATTCCTCAGTTTGTATTAGAAGAACTGCAACATATTGCGGATTCTTCCGACGTTCTAAAACGTAATCGGGGGAGACGGGGGTTAGACGTACTCAATCGAATGCAAAAAGAGCTATCGATACAAGTCCAGATTTTTGAAGGGGACTTTGAGGAAATAAGTGAAGTAGACAGCAAACTTGTGAAGCTTGCGAAGAGGTTAGATGGGATTTTAGTGACTAACGATTTTAACTTAAATAAAGTTTGTGAGTTTCAAAGCGTAGAAGTGTTAAATATTAACGATTTAGCCAATGCTGTTAAGCCGGTTGTTCTTCCGGGTGAGGAATTAACCGTTCATGTCATTAAGGATGGTAAAGAAGAAAAACAAGGTGTTGCGTATTTAGACGATGGTACAATGATTGTCGTTGAAGAAGGGAAAAATTATATAGGTAAAACGATAGAAGTACTTGTAACGAGTGTGTTGCAAACTTCGGCAGGCCGTATGATTTTTGCCAAACCAAAATTACTTGAAAAAGCTTTGTAAAAAGGGTATAACAATAGAGACGTAAAAAGTGATAACATTAATGTTATCACTTTTGTTCTTTTTACTTTAAATAGAGGTTGATGAAATATGCCAAACTATCAAGCGATTGTATTAGCAGCAGGGCAAGGGAAGCGGATGAAACTAGGAAAAAACAAACAATTTTTATCATTAGCAGACAAGCCGCTCCTTATACATACATTACAAGTTTTTGAGCAAGATGAGCAATGTACTGATATTTATCTCGTCGTGAATCCGATAGAGGTAAGTGAAATTAAGGAAATTGTTCATCAATATAATGTGAAAAAAGTTACTGCCTTCGTTCCAGGCGGAAAAGAACGACAACAAAGTGTTTATGAAGGATTAAAAGCATGCCGGCCTGAGGGAATCGTCTTTATCCATGATGGTGCACGTCCGTTTGTCCAACAAGAAAAGTTGAATGAACTAGCCGTTGCCGTGGAAGAGAAAAGTGCTGCTTTATTGGCCGTACCTGTTACGGATACAATTAAGAAGGTAGATCAGAACGGGTGTATGGAAACGTTGGACCGGAAACAACTGTGGGCTGCACAAACACCGCAAGGGTTTCAATATGATGTCATTACCAGTGCCCATGAGAAAGCAATGGAGGAAGGGTATATCGGAACAGATGACACTTCCCTGGTAGAGCGAACGGGTCATTTGATAGAGATTGTGGAGGGCAGCTATCGCAATTTTAAGTTAACGACACCGGAAGATATTGAAAAAGCAAACCGTCTACTAGAAAATAAACAGACCGTAATTGAAAAGGAGGAGACCTCCATGTTTAAGATTGGACAAGGATTTGATGTGCACCAGTTCGCAGAAGGACGACCATGTATTATTGGGGGTGTGCATATCCCCTATGAAAAAGGGCTGTTGGGTCATTCTGATGCGGACGTTTTATTACATACGATTACTGATGCATGCCTTGGGGCTATTGGCGAAGGTGACATCGGAAAACATTTCCCTGACAATGATCCTGCATTTAAAGATGCAGATTCAAAAGAATTACTTAAGCATGTTTGGCAAATGGTGATTAATCAAGGTTATTGCCTCGGAAATTTAGATTGCACGATTATCGCTCAGGCGCCAAAAATGGCCCCATATATCGAAGCGATGAGAGAAAGCGTGGCCAACATCCTGGAGGTAGACGTTTCCCAAATTAATATTAAGGCGACAACGACGGAAAAGCTAGGTTTTACTGGGAGGAAGGAAGGGATAGCCTCTCAAGCAGTAGTACTTTTGCAAACAGCATAGGAAAAACATTAAAATAATGATTAAATACGTTTATGATGAAGCAGTCAATAGGAAGGGGATTATATCATGTCGAACAATATAAGAGTAAGGTACGCACCAAGCCCTACTGGTCATTTGCATATCGGGAATGCTAGAACAGCATTATTTAACTATCTATTTGCCCGTAATACAGGCGGGAAGTTTATTATTCGTATTGAAGATACTGACCAGAAGCGAAACGTAGAAGGTGGAGATATTGGTCAGCTGAAATATTTAAAATGGTTAGGGATTGATTGGGACGAAAGTATCGATGTTGGTGGCGATTATGGACCTTATCGTCAAATGGACCGTTTAGATATTTATCAAAAGTATGCAAATGAGCTACTTGAAAAAGGCCTGGCTTATAAATGCTATATGACGGAAGAGGAACTAGAGCAAGAGCGTGAACAACAAAAAGCACAAGGGAAAGTTCCGAAGTATTCCGGTGCCCACCGGGACCTTACAGAAGAGGATCAACAAAAATTTGAAGCGGATGGTCGTAAGCCGAGTATTCGTTTTCGTGTCCCAGCCAATAAAACATATGTTTTCCAAGATATCGTCAAAGGGAAAATTTCTTTTGAATCCGATGATTTTGGTGACTGGGTTATTATGAAGAAAGACGGTACACCAACATATAACTTTGCGGTAGCCGTAGACGATCACTTAATGAAAATCACACACGTATTACGTGGAGAGGACCATATTTCAAACACGCCAAAACAAATGATGATTTACGAAGCCTTTGATTGGGAAGTTCCAACCTTCTGTCACATGACACTAATTGTGAATGAAGAGCGGAAAAAATTAAGTAAACGTGATGAAAGCATTATTCAATTTATTGAGCAATATGCTGACCTCGGATACTTACCAGAAGCATTGTTTAACTTTATTGCGTTACTAGGTTGGTCTCCTGTTGGAGAAGAAGAGTTGTTTACGAAAGAACAGTTCATTGACATTTTTGACGCTGAACGATTGGCTACTTCACCAGCGGTTTTCGATGCAAACAAATTAAAATGGATGAACAACCAGTATATTAAGCAACTTAGCGTAGAAGATACCGTTACATTAGCACTCCCTCACTTAATCAAAGCAGGTAAACTATCTGATGATATGTCAGATGAGCAGAAAAAGTGGGTCGAGGATTTAATCGCACTATACAAGGATCAACTAAGCTATGGAGCTGAAATTGTAGAATTGACCGAGTTATTCTTTAAACAACAAATTGATTATAACGAAGATTCTATGAAAGTGTTGAGTGAAGAACAAGTATCAGAAGTATTGGAGACATTTCTAAATCAATTGGAAGAGCTAGAAGATTTCCAACCTGATACGATAAAAGCATCTGTTAAAGCAACCCAAAAAGAAACGAAACAAAAAGGAAAGAAGCTATTTATGCCGATTCGCGTTGCTACAACCGGTCAAACACATGGGCCGGAGTTGCCAAACGCTATTTATCTTTTAGGAAAAGAGACCGTAACATTACGTTTGCGTGATGTATTAAAAAAATTAAGCAATTAAATTCACATTGGCAACGAAATATAATATAGTGTAAATAACTTCATATATATGGAACGATGAAAAGGAAAAGTAGAGGGAGCCATCCTTATACAGAGAGAGTCACCACCGGCTGAAAGTGATTCTAAGGAGATCCTTTGAAATGCACCTTTGAGTCCCTTGTTGAATGTTAGTAAATAAGGGCGGGTCTCTACCGTTAACAAGAGCCAAAGTTGAAGGGTTTATTGTACGTGTAATAACCCTTAAACAGAGTGGAACCGCGCAAACAGCGTCTCTGTATTTTATACAGAGGCGTTTTTTTATTATCGAAGTTTTACATTTGGTCAGGAGGAAGCAAGTATGGGTAGAATAATGAACATGATAAGGGAAGATATTCAAGTTGTTTTTGACCAAGACCCAGCTGCTCGAAGTAAATTCGAAGTTGTGCTCACCTATTCAGGACTGCACGCCATTTGGGCTCATAGAGTAGCCCATGCTTGTTATAATAAAAAGCTGTTTTTTCTAGCAAGATGTATTTCACAAGTAAGTCGCTTTTTCACTGGAATTGAAATACATCCAGGGGCGAGGATAGGGCGAAGGTTTTTTATAGATCATGGCATGGGGGTCGTCATTGGTGAAACTTGTGAAATTGGTAATGACGTTACAATTTTTCAAGGTGTAACACTAGGTGGAACCGGGAAAGAAAAAGGGAAGCGGCATCCAACGTTGAAAGACAATGTGCTCGTTGCAACTGGTGCAAAAGTCCTCGGTTCAATTGAGATTGGTGAAAACTCAAAAGTAGGAGCCGGGTCGGTCGTCCTGCACGATGTTCCTGATAATTCAACGGTGGTTGGTATTCCAGGGAAAGTAGTTGTGCAAAATGGGGTGAAAGTAAAGAAAGATTTAGACCATCACAACCTCCCGGACCCGGTTTCCGATGCTATAAAGGTAATGGAAGACCAGTTAGAGGCATTAAGTGAACAAGTAGAAGATTTAAAGAGAAGGAGCGGTGACAATGACAATTAAAATCTATAATACATTAACTCGCAGGAAAGAAACGTTCACACCAATTGAAGAAGATAAAGTGAGAATGTATGTATGTGGGCCAACCGTGTACAATTACATTCATATTGGTAACGCTCGGCCGGCTATCGTATTTGATACAGTACGTCGTTATTTTGAATTTCAAGGGTATGAAGTCCAATATGTTTTAAATTTCACGGATGTTGACGATAAAATTATTAAGGCAGCAAACGAATTAGGCCAAGAAGTACCAGAAGTGGCAGACCGATTTATAAAGGCTTACAAGGAGGATGTAAAAGCATTCGGTGTTAAAGAAGCTGTCCATCATCCGCGGGTAATGGAAACGATGGATGATATTATTGCCTTTATTGATGGTTTAATAGAAAAAGGATATGCCTATGAAGCTGGAGGAGATGTTTATTTTAAAACACGTTCTTTTGCTGATTACGGAAAATTATCTCACCAATCCATTGATGAGTTAAGAGCTGGTGCAAGAATTCAAGTAGGAGAAAAGAAGGAAGACCCACTAGACTTCGTTTTATGGAAAGCTGCAAAGCCAGGAGAAATCTCTTGGAATAGCCCGTGGGGAGAAGGTCGTCCAGGATGGCATATAGAATGCTCAACAATGGCAAAGAAATATTTAGGTGAGACGATTGATATACATGCGGGTGGTCAAGACTTGTCTTTTCCACACCATGAAAATGAAATTGCCCAGTCTGAGTCGTTAAATGGAAAAACATTTGCAAACTATTGGATGCACAATGGTTATATAAATATTGATAATGAAAAGATGTCTAAATCCCTGGGGAACTTTGTCCTCGTTCATGACATTATTCAACAGCATGATCCAAATGTTGTTCGCTTCTTTATGTTAAGTGTTCATTATCGCAATCCAATCAACTTCAGTGAGGCATTGTTAGAAAGTGCGAAAAATGGGCTGGAACGAATCAAGACTGCTTATGATAATTTGAGTCACCGGAGAGAGGCTAGCACGAATTTTGCGGATGGAAATGAAAGCTGGATAGAAAAAGTTAACCAACATGAACAACGGTTTATTCAGGAGATGAATGATGACTTTAATACAGCAAATGCTATTTCTGTACTGTTTGATTTAGTAAAGGATGCGAACCATTATGTGAATGAGAGCCATACGTCTGAAGTGGTTATTGATCACTTTTTAACGACATTCACAAAGCTCACTTCGGTATTAGGGATTTCCTTGGAAGGAAAAAAACAAGGAGATTTGCAAGACGAAGAAATTGAAAACTTAATTCAAGAGCGTTATGAAGCGAGAAAAAACAAAGATTTTGCCCGAGCAGATGAAATTCGTGATGAGTTAAAAGCGAAGAACATCATTTTAGAGGATACGCCTCAAGGTACACGTTGGAAAAGAGGATAAAGAATGAATCACAACCTAGATGTGAAACAACTGAAAAGTTTAGCTCTTGCATACATGGGTGACGCTGCTTATGAAATTCATGTTCGAGAGTATTTACTTCGGCAAGGAATTGTCAATCCGAACGCACTTCACCGGCAAGCGGTAAAGTTTGTCACAGCTTCGTCTCAGGCGAAGGCGTTAAGGAAATGGCAGGAAACAGGGATGCTCACGGACGAGGAAGAAGGTATTGTGAGAAGGGGGCGGAACGCAAAATCGAATTCCGCCCCAAAACATACCGATGTGATTACGTATAAAATGAGTACAGCATTTGAAGCTTTGCTCGGGTATCACTATTTATGTAAAAATGAAGACAGACTAGAAGAATTACTAATAGATGCGGTCCGTATTACGGAAGAAAGGGGTTAACAGATGCAAGAGGAATGGATTGTTGGCAGAAATCCTGTAATGGAAACGTTAAAGTCAGATCGATCGGTCAATAAAGTCTTCATCCTAGATAACATGAAGCCTCAAGCCGCCCAGCAAATTCAACGTCTTGCCAGGGATAGAGGGGTGCTCGTTCAAAAAGTACCTCGAAAAAAATTAGATCAAATTGGCAAGCAACATCAAGGGGTAGCGGCTTCCATTGCAGCGTACCAATATGCGGAACTTGACGACTTGTTTCAGCGTGCTTCTTCCGAAGGTGAAGAACCTTTTTTTGTTATTTTGGACGAGCTTGAAGATCCCCATAACTTAGGGTCTATCATTAGAACCGCTGATGCAGTGGGGGCACATGGTATTATCATCCCGAAAAGAAGGTCTGTACAGTTAACGCAAGTCGTAGCCAAAACTTCGACAGGTGCGATTGAACATATTCCTGTTGCTCGGGTGACAAATTTGTCGAGAACTATTGATGAATTAAAGGATAGAAATGTGTGGGTTGTTGGCACAGATGCAACTGGAAAAGAAGATTACCGTCAAATGAACGGGGATATGCCTATTGCACTCGTTATAGGTAGTGAGGGAAAGGGTATGAGTCGAATCGTGAAAGAAAAGTGTGATTGGTTAGTTCGGTTGCCGATGGTCGGAAAGGTAACGTCGTTAAACGCATCTGTAGCTGCAAGTCTCCTTATGTATGAAGTTTTTCGTAAGCGACATACGATAGGAGAGTAATTATGATCGTATTAATTGTTGACGGATACAATGTAATAGGTGCGGCACCTTCACTGAAATTATTGCGTGATGAAGATTTAGGACAAGCCAGGGAGCTGCTCGTGAACCAATTAGCCGAATATCAAGCGTATACTGGGTATAAAGTGATCGTAGTTTTTGATGCGTATAGTGTTCACGGCATCGAAAAAAAAGAAAAGAACTCACGGGTAGAAGTGATATACACAAAAGAAAATGAAACCGCCGATGAAAGAATTGAGAAACTTGTGAAAGAGATTAAAAATATTCAAACACAAGTGTATGTAGCGACATCGGACTACACAGAGCAGAGAACGATTTTTGCTCAAGGTGCTCTACGTAAGTCAGCTCGTGAATTACTGAATGAGATAAAAAGTATTGAACGCTCAATAAACAATGAAGTAAAAAACAATAGTTTAATAAAAAACCGTTCGAAAATTCCATTAAACAAGGATGTTCTAGACCTTTTTGAGAAGTGGCGAAGAGGAGAGAAGTAAAAAGGCTGTGTTGACGCTTTTTTCGACATTACTGTATAATATTTCTATATTTACGGCATAAAATTCAGGGGGAATCCTTTGTGAGGATTATACGTGGCGAGAACGAGTTTGACTTGGAAGCAATGTCAGATGAACAAGTTGTCGAGTTAGTTCATGACGGAGAAGGTCAAGCGCTTGAGTATTTAATTCATAAATACAGAAACTTTGTTCGGGCGAAAGCTAGAACGTATTTTTTAATTGGTGCTGATCGTGAAGACATTGTTCAAGAGGGAATGATAGGTTTATATAAGGCGATACGTGATTATCAAGAAGATAAACTTTCATCGTTTAAAGCATTCGCGGAATTGTGTGTAACAAGACAAATTATTACTGCGATTAAAACTGCCACAAGACAAAAGCATATACCGCTTAATTCCTATGTTTCTTTGGACAAGCCTATATACGATGAAGAATCTGACCGAACTTTGTTAGATGTATTGGCTGGATCAAAAACAATGGACCCTGAAGAGTTAATTATTAGCCGTGAGCGGTACGGTGATATGGAATTTAAAATGCGGGAGATTTTAAGTGATTTAGAACAGAAAGTACTTAATTTATATTTGGACGGTAGATCTTACCAGGAGATATCAGAAGAACTCAATCGTCACGTTAAATCAATTGATAACGCTTTACAGCGGGTCAAGCGGAAGTTGGAACGCTATATAGAAGTGAGTGAGATATCCCATTAACTGCGTTGACAGGTATACATACTCATGCTACATTAATACAAGCATAACTTGAACAAGAGGCGAGATAGTTGAGTGAAAAAATCATACTAGCTTGTGATGAATGCCACAGTCGAAATTATTCAACTTATAAAAGAAAGCAAGATGAACGTTTGGTTGTTCGTAAATATTGCAAACATTGCGGAAAGCATACGCTTCATAGAGAAACGAAATAATCATATCCGTACACCGCGATTATGGGGGTTTGATGATGAATATTGGAAAGTTCTTAAAGGACGTTACGCGTGAGATGCGCAAAGTAAGTTGGCCGAAAAGAAAAGAATTAACACGTTACACCATTACGGTTGTTGCAACTGTAGCATTTGTAGCTATCTTCTTTGCAGTAGTTGACTTAGGAATCTCACAAATACTAGAATTGATTCGCAAATAAAAATCACGGACTTTATTTGAATAATTTATAAGTGATTATGTTATAATGTTTGATATACAAATTCTAGAAAAACCCGTCTTACGGGTTTTTTCATGTTGGTCGAAAATACTTTTGTTAAGGGAGGGAAGGGCAACGAGTTTGTCCTATATGCAATGGAAAAAAGATGGTACGTTGTTCATACATACTCAGGGTATGAAAACAAAGTAAAAACGAATCTAGAGAAACGTGTTGAATCAATGGGTATGCAAGATAAAATTTTCCGTGTTATTGTTCCTGAGGAGGAAGAAACGGAAATAAAAAATGGTAAGCGGAAAACGACTAAAAAGAAGTTTTTCCCTGGATACGTCCTGGCTGAGATGGTCATGACGGACGATTCTTGGTACGTTGTGCGTAATACACCCGGTGTAACAGGTTTTGTTGGGTCAACAGGATCTGGATCTAAGCCAAACCCTCTCTTGCCAGAAGAAGTAGAGACACTGTTAAAGCGACTTGGCATGGAAGAACCAGTTGTAGACATTGATTTTGAAGTTAAGGAAAGTGTGCGCGTGACAGACGGGCCATTTGCAAACTTTACTGGTACAATAGAACATATCGATCTGGATAAGCAAAAAGTAAAGGTCCACGTAAATATGTTTGGAAGAGAAACGCCGGTTGAATTAGATTTTTCACAAATACAAAAGTTATAATAACCCTTGCATTCATCAAATAAAAATGCTAAACTTTTTATGTTCTTTATGCCTTGATAGGCATAGATAGATAGGATGAGTGGGAGGGGAAAAATTCCCCATTTACCACATCACGGACTTAAGGAGGTGTGTCTCGTGGCTAAAAAAGTAATCAAAGTTGTTAAACTACAAATTCCTGCAGGTAAAGCTAATCCAGCACCACCAGTAGGTCCTGCTTTAGGTCAAGCTGGTATTAATATCATGGGATTCTGTAAGGAATTCAATGCACGTACGGCGGATCAAGCTGGCATGATTATTCCGGTTGAAATTTCGGTTTTTGAAGACCGTTCATTTACATTTATTACGAAAACCCCACCTGCTGCAGTTCTTTTAAAGAAAGCTGCTGGTATTGAGTCAGGATCAGGTGAACCAAATCGCAATAAAGTAGCTACCATTCAACGTGATAAAGTTCGCGAAATTGCTGAACTAAAAATGCCTGATTTAAACGCTGCTGACGTGGAATCAGCTATGCGCATGGTAGAAGGTACAGCGCGTAGTATGGGAATTATTGTCGAAGATTAATCCCACGGCGGAGTCCAGATTGATCAAAGGTTGCGGGGGTGGGCTTATATTCCCTTTCGCAACCTTTATTAGTGGGAGGTCAAACCGTTAAAACCACATTTGAGGAGGAAAAAGCATGGCTAAGAAAGGAAAAAAGTATTTAGAAGCTGTTAAGCTCGTTGATCGTACAAAACAGTATGATATAAAAGAAGCTGTTGAACTATTAAAGAAAACAGCTTCTGCAAATTTTGATGAGTCTGTTGA
Source organism: Salirhabdus salicampi (assembly GCF_024259515.1). Classification (NCBI taxonomy): domain Bacteria; kingdom Bacillati; phylum Bacillota; class Bacilli; order Caryophanales; family Bacillaceae; genus Salirhabdus; species Salirhabdus salicampi. Next base: position 53,742 of record NZ_JANBWE010000006.1, on the reverse strand, counting down.
AGCTGCATTTCGTTTAGGTGTAGATCCTAAGAAAGCAGACCAACAAATCCGTGGCGCAATGGTATTGCCAAACGGAACTGGTAAAACACAAAAGGTTCTTGTTTTCGCTAAAGGTGAAAAAGCTAAAGAAGCTGAAGCTGCTGGTGCTGACTACGTAGGTGACGCTGATTACATCAACAAGATTAACCAAGGTTGGTTTGACTTTGATGTAGTTGTTGCTACACCAGACATGATGGCTGAAGTTGGTAAACTAGGACGTGTGTTAGGGCCGAAAGGACTTATGCCTAACCCTAAGACTGGTACAGTAACTTTCGAAGTTGAAAAAGCTGTAAAAGAAATTAAGGCTGGTAAAGTTGAGTACCGTGTTGATAAATCTGGTAACATTCATGTGCCAATCGGGAAAGTATCTTTTGAAGATGACAAGTTAGTTGAAAACTTTGTAGCATTAGTTGAAACACTACAAAAAGCAAAACCGCAAGCTTCAAAAGGAACATATATGCGTAACGTATCCGTTTCTTCTACAATGGGTCCTGGTGTACGCGTGGATGTTTCAAATATTTCCAGTAAGTAATCGTTGACTTTCCAGTTTGGATTCCTTATAATTGGAAAGGTCGAAATGAAAATATAACCGATACCGTAGACAGTAGGGGCGATTTGATCGCTTAATTTCCTGCCGAGGTGTGTAGATAATATATTGTATAGAGCACGCAAGTCCTTTATGCAATGTCCGATACATGCCTCCATATTATTTGGGGGCATTTTTTATGGGTATCTTTCACATCCGCAATACCAACGGTATGAAGAGTCAATAGGAGGTGGAATGATGAGCAGAACTCTTGAACTTAAAAAGCAAGTAGTAAGTGAAATTTCTGACAAGTTCAAAAACAGCAAATCAACAATTTTAGTTGATTATCGCGGCTTGGACGTTGAAGAGGTAACTGAACTTCGCCAGCAACTTCGTCAAGCGGGCATTGACTTCAAAGTGTACAAGAACACTATGACACGCCGTGCTACTGAAGAAGCAGGTCTGGAAGGACTAAATGAAGTTTTAGTTGGGCCTACTGCCATCGCGTTTAGTGAGGAAGATGTTGTCGCTCCGGCGAAGATCTTGAACAATTTTGCTAAAGAACACGAAGACCTTGAAATTAAAGGTGGAGTAATTGAGGGTAATATTGCAACTCTTGACCAAATTAAAGAGCTTGCTGACCTTCCATCTTACGAAGGACTTCTATCTATGCTACTCAGCGTGCTACAAGCACCTGTACGCAACTTCGCATATGCTACAAAAGCAATTGCGGAACAGAAGGAAGAAGAAGGCGCTTAATCGCCTAAAATACGTTATATAAAATTTTAAGGAGGATTTATCATGACTAAAGAACAAATTATTGATGCTCTTAAAGAGATGTCAGTCTTAGATTTAAATGATCTTGTAAAAGCAATTGAAGAAGAATTTGGAGTAAGTGCTGCTGCTCCTGTAGCTGTAGCAGGTGCTGCTGGTGGAGAAGCTGCTGAAGAACAAACTGAATTTGATGTTGTTCTTGAAAACCCAGGAAGCTCAAAAATTAAAGTTGTTAAAGCTGTGCGTGAAATCACTGGTCTTGGCTTGAAAGATGCTAAAGAACTTGTTGATAACGCTCCAAAGCCGGTTAAAGAAGGCGTTTCTAAAGAGGAAGCTGAAGAACTTAAAGGCAAGCTTGAAGAAGTTGGCGCTACAGTAGAAGTAAAATAAACATTATAAAGTTAAGCTCGCTGTTAGACAGCGGGCTTTGCTTTTTTATTCAGATAAATCAAAAAAGTATATCTTTTGACACTTTTCAACTTCAGGTAGGTGATTATAATGGCGGACCATTATTACTCGAAAACCCCAAATGTAGAGAGTAAACCTGACACATGGCAATACGAACTACGTGGTGAAGTTTATACATTTACATCAGATAGAGGGGTATTTTCGAAGGGTGAGGTTGATTTTGGGTCTAAAACATTAATTGAATGTTTTGAAGAGCCGGAAGTTACAGGTGCAATCTTGGATGTTGGATGTGGATACGGACCAATTGGTTTGTCAATCGCAAAGATGTTCCCGGATCGTCATGTTGTAATGGTAGATGTGAATGAAAGAGCTCTTACTTTAGCTAAACAAAACGCCAATCAAAATGAGATTACAAATGTTACGATATCTGAAAGTGACATGCTTGAAGGTGTAAAAAACGAAACATTTGCCGCAGTAATAACTAACCCTCCCATACGTGCAGGAAAACAAGTTGTACGGACAATCATGGAGCAAAGCTATTCTGTTTTAATTGGAGGCGGGGAACTATGGGTTGTTGTACAAAAGAAGCAAGGAGCTCCGTCAATAAAGAAACAGCTTGAAAACCTCTTTGATAAGGTTGTTGTCCAAAAACGAAACAAAGGCTACTATGTATTTCGTGCAAAAAAGTTTGACTGACGTTTTATCCTATGCTAATATTATTTAATGCCAATATATAAAAACGTTTGTCAAGGGGAATTTTTATCCATTGACACGTATACATCACATCAAGAAACGGAAATAATGATATAACCGACGGGAATATGTAATATATGGTGCGTTTTGCTTTGCAAAACTTTTTTCTTTTTGTCTAACGTTAGAGAGAACGAAAATGATATCAAACATTCGTTTATAAAATGCAACGAATGTTTTATAAATAATGCTTGTAAGTGAAATGCTTAACGAGCACATTGTTCGGCATGCCTTTTTGCCGAACAGATTCTATTTCCTTTATAAATTGTTTTAGCTGTCTTTGAAAGGTAGTGGGAAACTACATAAGGGATCAGTTTATGACTGCTCCTACTATTGGGATAGTGGTCAAATTTCTAAAATAAGCTTTTTTGAGGGGTGAATCAGTTGACAGGTCAACTAGTTCAATACGGTCGCCTGCGCCAACGCAGAAGTTACGCACGAATCAGTGAAGTGTTGGAATTACCAAACCTGATTGAAATTCAAACTGCTTCTTATGAATGGTTCCTAGAAGAAGGTTTGAAAGAAATGTTCCAGGACATTTCCCCTATTGAAGACTTTACCGGCAATCTATCTTTAGAGTTTGTCGACTATAGTCTTGGTGAACCGAAATATCCGGTAGATGAATCAAAAGAGAGAGATGTCACCTATTCAGCTCCTCTTCGCGTGAAGGTTCGTCTGTTGAACAAAGAAACAGGGGAAGTAAAAGAACAAGAAGTCTTTATGGGTGACTTCCCATTAATGACAGACACAGGTACGTTTATCATTAACGGTGCTGAACGTGTAATCGTGTCCCAATTGGTGCGCTCGCCAAGTGTTTACTTCAGTGAAAAAGTAGATAAAAACGGCAAAAAAGGTTTTACTGCCACTGTAATACCAAACCGTGGTGCGTGGCTTGAATACGAAACAGATGCCAAAGATGTCGTTCATGTTCGTATTGATAGAACTCGTAAGTTACCAATTACAGTCCTCTTACGTGCGCTAGGTTTCGGTACTGATGAAGAGATTGTGGATTTAATTGGTGAAAACAGTTTCTTAAAGAACACACTTGATAAAGATAATACGGAAAATAGCGAAAAGGCTTTACTTGAAATATATGAACGTCTCCGTCCGGGAGAACCACCGACAGTAGAAAATGCGAAAAGTTTGCTTGTCTCTCGTTTCTTTGACCCGAAACGTTATGATTTAGCACATGTCGGTCGTTATAAAATGAATAAAAAACTCCATATTAAAAATCGCTTGTTTAATCAAACATTAGCTGAAACAGTAGCTGATGAGGAGACAGGAGAAGTATTAGGGAGAAAAGGTGACAAGATCGATCGCCGTCTATTAGATAAACTAATCCCATACTTAGAAGGATCTGAAGAGAACATAGGTGAGCAAATTTTAGAACCGCATGACGGGGTTCTGGAAGAACCTATTAAAGTTCAATCAATTAAAATTGTAGATCCAACTGATCCTGAGGGCGAAAAAACAATTAATGTAATTGGAAATGCTAATGTTGAAAAGCCGGTGAAGAACATTACGCCAGCTGACATCATTGCATCAATCAGTTACTTTTTTAACCTGTTGCATAACGTTGGGGATACAGATGACATCGACCACCTAGGTAATCGTCGACTTCGCTCCGTGGGAGAGTTGTTGCAAAATCAGTTCCGCATTGGTTTATCTAGAATGGAACGTGTTGTTCGTGAGCGTATGTCTATCCAAGATACAAACGCAATTACGCCACAGCAATTGATTAACATTAGACCGGTAATTGCGTCGATTAAAGAGTTCTTTGGTAGTTCGCAGTTATCTCAGTTTATGGATCAGACGAATCCTTTGGCAGAATTAACGCATAAACGTCGTTTATCTGCATTAGGACCAGGTGGTTTGACAAGAGAGCGTGCAGGGTTTGAAGTGCGTGACGTTCATTACTCTCACTATGGACGTATGTGTCCGATTGAAACACCTGAGGGTCCAAACATTGGGTTAATCAACTCCTTATCTTCATATGCGAAGGTAAATAAATTTGGTTTTATCGAAACACCATACCGCCGCGTCGATCCAGAAACAGGTAAAGTTACCGAACACATTGATTACTTAACAGCAGATGAAGAGGATAATTACGTAGTTGCTCAGGCAAACGCACGTCTGGCAGATGACGGTTCATTCATTGATGATGAAGTAATCGCTCGTTTCCGTGGTGAAAACACAGTTGTTTCCCGTGACCGCATTGACTACATGGATGTTTCGCCAAAACAAGTTGTTTCTGCAGCGACTGCATGTATTCCATTCTTGGAAAATGATGACTCTAACCGTGCACTTATGGGTGCGAACATGCAACGACAAGCAGTTCCGTTGTTACAACCAGAATCACCTATTGTTGGTACGGGTATGGAATATGTGTCTGGTAAAGATTCGGGTGCTGCTGTCATTAGTCGTCACGATGGTATTGTGGAAAGAGTAGAAGCAAAAGAAGTTTTTGTCCGTCGAGTCTCTGTCATTGATGGTAAAGAAGTGAAAGGTGACGTTGATCGATATAAACTTCAGAAATTCATTCGCTCAAACCAAGGTACATGTTATAACCAAAAGCCTATCGTAGAACAAGGTGAACGTGTGAAAAAAGGTGACATTTTGGCTGATGGCCCTTCTATGGAACAAGGTGAACTAGCATTGGGACGCAACGTCTTAGTAGCCTTTATGACATGGGATGGTTATAACTACGAGGATGCCATCATTATGAGTGAAAGACTTGTAAAAGATGATGTTTATACTTCTGTTCATATAGAAGAATATGAGTCTGAAGCTCGTGATACGAAATTAGGACCTGAAGAAATTACAAGAGATATACCTAACGTTGGTGAAGAAGCACTGAAAGACTTAGATGAAAACGGAATTATCCGTGTAGGTGCAGAAGTGTCTGACGGCGATTTACTAGTAGGAAAAGTTACACCTAAAGGTGTGACAGAGCTAACTGCTGAAGAACGACTACTTCACGCTATCTTTGGTGAAAAAGCGAGAGAAGTAAGAGATACTTCCTTACGAGTACCGCACGGTGGTGGAGGAATCGTTCTCGATGTTAAAGTATTTAACCGAGAGGACGGAGACGAATTACCACCAGGTGTAAACCAGCTCGTGAGAGTTTACGTCGTACAGAAGCGTAAAATATCCGAAGGGGATAAGATGGCGGGACGCCACGGTAACAAAGGTGTTATTTCCCGAATCTTACCTGAAGAAGATATGCCATTCATGCCAGATGGTACACCGGTAGACATCATGTTAAACCCATTAGGGGTTCCGTCGCGTATGAACATCGGTCAGGTGCTTGAGTTACACTTAGGTATGGCCGCTCGTCAATTAGGAATTCATGTTGCATCACCGGTATTTGATGGTGCTAATGAAGAAGACGTGTTAAGTACATTAGAAGAGGCCGGCATGTCTAGGGATGCGAAGACAGTTCTGTATGATGGTAGATCGGGTGAGCCATTCGATAACCGTGTTTCTGTAGGTGTCATGTACATGATTAAACTTGCTCACATGGTTGACGATAAACTACACGCGCGTTCTACTGGTCCATACTCATTAGTAACGCAACAGCCGCTGGGAGGAAAAGCTCAGTTTGGTGGTCAGCGTTTCGGTGAAATGGAGGTTTGGGCACTTGAGGCATATGGTGCTGCTTACACGTTGCAAGAGATTCTAACAGTTAAATCAGATGACGTTGTAGGTCGTGTGAAGACATATGAATCGATTGTTAAAGGTGACAACGTACCAGAACCAGGTGTACCAGAATCGTTCAAAGTATTAATTAAAGAGCTTCAAAGTTTAGGAATGGATGTAAAAGTTCTTTCCGCAGATGAAACAGAGATTGAGATGCGTGAAATTGAGGAAGATGATCAGCCAGCTGAACAGCTGAACGTCAATATGGAACAAAAAGAGGATGCTAACTAATTGTCGTTATGTTCGGGTAAATCCTTGATAATATAAGGGAGGTAGGCCCTTTGTTAGATGTAAATAATTTTGAGTATATGCAAATCGGCTTAGCTTCACCAAATAAAATCCGTTCTTGGTCATTTGGTGAGGTAAAGAAGCCAGAAACGATTAATTACCGTACACTAAAACCTGAAAAAGATGGCCTGTTTTGTGAACGTATTTTCGGTCCTACTAAGGACTGGGAGTGTCACTGTGGAAAATATAAACGGGTACGTTACAAAGGTGTTGTGTGTGACCGCTGTGGTGTTGAAGTAACGAAATCAAAAGTACGTCGTGAGCGTATGGGGCACTTAGAACTTGCTGCCCCTGTCTCTCACATTTGGTACTTTAAAGGTATTCCTAGTCGTATGGGACTTGTACTAGATATGTCCCCAAGAGCCTTGGAAGAAGTTATTTATTTTGCAGCCTATATCGTTACAGATCAAGGTGAAACACCTTTAGAAAGAAAGCAATTGCTTTCTGAAAAAGAATACCGTCAATACCGTGAAAAGTATGGAAGTGGCTTTCAAGCCCAAATGGGTGCTGAAGCAATCCGAAAATTACTTGAAGATATTGATATGGATAAGGAAGTAGAAGCACTTAAAGAAGAACTTAAGACTGCCCAAGGGCAACGTAGAACACGTGCGATTAAACGTCTTGAAGTGCTTGAATCATTCCGTCATTCTGGAAATGATCCATCATGGATGGTTCTTGACGTACTTCCGGTCATTCCACCAGAATTACGCCCTATGGTACAGTTAGACGGAGGTCGTTTTGCTACCTCTGACCTAAACGATTTGTACCGCCGTGTTATTAACCGTAACAACCGCTTGAAACGACTACTGGATCTTGGTGCTCCAAGTATTATCGTCCAAAATGAGAAGCGTATGCTTCAAGAAGCAGTTGATGCGTTAATTGATAACGGTCGTCGTGGTCGTCCTGTAACTGGACCGGGTAACCGTCCATTAAAGTCATTGTCACACATGTTAAAAGGTAAGCAAGGACGTTTCCGCCAAAACTTACTTGGTAAACGTGTTGACTATTCTGGTCGTTCCGTAATCGTTGTAGGTCCAAACTTGAAAATGTATCAATGTGGTCTTCCGAAAGAAATGGCCTTAGAACTATTTAAGCCATTTGTGATGAAAGAACTTGTTGACCGTGGCTTAGCACACAACATTAAATCAGCGAAGCGAAAGATTGAACGTGTAAACCCTGACGTTTGGGATGTACTAGAAGATGTTATTAAAGAACATCCTGTACTATTAAACCGTGCACCAACCCTTCACAGATTAGGTATTCAAGCATTTGAACCTACACTGGTAGAAGGTAGGGCCATTCGCCTGCACCCGCTTGTGTGTACAGCATATAACGCGGACTTTGACGGTGACCAAATGGCGGTACACGTTCCTCTTTCAGCAGAAGCGCAGGCAGAAGCTCGCTTGTTAATGCTAGCTGCTCAAAACATTCTAAATCCGAAGGATGGTAAGCCAGTTGTTACACCTTCTCAGGATATGGTGTTAGGTAACTATTACTTAACATTGGAGCGCAAAAATGCACTCGGAGAGGGTCGTGTATTCAAAGATACTGATGAAGCTGTAATTGCTTATCAAAATGGATATGTACACTTGCATACACGTGTTGCAGTACATGCAAGTTCCTTAAACAATAATACATTTACTGAAGAGCAAAATAATCAGCTTCTTTTAACGACTGTTGGTAAATTAATCTTCAACAGAATTTTGCCAGAATCGTTCCCGTATATTAATGAACCAACATTAGATAATTTGGAGAAAGAGACGCCTGAAAAATACTTTGTACCTAAAGGTACCAATGTAAAAGAAGAGCTTGAGAAACGCGATCTTGTAGGTCCGTTCAAGAAAGGTATTCTTGGAGATATCATTGCTGAAGTGTTTAAACGTTTTAAAATTTCAGAGACGTCTAAAATGTTGGACCGTATGAAGGACTTAGGTTTTGCATACTCCACTAAAGCAGGTATTACAATTGGTGTGTCTGATATCGTTGTATTACCTGAAAAGCAAGAAATTTTAGATGAAGCTCAAGATAAAGTAGACCGTGTCATTAAACAGTTCCGTCGTGGTTTAATTACTGGTGAAGAACGCTATGACCGTGTTATCGCTATTTGGACAGAAGCAAAAGACGTCATTCAGGAAAAGCTGATGAAGACATTGGATCCAACGAACCCTATCTTCATGATGAGTGACTCTGGTGCCCGCGGTAACGCATCTAACTTTACGCAGCTGGCGGGTATGCGTGGTCTAATGGCAAACCCATCAGGTAGAATTATCGAGTTGCCGATCAAGTCCAGTTTCCGTGAAGGTTTAACAGTGTTAGAGTACTTTATCTCTACTCACGGTGCACGTAAAGGTCTAGCCGATACGGCACTTAAGACTGCGGACTCAGGTTACTTAACTCGCCGACTAGTAGATGTTGCCCAAGATGTTATCGTTCGCGAAGACGATTGTGGAACAGATCGGGGTACTATGGTGTCTACATTGCGTGACGGTGACGAAACAATTGTGCCGTTAATTGATCGATTAATTGGCCGTACAGCATTTAAAACAGTTACGAAACCTGAAACAAATGAAGTGATTGTTTCTCGTAATGAAGTCATTTCTGAAGATATGGCGAAGCAAATTGTCAATGCTGGTATAGAGGATGTTTACATCCGTTCTGTATTCACATGTAATACGAAGCATGGCGTATGTAAAAAATGTTATGGCCGTAACTTAGCAACAGGAGAAGAGGTAGAAGTAGGAGAAGCGGTTGGTATTATCGCTGCACAATCTATCGGTGAACCTGGAACACAGCTTACAATGCGTACGTTCCACACTGGTGGTGTTGCAGGAGACGATATCACGCAAGGTTTACCTCGTATCCAAGAGCTATTTGAAGCACGTAACCCTAAAGGTCAAGCTGCAATTACAGAGGTTCATGGTACGATTGAAGCGATTAACGAAGCGAAGGATAACAAGATGGAAATTGTTGTCCAAGGGGACGTTGAAAAGAGAACGTATACCGTTCCTTATAGCGCAAGAATGAAGGTTTCTATTGGAGATGCCGTAGTAGCAGGTCAAGAACTAACGGAAGGTTCTGTCGATCCGAAAGAACTTCTGAAAGTTGGCGGCTTGCAAAGTGTTCAACAATATATCCTTCGTGAAGTGCAAAAAGTTTATCGCATGCAAGGTGTAGAAATTAGCGATAAACATATTGAGGTTATGGTACGACAAATGCTACGTAAAATTAAGGTTGTTGAATCTGGAGAGACTGATGTTCTACCAGGATCACTCCTTGAAGTTTACCAATTTAAAGAAGCAAACCGTAACGCATTAATTGGTAGCAAACAACCAGCAGTAGGTCGTCCTGTACTACTTGGTATTACAAAAGCTTCCCTTGAAACTGATTCATTCTTATCAGCGGCTTCGTTCCAGGAGACTACAAGAGTTCTTACAGAAGCTGCGATTAAAGGAAAACGTGATGAACTATTAGGCTTGAAAGAAAATGTTATTATTGGTAAATTAGTTCCTGCCGGGACTGGTATGAACCGTTACCGTAGACTAGGAGTTCAAAAGAACGTAGAAGAAGAATCAGTAGCAGAAGAAGTAGAAGAAGAAATCACAACACAGTAACAAGTTGAGTATATACAATGGGAGCACTTTGAATTATATAAAAATACAATTGACATTCATATACGTGAATGATAATATATTCAAGGTGCTTCCATTAAACCTTGTTGCTTTGGAGGATAACTTATGTCTTATGAAAAAGTAGCACAGGCTAAATCAAATGTGATTGTTGGAACGAAACAAACAATAAAAGCTATGAAAAATGGCGCTGTTCAACTCGTTGTAATTGCGAACGACGCAGATCGTCAAGTTACAAGTAGAGTCATTCATCTCGCGGAGGATTTAGGCATTCCGATTTCCTATGTGGATTCTATGAAAAAGCTGGGAAAGTCATGTGGGATCGATGTGGGAGCAGCAACAGTTGCCATTAAACAATAAGCTTCGGTGGGTAACCGCTGAAAGTTTGTTTTTTTGCCTAATAATGAACCACCTGGATGTGTGGGATTACAACATAAAGATACGAAGGGAGGAAAAACAAATGCCTACTATTAACCAGCTTGTACGTAAAGGCCGTACTACTAAAGGTAAAAAGTCTGATTCACCAGCACTTAACAAAGGGTACAATAGCTTCAAAAAAGCTATGACTAACCAGTCTTCACCTCAAAAACGTGGTGTTTGTACACGTGTTGGTACAATGACTCCTAAGAAACCTAACTCAGCACTACGTAAATATGCTCGTGTGCGTTTAACAAACGGTATCGAGGTTACTGCATATATCCCTGGAATCGGCCACAACTTGCAGGAGCACAGTGTAGTACTAATCCGTGGTGGTCGTGTTAAAGACTTACCTGGTGTACGTTACCACATTGTTCGTGGTGCACTTGACACTGCAGGTGTTGAAGGTCGTATGCAAGGTCGTTCCAAGTACGGTACGAAAAGACCTAAAAAATAAATCCATGCAAAAGATAAGCATGAATAACAATGATGTTGAAAGGAGGGGGAATTATGCCTCGTAAAGGTCCAGTAGCGAAACGTGATGTATTACCAGATCCATTATATAATTCCAAGCTAGTAACTCGATTGATTAACCAAATCATGGTTGATGGTAAGCGTGGTATTGCTCAAAAGATTTTATATAATGCGTTTGAACTAGTTAAAGAGCGTAGCGGTCAAGATGCTATGGAAGTATTTGAACAAGCACTTAAAAACGTAATGCCTGTACTTGAAGTACGTGCACGTCGTGTTGGTGGTTCTAACTACCAAGTACCAGTTGAAGTACGTCCAGAACGTCGTCAAGCGCTAGGTTTACGTTGGATCGTAAACTACGCAAAACTTCGTGGTGAGAAAACTATGGAAGAACGTCTTGCTAATGAAATTCTTGATGCTGCAAACAATACTGGTGCAGCGGTTAAAAAGCGTGAAGATATGCACAAAATGGCAGAAGCTAACAAAGCATTTGCACATTACCGTTGGTAATATCTTAAACATCAAACTACTAAAATATATTGCAGGAAGGAGAAAGTTGCATGCCTAGAGAGTTCTCCTTAGACAAATACCGTAACATTGGAATTATGGCTCACATTGATGCCGGAAAAACGACAGCAACTGAGCGTATTTTGTTCTATACAGGCCGAATTCATAAAATCGGGGAAACTCACGAAGGTGCTTCTCAAATGGACTGGATGGAGCAGGAGCAGGAGCGTGGTATTACTATCACTTCCGCTGCAACAACAGCCCAATGGAAAGGCCATCGTATTAACATTATCGATACCCCTGGTCACGTTGACTTCACCGTAGAGGTTGAACGTTCACTACGTGTACTAGACGGTGCGGTAGCTGTGTTAGACGCACAATCTGGTGTTGAGCCCCAAACTGAAACGGTTTGGCGCCAAGCAACAACTTATGGAGTTCCGCGTATTGTATTCATTAACAAAATGGATAAAATTGGTGCGGACTTCCTTTACTCCGCAGGCACGATTTCTGATCGCCTAGGAGCTAATGCACATCCAATTCAGTTACCGATTGGTGCTGAGGATGAATTTGAAGGAATCATTGACTTAATTAACATGGAAGCTTATTACTACCTTGATGACTTAGGAACACGTGCAGAAGCACGCGAAATTCCTGATGAGTACAAGGAGCAAGCTGAAGAGTATCGCACAAGCCTGCTTGAGTCAGTAGCTGAGCTGGATGAAGAGTTAATGATGAAATACTTGGAAGGGGAAGAAATTTCTAACGATGAGTTGAAAGCGGCTATCCGTGAAGCAACTTGTAACGTTGAATTCTACCCAATTCTATGTGGTTCTGCCTTCAAAAACAAAGGGGTTCAGTTAATGATCGATGCTGTTATCGATTATCTGCCATCCCCATTAGACGTACCTCCAATCCAAGGTATCGTTCCTGGTACTGAGGAAGAAGTCGTACGTAAATCTGATGATAAAGAACCATTCTCTGCTTTAGCGTTTAAAGTTATGACAGACCCATATGTTGGTAAGCTAACATTCTTCCGTGCATATTCTGGTACGCTAAATGCTGGTTCTTATGTTAAAAACTCTACAAAAGACAAGCGTGAGCGCGTAGGACGTATTCTACAAATGCACGCGAATCACCGTGAAGAAGTTCCAACTGTATATGCTGGTGACATCGCCGCTGCGGTTGGTTTGAAAGATACGGCAACAGGTGACACTCTATGTGATGATAAGAACCTTGTTATCTTAGAGTCCATGGAATTCCCGGAGCCTGTTATCTCTGTTGCAATTGAGCCAAAATCTAAAGCAGACCAAGATAAAATGGGTATCGCACTAGCGAAACTTGCTGAAGAGGATCCAACATTCAAAACTGAAACAAACGTTGAAACTGGTCAAACAATCATCTCAGGTATGGGTGAACTACACTTAGACATCATTGTAGACCGTCTAAAACGTGAATTTAAAGTAGAAGCGAATGTTGGTGCACCACAGGTTGCTTACCGTGAAACTTTCCGTGCTTCAGCAGAAGTTGAAGGTAAATTTGTCCGTCAGTCTGGTGGACGTGGACAATACGGTCATGTTTGGGTTAAGTTTGAACCAAACGAAGAGGGTGCAGGTTTTGAATTTGTGAACAAAATTGTTGGTGGTGTAGTTCCACGTGAATACATCCCTGCAGTTCAAGCGGGTATTGAAGAGTCACTAGACAATGGTGTACTTGCGGGATATCCACTAATTGATGTTAAAGCTACGCTATTCGATGGATCTTACCATGATGTAGACTCCAACGAAACAGCATTTAAAGTAGCAGCATCACTCGCTCTAAGAGAAGCGAAAAAGAAATGTTCTCCAGTAATTCTTGAGCCAATGATGAAAGTTGAAGTTGTTGTACCTGAAGAATACATGGGAGACATTATGGGTGATGTTACTTCTCGTCGTGGCCGTGTTGAAGGTATGGGCGCACGTGGCAATGCTTCTGTAGTTAATGCGTTTGTTCCATTATCCGAAATGTTTGGATATGCAACATCATTGCGTTCCAACACTCAAGGACGTGGAACTTATACTATGCACTTCTCTCATTACGAAGAAGTACCTAAGAGCATTTCAGAGGAAATTATCAAAAAAAATAGTGGTGAATAATTGATTTTTTAATCACTATCTATTATAACTTGTATTGTAAGCTTGGGAGTTTATTGACAACAATAAACTTCCAAGCAAAACATAAAAAACAATCCATAAGATTTCTATTTTTAAAGGAGGAAACATAAATGTCAAAAGAAAAATTCGACCGTTCCAAAGCCCACGTTAACGTTGGGACAATTGGACACGTAGACCATGGTAAAACTACATTAACTGCTGCAATCTCAACAGTACTTCACAGTAAGTCTGGTAAAGGTACAGCAATGGCTTATGACCAAATCGATGGTGCTCCTGAAGAGCGCGAGCGTGGAATCACAATCGCAACAGCTCACGTTGAGTACGAAACTGAAAACCGTCACTACGCACACGTTGACTGCCCAGGCCACGCTGACTATGTTAAAAACATGATCACTGGTGCTGCGCAAATGGACGGAGCAATCCTTGTAGTATCTGCAGCTGATGGCCCAATGCCACAGACTCGTGAGCACATCCTTCTTTCTCGTCAAGTAGGTGTTCCTGCAATCGTAGTATTCTTAAACAAAGTAGATATGGTTGACGATGAAGAGCTACTTGAATTAGTTGAAATGGAAGTACGTGACCTTCTAAGCGAATACGACTTCCCTGGTGATGATGTACCAGTAATTAAAGGTTCTGCTCTTAAAGCACTTGAAGGTGACGAAGAGTATGCTAACCGTATTTTTGAACTAATGGACGCTGTTGATGAGTACATTCCAACTCCTGAGCGTGACACTGACAAAGACTTCATGATGCCAGTTGAGGACGTATTCTCTATTACTGGTCGTGGTACAGTTGCTACAGGTCGTGTTGAGCGTGGACAAATCAAAGTTGGTGACGAAGTTGAGATCATTGGTCTTACTGAAGAGCCATCTAAAACAACTGTAACAGGAGTAGAAATGTTCCGTAAGCTTCTTGACTATGCTGAAGCTGGTGACAACATTGGTGCACTACTTCGTGGTGTTTCTCGTGAAGACATCAAGCGTGGTCAAGTACTAGCAAAGCCTGGTTCAATCACTCCACATACAAAGTTTAAAGCGGAAGTTTATGTTCTTTCTAAAGAAGAAGGTGGACGTCACACTCCATTCTTCACAAACTACCGCCCACAGTTCTACTTCCGTACAACTGACGTAACTGGCGTTATTCAACTTCCAGAAGGCGTTGAAATGGTAATGCCTGGCGATAACGTTGAAATGACAGTTGAACTTATTTCACCAATCGCAATCGAGGACGGTACTAAGTTCTCTATCCGTGAAGGTGGACGTACAGTAGGCGCTGGCGTTGTATCTGTAATTCAAGAGTAATTTTTCTAATAAAACAGGTAGCTTATGGTAAGCTGCCTGTTTTTTTTGTCCAGAAAAGGTCTATATATATTAAAAAAGTCTGACTAATTCTAGAACCCTTGAAAAGACTAGTTGTAGTATGTATAATAATTTTCGTGCTATTTTATGAATAAAAAAATTCATAGTTGCATAACGCCTCAGACTTATATATAATAAGTAATGTTGGTCATAAAAGGCGATGATGTGGAAGGTTGCTGACACACCCGGCCCCTTTGCCATGGCGGGTGGTTTGGAAATTTCCACGGAGAAGCTCTTTTTTAAATTGAGCGAAAAAGGAGGGAAAATAATGGCAAAAGAAAAGATTCGTATCCGTTTGAAGGCGTATGATCACCGTATTCTTGATCAATCTGCTGAGAAAATTGTTGAAACAGCTAAACGTTCTGGAGCTGGTGTTTCAGGTCCAATTCCGTTACCAACGGAAAGAACGGTTTACACAATTCTTCGTGCGGTACACAAGTACAAAGACGCTCGTGAGCAGTTCGAGATGCGTACTCACAAACGCTTAGTTGATATTGTGAACCCAACGCCACAAACTGTGGATTCACTAATGCGTCTAGATCTACCGTCTGGCGTAGATATTGAAATCAAACTATAAAATACATGAAATGAAATAGGAGGTGTAACGGATGGCGAAAGGAATCTTAGGTAAGAAAATCGGTATGACTCAACTTTTCTCTGAAGATGGCGAATTAGTACCGGTAACTGTTGTTCAAGTTGAACCTAACGTTGTTCTTCAAAAGAAGACAACTGAAAATGACGGCTATGAAGCGATTCAAATTGGCATAGCTGATAAAAAAGAAGTACGCGCAAACAAACCAGAAAAGGGTCATGCTGAAAAAGCAAACACAAACCCTAAGCGCTACATTCGCGAAATCCGTAATGCAGGTCTTGGCGATTATGAAGTAGGTCAAGAGTTGAAAGTGGATCTTTTCGAAGCTGGAGAAACAGTAGATGTAACAGGAACTTCTAAAGGGAAAGGTTTCCAAGGTGCAATTAAGCGCCACAACCAATCTCGTGGTCCAATGACTCACGGTTCTCGTTATCACCGTCGTCCTGGTACAATGGGTCCTATCGATCCAATGCACGTACTAAAAGGTAAAAAATTACCTGGACAAATGGGTGGCGAAACTGTAACGATTCAAAACCTGGAAGTTGTGAAAGTTGATACAGAAAACAATTTACTGCTAATTAAAGGAAATGTTCCTGGTGCGAAAAAATCATTCGTACAAATTACAAGTGCGGTAAAGGCTAAATAAGTTCTAAACGAAAGGAGGATATGTCATGCCTAAAGTAGCACTATTTAATCAAGGTGGTTCACAGGTCGGTGATGTAGAGCTAGCTGATCAAGTTTTTGGTATTGAGCCAAACGAACACGTGTTAAACGAAGTTGTGTTGATGCAACGTGCATCTCTGCGTCAAGGTACACACAAAGTAAAAAATCGCTCTCAAGTATCAGGAGGCGGACGTAAGCCGTGGCGTCAAAAAGGTACTGGCCGTGCACGTCAAGGTTCTATCCGTTCACCACAGTGGGTAGGCGGTGGAACAGTATTCGGTCCTACGCCAAGAAGCTATAGTTACAAACTTCCTAAGAAAGTTCGTCGCTTAGCACTACGTTCTGCGTTATCTTCTAAAGTAGTAGAAGACAACATTATAGTTTTAGAAAACATCACATTTGATGCTCCTAAAACGAAAGATGTTGTGAAAATGCTTGAAGCATTGAACGTGGAAGGAAAAACATTAATCGTTACAGCGGATAACAATGAAACAGTTGAACGTTCTGCTAACAATCTTCCAAACGTGAAAGTTTTAACAGTAGAACAAGTAAATGTTCTTGAATTGCTAACGCATGACAAACTAGTCATCACTAAGGAAGCAGCGGAAAAAGCAGGGGAGGTGCTTGCATAATGAAGGACCCACGTGATATTATTAAGCGCCCTGTCATTACTGAAAACACTGCAGATCTAATGGCAGATAAACAGTATACTTTCGAAGTAGATCCGAAAGCGAACAAGACTGAAATTAAACAGGCTGTTGAAGTGATTTTTGGTGTCGAAGTTGAGAGAGTAAACACACTGAATCGAAAAGGTAAGTTTAGAAGAATGGGACGTTATGGTGGTTACCGCCCTAACCGTAAAAATGCTATTGTTAAGCTTTCTGCTGACAGTAAAGAGCTTGACTTTTTCGAAGGTGTAGAAGAATAAGAATTGAAAAATATTACTAAAGGAGGGAATAAGGATGGCGATCAAAAAGTATAAGCCAACCTCAAACGGTCGTCGTGGCATGTCAGCTTCTGATTTTGCAGAAATTACGACTGATAAACCTGAGAAATCCTTGCTTGCGCCACTTAGCAAACGTGCTGGGCGTAACAACCAAGGTAAAATGACTGTACGCCATCAAGGCGGAGGTCATAAGCGTAAATACCGTATTATCGACTTCAAGCGCGATAAAGACGGAATACCAGGACGCGTTGCTACGATCGAATACGATCCAAACCGTTCTGCAAACATCGCTTTAATCAACTATGTTGATGGTGAAAAGCGTTACATTCTTGCTCCTAAAGGTTTGCAAGTAGGTCAAGAAATTCAAGCTGGTGAAGGTGCTGACATTAAAGTCGGTAACGCACTACCACTTAAAAACATTCCAGTGGGTACTGTTATCCACAACATCGAACTCAAGCCAGGTCGTGGTGGACAATTAGTCCGTTCTGCTGGAGCACAAGCTCAAATTCTAGGTCGTGAAGATAAATACGTTCTTGTACGTCTGACATCTGGCGAAACACGTATGATTCTAGGAACTTGTCGTGCTACTGTAGGTCAAGTAGGTAACTTAGATCACGAACTTATTAACATTGGTAAAGCTGGACGTAACCGTTGGAAAGGTAAGCGCCCAACTGTACGTGGTTCTGTAATGAACCCTAGTGATCACCCACACGGTGGTGGTGAAGGTCGTGCGCCAATCGGACGCCCATCTCCAGTTACTCCATGGGGTAAACCAACACTTGGACTTAAGACACGTAAGCGTAACAAGCAATCTGATAAATATATTGTACGACGTCGTCGTAAAAAATAACGGGGTTGCTAGATGGAAGATTTAACGTCTTTCAATCACGAAGGGAGGTTTATTTATGGGTCGTAGTTTAAAAAAGGGACCTTTCGTTGATGATCATTTAATGAAAAAAGTTGAGAAATTGAACGAAGACGATAAGAAACAGGTTATTAAAACTTGGTCTCGTCGTTCTACAATCTTCCCTAACTTTGTAGGGCACACAATCGCTGTGTATGACGGACGCAAGCATGTACCTGTTTATGTTACTGAAGACATGGTGGGTCACAAACTAGGTGAATTCGCACCAACACGTACGTATAAAGGCCATGCTGGCGACGATAAGAAAACAAAACGCTAATGAGAGGAGGCACACAAAATGCAAGCTAAAGCCGTTGCAAAATCCGTTCGTATAGCTCCTCGTAAAGCTCGTTTAGTGATTGATTTAATTCGAGGAAAAGAAGTTGGCGAAGCTATTGCTATTTTGCGCCACACAAATCGTGCGGCTTCTCCAGTTGTTGAGAAAGTATTGAAATCTGCAATTGCAAACGCAGAGCACAACTATGAATTGGATCCGGAAAATTTAGTTGTTTCTGAAGCATTTGTAAACGAGGGTGTAACATTGAAACGTTTCCGCCCACGTGCGATGGGTCGTGCTTCACAAATCAACAAACGCACCAGCCATATTACGGTTGTTGTAACAGAAAAAAAGGAGGGATAATTCGTGGGTCAAAAAGTTAACCCGGTCGGTCTTCGTGTCGGTGTCATCCGTGATTGGGAATCAAAATGGTACGCTGGCAAAGACTACTCAGAATTGCTTCATGAAGATATTAAGATTCGTGAATATATTGAAAACCGTTTGAATGACGCATCAGTTTCCGCTGTGGAAATTGAACGTGCTGCAAATCGTGTAAATATTACAATCCACACAGGTAAGCCTGGAATGGTTATCGGTAAAGGCGGATCCGAAGTGGAAGCATTAAGAAAATCATTGAATGGTCTAACAGGTAAAAAAGTTCACATCAACATCGTTGAAGTGAAGAAGCCTGAATTAGATGCTAATCTAGTAGCGGAAAACATTGCTCGCCAACTAGAGAATCGTGTTTCTTTCCGTCGTGTACAGAAGCAAGCGATTCAACGTGCAATGCGCGCTGGTGCTAAAGGAATCAAAACACAAGTATCTGGTCGTCTAGGCGGTGCAGATATTGCTCGTGCAGAACATTACAGTGAAGGTACTGTTCCACTACACACACTACGTGCTGATATTGACTACGGTACTGCAGAAGCAGATACTACGTACGGTAAATTAGGTGTAAAAGTGTGGATCTATCGTGGAGAAGTCCTTCCAACGAAGAAAGATAATTAAGGAAGGGGGATCAGCAATATGTTAATGCCTAAACGTGTAAAATACCGTAAACAACATCGTACTAGCTTAAAAGGTAAAGCTAAAGGTGGTACAGAAGTAGCATTCGGTGAGTTTGGTCTGCAAGCCTTAGAAGGTGCTTGGATTACTAGCCGTCAAATTGAGGCTGCTCGTATTGCAATGACTCGTTATATGAAACGTGGCGGTAAAGTTTGGATTAAAATCTTCCCTGATAAGCCAAAAACCGCAAAACCTTTAGAGGTCCGCATGGGTTCTGGTAAAGGTGCTCCTGAAGGATGGGTAGCAGTAGTAAAGCCAGGCAAAATCATGTTTGAAATTGCGGGAGTGTCTGAGGAAGTAGCTCGTGAAGCGTTACGTCTTGCTTCTCACAAACTACCGGTTAAAACTAAGTTTGTAAAACGTGAAGAAATTGGTGGTGAATCAAATGAAGGCTAATGAAATTAGAGAACTAACCACTGCCGAAATCGAACAAAAAGTAAAGTCTTTAAAAGAAGAGTTATTTAATTTACGCTTTCAACTGGCTACTGGCCAACTAGAAAACACTGCACGTATTCGTGAAGTGCGTAAATCAATCGCTCGTATGAAAACCGTTGTTCGTGAAAGAGAATTAGGTACTAAATAATTGAAATTGAGAGGAGGTCTGCCTCAATGAGTGAACGTAACAATCGTAAAGTTTACACTGGTCGTGTTGTTTCAGACAAAATGGATAAAACAATTACAGTTTTAGTGGAAACTTACAAATTCCACCCATTATATGGTAAACGTGTAAAGTACTCTAAGAAATTTAAGACTCATGATGAAAACAACCAAGCTAAAAAAGGTGATATCGTCCGCATTATGGAAACTAGACCACTTTCAGCTACAAAGCGTTTTCGTCTTGTAGAAATCGTTGAAGAAGCGGTTATTATTTAATAAAGTTCGCTCGGAAGGATTCCGAAGGGAGGTAACAACGGTATGATTCAACAGGAAAGTCGTTTGAAAGTTGCAGACAACTCTGGAGCGCGTGAAGTTCTAGCAATTAAAGTGCTGGGCGGATCAGGCCGTAAAACTGCTAACATCGGTGACGTTATTGTGTGTTCAGTAAAACAAGCAACACCTGGTGGCGTTGTCAAAAAAGGTGATGTAGTTAAAGCGGTAATTGTACGTTCTAAAAGCGGTATGCGTCGTAAAGACGGTTCATACATTCGCTTCGATGAGAATGCAGCTGTAATTATTCGTGATGATCAAAGTCCACGTGGAACGCGTATATTCGGACCGGTTGCTCGAGAACTTCGCGACAAGAAGTTTATGAAGATTGTATCTTTAGCACCGGAAGTACTATAACGCCAAATTACGATAGCCTTGTAAGGAGGTGCACTGACATGCATGTAAAAAAGGGCGATAAAGTCAAAGTAATTTCAGGTAAAGATAAAGGAAAAGAAGGCACAATTCTTGAAGCATATCCTAAAAAAGAGCGCGTTCTTGTTGAAGGTATTAACGTTGTGAAAAAACACGCTAAGCCATCTCAAGAAAACCCTCAAGGCGGGATTTTAAACCAAGAAGCGCCGATTCATGTTTCAAATGTAATGCCGATTGATCCAAAAACAGGTGAACCAACACGTACTAGCTACGAAGTACGCGACGGCAAAAAAGTGCGTATTGCTAAAAAGTCCGGTGAACCTTTAGATAAGTAATCTAACGGCGAAAGGAGGTCTACGTAATGAACCAATTCAAAGAAAAATACGAAAAAGAAATTGTTCCATCCTTAATGGAGAAATTTAATTATGATTCTGTAATGCAAGTGCCTAAAGTTGAGAAAATTGTCATTAACATGGGTGTTGGTGATGCTGTACAAAACGCTAAGGCACTAGATAACGCTGTAGAAGAACTATCACTAATCACAGGTCAAAAACCAGTTGTAACACGTGCGAAGAAATCTATTGCTGGATTCCGTCTACGTGAAGGTATGCCTATCGGTGCAAAAGTAACTCTACGTGGCCAGCAAATGTACGAATTTCTACAAAAGCTTATCGCGGTATCGTTACCTCGTGTACGTGACTTCCGTGGTATTTCAAACAAAGCTTTTGATGGACGTGGAAACTATACTTTAGGTATAAAAGAACAATTGATTTTCCCTGAAATTGAGTATGATAAAGTATCAAAAGTACGCGGAATGGATATCGTTATCGTTACGACAGCGAATAACGATGAAGAAGCGCGTGAACTTCTAGCTCAACTTGGAATGCCGTTTAAAAAATAGTGTGAGCTGAAAAGGAGGGAAATTATGGCGAAGAAATCCATGATCGCGAAACAAAAACGTAATCAGAAATTTAAAGTTCGCGAATACACACGTTGTGAACGTTGTGGACGTCCTCACTCTGTAATTCGCAAATTTAAACTATGTCGTATTTGTTTCCGTGAATTAGCATATAAAGGACAAATTCCTGGCGTTAAAAAAGCTAGTTGGTAAACCCTTAAATAGGGAAGGAGGTAATGTACAAATGACAATGACAGATCCTATTGCAGATATGCTAACACGTATCCGTAATGCAAACATGGTACGTCATGAAAAGCTAGAAGTTCCTGCTTCTAAGCTTAAAAAGGAAGTTGCAGACATTCTTAAGCGTGAAGGTTTCATTCGCGACTATGAGTTCGTTGAAGATAACAAACAAGGCGTGTTAAGATTATTCCTTAAATACGGACCAAATAACGAGCGTGTTATTACAGGTATTAAACGTATCAGTAAACCAGGTCTTCGCGTATACGCAAAAGCTGATGAGCTTCCAAAAGTATTGAACGGACTAGGTATTGCTGTAGTATCAACATCAAAAGGTGTTTTAACTGATAAAGAAGCTCGTCAACAAGCTGTGGGTGGAGAAGTATTAGCCTACGTTTGGTAATCATAACTGGAATGACAGGAGGTGCAATAAATGTCTCGTGTAGGTCTTAAACCTTTAGAATTACCGGAAGGTGTAGAAGTAAAAATCGACGGTAATCACGTAACTGTAAAAGGTCCAAAAGGAGAATTGTCACGTACATTCCATCCTGAAATGGACATTAAAGTAGAAGATAAATTAGTGACTGTTGTACGACCAAGTGATCATAAGGAACATCGTGCGTTACACGGTACCACTCGTAGTTTGCTTGGAAACATGGTCCAAGGTGTATCCCAAGGGTACGAAAAAGCACTTGAAATCAATGGTGTAGGTTACCGTGCTACAAAGCAAGGTAACAAAATTGTCGTGAACGCTGGTTACTCACATCCAGTTGAAATCGAGCAAGAGGAAGGAATTGACATCGAAGTTCCTTCAAATACGAAAATCGTTGTAAAAGGTATCGATAAGGAAAAAGTAGGAGCGGTTGCTGCTAATATCCGTGCGATCCGCCCACCAGAGCCTTACAAAGGTAAAGGTATTCGATACGAAGGCGAACATGTACGCCGTAAAGAAGGTAAAACTGCTAAATAATGTTCACGTAAGGAACAGAAAGGAGTGACCTAGATGATCACTAAGCAAGATAAAAATGCTGTACGTAAGAAACGTCATGCTAGAGTCCGTCGTAATTTGTACGGTACTGCTGAGCGTCCACGTTTAAACGTATATCGTTCTAACAAGCACATTTACGCACAGCTAATCGACGATTTGAACGGTGTAACTGTAGCTAGTGCTTCAACTGTAGATAAAGACTTCAACGGTGAAGGAACTGGAAACGTAGCAGCGGCTCAAAAAGTAGGAGAATTAGTTGCAAAACGTGCTGTTGAGAAGGGTGTAGAAACTGTAGTGTTTGATCGCGGAGGTTACTTATACCACGGACGTGTGAAGGCGCTAGCGGAAGCTGCTCGCGAAGCAGGCCTTAAATTTTAATTGTATAAAGGAGGGAAAATTATGCGTGCAAATATCGACCCAAACAAATTGGATCTTGAAGAGCGTGTAGTAACGGTCAACCGTGTAGCAAAAGTTGTAAAAGGCGGACGTCGTTTCCGTTTTACTGCTTTGGTTGTAGTTGGTGATAGAAACGGACATGTAGGATTCGGTACTGGTAAAGCACAAGAAGTGCCTGATGCGATCCGTAAAGCGATTGAAGATGGAAAGAAAAACTTAATTAAAGTACCACTTGTTAATACAACAATTCCTCACGAAACAGTTGGTGAGTTCGGTGCAGGACGTATCTTATTGAAGCCTGCAGCAGAAGGTACTGGAATTATCGCTGGTGGACCAGTTCGTGCTGTATTAGAACTAGGCGGCGTAGGAGATATTCTTTCAAAATCTCTAGGTTCCAACACACCAATCAACATGGTTCGCGCAACACTTAACGGTTTGAACTCCCTTAAACGTGCCGAAGATGTTGCAAAGCTACGTGGTAAGTCAGTAGAGGAACTGTTAGGATAAGGAGGGAAAGAACATGGCAAATAAAATTGAAGTTACCCTCACTAGAAGCGTAATTGGAAGACCTCAGGATCAGCGTGATACTGTTCAAGCTCTAGGCCTAAGAAAGATTCGCCAAACTGTAGTGCTTGAAGACACACCGGTCAATCGTGGAATGGTGAACAAAGTATCCCATCTTGTTTCTGTTAAAGAAGCTTAAATAAAAAAAAGCGCAAAGAGGAGGTGCAGCCATGAAACTTCATGAGTTAAAATCAGCAGAAGGTACTCGTAAAAAACGAAATCGTGTAGGACGTGGAATGTCATCTGGCAACGGAAAGACTTCTGGTCGCGGACACGGCGGTCAAAATTCTCGTTCCGGTGGAGGCGTACGCCCAGGTTTTGAAGGTGGTCAAATGCCTCTATTCCAACGTCTACCGAAACGTGGTTTCACAAACATTAACCGTAAAGAATATGCGGTAGTAAATCTTGAAACATTAAACAGATTTGAAGACGGTACAGAAGTAACTCCAGAACTTTTGAAAGAAACAGGAGTAGTAAGTCGCTTAAAAGCTGGAGTGAAAATCCTTGCAAAAGGAAAGCTTGAAAAGAAACTAACTGTTAAAGCACACAAGTTCTCTGCTTCAGCAAAAGAAGCGATTGAAGCGGCCGGCGGCCAAACTGAGGTGATTTAATGTTCCGTACAATCTCCAATTTTATGCGCGTTGCTGATATAAGGCAAAAAATCTTGTTTACATTAGCTATTCTCATTGTATTTCGTATTGGAACGTTTATTCCGGTACCTTATACAAATAAAGAAACACTAGATTTCATGAATGATAGTAGTAATGTATTTGGCTTTCTAAATACCTTTGGAGGCGGTGCATTAAGTCAATTTTCCATTTTTGCAATGGGAATTATGCCTTATATTACTGCCTCTATCGTCATGCAGTTATTACAAATGGATGTAGTTCCGAAGTTTACTGAATGGAAGAAGCAGGGTGAAGTTGGCCGTAAGAAATTAGCGCAATTTACACGGTACGGAACCGTAGTTTTAGCTTTCGTTCAAGCTATTGGAATGTCATTTGGATTTAATGCAATGACTAATGGTATGTTAATTTCCGACCCTAGCATTGTAACTTACTTGATCATTGCGGTCGTTCTAACAGGTGGAACAACGTTCCTAATGTGGTTA
This sequence comes from Salirhabdus salicampi, assembly GCF_024259515.1. Taxonomy (NCBI): domain Bacteria; kingdom Bacillati; phylum Bacillota; class Bacilli; order Caryophanales; family Bacillaceae; genus Salirhabdus; species Salirhabdus salicampi. The sequence goes on along the minus strand of NZ_JANBWE010000006.1, from coordinate 28,786 downwards.
GGTGAACAAGTTACGGCAAACGGTGTTGGAAATGGTATCTCCATCTTGATTTTTGCTGGTATCGTAGCCGCAATTCCGGGTGGAATTAATCAGTTGTATGAAACGTATATTGTAGGTGCTAATGATGACCTCTTTCTTAACATCGTTATTTTAGCGTTAATTGCGCTCGTTACATTGGCCGTAATTGTCGGTGTTATTTTCATACAACAAGCATTACGTAAAATCCCTGTTCAATACGCAAAACGGTTAGTGAATCGCTCACCAGTAGGAGGGCATTCAACTCATTTACCATTAAAAGTAAATGCTGCAGGGGTAATTCCAGTCATTTTCGCTATATCATTTATCATTGCGCCAAGAACGATCGCAGGATTCTTTGATAATAATGTAGCAAATACGATTGAATATATATTTGATTACACGCAACCAACCGGAATGCTCATTTATGTAGCTTTAATCATTGCTTTTACCTATTTCTATACATTTGTTCAAGTGAATCCTGAACAAATGGCTGAAAATTTAAAGAAGCAAGGTGGTTATATACCGGGTATTCGACCAGGTGGTAATACAGAAACGTATTTAACACGTGTAATGTACCGACTAACATTTGTAGGCTCTATCTTCCTTGCTGCTGTATCAGTACTACCAATTGCTCTAGGAGCTGCAGCCAACTTACCGCAATCTGTTCAAATTGGGGGAACTAGCTTGCTCATCGTTGTGGGTGTAGGCCTAGAAACGATGAAACAGTTAGAGAGTCAGTTAGTAAAACGCCATTATAAAGGCTTTATAAAGTAAGTCTTGCAAAGAGAGCGAGGGGAAAAGCTTGAATCTTATTTTAATGGGTCTACCTGGTGCCGGAAAAGGTACTCAGGCAGAAAAAATCGTTGAAAAGTATGGTATCCCTCATATCTCAACAGGAGATATGTTCCGTTCCGCCATTAAGGATGGAACAGAACTAGGCAAAAAAGCGAAATCTTTCATGGACCAAGGTGAGCTTGTACCGGATGAAGTAACAATAGGTATTGTGAGGGAACGTCTTGGCAAAGATGATTGTCAGAAGGGTTTTCTACTAGATGGCTTTCCGCGAACAATTGCACAAGCGGAAGCTCTTGAAAATTTGCTTAAAGACATGGGAACTAGCATTAATAATGTTTTACACATTAAGGTTCCAACTGAGAAGTTGGTAGATCGTCTAACTGGTCGCCGCATTTGCCTTAAGTGTGGTGCAACCTATCATGTTGAATTTAATCCACCGAAAGTGGAAGGTAAATGTGACAATGATGGAGCAGACCTAATACAACGTGATGACGATAAGCCTGAAACGGTAAAAAATAGACTTGAGGTTAATATCTCTCAAGCACAACCATTGCTTGATTTCTATGATAGCAAAGGATACCTTGTTACAATTAACGGTGATCAAGATATCAATCAAGTATTTGAAGATATTGAAGCAGAGCTCGGGGGCCGTTCATTATGATTATTAGCAAAACACCACGAGAAATAGAAATTATGCGTGAAGCAGGAAGAATCGTAGCTTTGACACACCAGGAACTGCAAAAATATATTGAGCCGGGGATTACGACGAAAGAGCTAGATGCTGTTGCAGATAAGTTCATTCGAAGTATGAATGCAATCCCTTCATTTAAAGGGTATAGTGGTTTTCGTGGTAGCATTTGCGCATCTGTAAACGAAGAACTCGTACACGGGATTCCGAGTGGCCGAAAATTAAAAAATGGTGACATTATTAGCATTGATATTGGCGCCAAATACAATGGATATCACGGTGACTCAGCCTGGACATATGCTGTTGGTGAGATCGATGAAGAATCACAACGGCTTATGGAAGTGACGGAAAAATCACTATTTGTTGGTTTGGATGAAGCTAAACCAGGTGTTCGCCTAACAAATATATCTCATGCCATTCAGACGTATGTGGAACCTAAAGGGTTCTCAATTGTACGTGAGTACGTTGGCCACGGAGTTGGGCAAGACTTACATGAGGATCCTCAAATTCCACATTACGGTCCACCTAATAAAGGACCACGTCTAAAGCCTGGAATGGTCTTAGCTGTTGAACCTATGGTTAATGCTGGAGAACGTTATGTTCGAACGCTGGATGACCAATGGACAGTTGTAACGGAGGATGGAAAGAGATGTGCTCACTACGAGCACACCATCGCCATTACTGAGGACGGCTTTGAAATTTTAACGAAAGCCTAAGTGTAGGTGATAATGCTTGAGTGATACTGATTCGAGTCCGCGAATAGGTCAGATTGTTCGTGTCGTTCAGGGGAGAGAAAATGGCAACTTTGCTATTATTATCGATATAGTTGATGACCGTTTCGTAATGTTGGCTGACGGTGAGAAGCGGAAGTTTGACAGACCGAAACGTAAAAATATCCAGCATGTACAGTTGATTGATTATGTTTCACCTGAAGTGAAAAATAGTTTGTTGGAAACTGGTCGAGTGACAAACGGGAAATTACGTTTTGCCTTATCAAAATTTGTCAATGAGTATCCGATTGATTTGAAGAAGGGAGATCGACTCGATGGCGAAAGACGATGTAATTGAAATGGAAGGTACAGTTACTGAAACGTTGCCAAATGCAATGTTTAAAGTAGAACTGGAAAATGGCCATACCGTTTTGGCCCATGTCTCAGGAAAGATTCGTATGCACTTCATTCGTATTTTGCCTGGAGATAAAGTAACAGTAGAACTTTCACCTTACGACTTAACGCGAGGTCGTATTACCTACCGTTACAAGTAACGGAAATCTCCGTGTAAAGGAGGTAAGAAAAATGAAAGTAAGACCATCTGTAAAGCCAATATGTGAAAAATGTAAAGTCATTCGCCGTAAAGGGAAAGTTATGGTAATTTGCGAAAACCCTAAACACAAGCAGAAACAAGGTTAATTATGAAGGAGGTGCGTTTCAAATATGGCACGTATTGCAGGTGTTGATATTCCTCGTGACAAACGAGTTGTTATTTCATTAACATACATTTACGGAATCGGAACTACGACTGCTAAAGAAATTCTAGCAGCTGCAGGAGTTTCTGAAAACACACGTGTTCGTGATTTAACAGATGACGAATTAGGGAAAATCCGTACTGAAGTAGATAAGCTTACAGTTGAAGGTGACCTACGTCGTGAAGTATCACTAAACATTAAACGTTTAATCGAGATTGGTTCTTACCGTGGAATTCGTCACCGTCGCGGACTTCCAGTTCGAGGCCAAAGAACGAAGAACAACTCACGTACACGTAAAGGACCACGTCGTACAGTAGCGAACAAGAAAAAATAAGGTATAAAGGAGGTTAGCTGACATGGCACGTAAAACTACTACTCGTAAAAAGCGTAAAGTCAAAAAGCAGATAGACGCGGGTGTCGCACATATCCGCTCAACGTTTAACAACACTATTGTGACAATTACTGATACGCAAGGTAATTCAATCGCATGGAGCAGTGCTGGTGCACTTGGCTTTAAAGGATCACGTAAGTCAACTCCATTCGCAGCACAAATGGCTGCAGAAGCGGCAGCAAAAGCATCCCAGGAACATGGGATGAGTACGATTGAAGTTGCTGTAAAAGGACCGGGTGCAGGTCGTGAAGCAGCAATTCGTGCACTTCAAGCAGCGGGTCTTGAAGTAACTGCCATTCGTGACGTAACACCAGTACCTCACAATGGCTGCCGCCCACCAAAACGTCGTCGTGTTTAATATCGTTTTGTATAGACATTTGTCACCCTGTCTATAATGGGTTATGATAGCATAAACACCATTGCACGGAACATCAGGACGAAATGGTTTCGCGTAATGCACGGGGGACTTGCCTACCTGAGGAATTTCGGTTAGACAACAATGTCTAGCCGGGGTTTCGACGTTTTGAAGGAGGGTTTTAATTAATGATCGAAATTGAAAAGCCGAAAATTGAGACGGTTGAAATCAGTAATGATACAACCTTTGGAAAGTTTGTAATTGAACCACTTGAGCGTGGATATGGTACTACAATGGGTAACTCCTTGCGTCGTATCTTGTTATCCTCTCTTCCAGGAGCTGCTGTAACATCTGTTCAAATTGAAGGAGCTCTACACGAGTTTTCTACAATTAACGGTGTCGTTGAAGATGTTACAACCATTGTTTTAAATCTGAAAAAATTAGCTTTAAAAATTTATTCAGACGAAGAAAAAACAATGGAAATAGATGTCCAAGGGGAAGGTACGGTTACTGCTGCAGACATTACACATGATAGTGATATTGAAATCTTGAACCCAGATTTGCATATTGCCACTTTATCTAGTAATGCCCACTTAAAAATGCGAATTAACGCTGAACGTGGACGTGGCTACCGTCCTGCTGAGGAAAACAAAAAGGATGAACAGCCAATCGGCGTCATTCCAGTTGACTCTATCTTCACTCCTGTTACGCGTGTAACGTATCATGTTGAAAATACACGTGTAGGTCAAGTGGCAAATTTTGATAAGTTAACTTTCGACGTTTGGACTGACGGAAGTATTCGACCAGAAGAAGCTATCTCTTTAGGGGCAAAAATTTTCACTGAACACTTAAACATTTTTGTAAGTCTTACAGATGAGGCGCAAAACGCTGAAATTATGGTTGAGAAAGAAGAAGACCAAAAAGAGAAAGTTCTTGAAATGACCATTGAAGAACTTGATTTGTCTGTACGCTCTTACAACTGTTTAAAACGTGCTGGAATCAATACTGTACAAGAACTTACTCAAAAGTCTGAGGAAGACATGATGAAAGTTCGTAACCTTGGACGTAAATCCCTTGAGGAAGTTAAGGTTAAGCTACATGATCTTGGCTTAGGATTACGTAAGGAAGATTAATTCGGGCATCTTTAGATATTTCTGAAAAAGGAGGGAATTGTAATGGCTAACGCTAAGCTTGGTCGCACAACAGATCAACGTATGGCACTACTTCGTAACCTTGCTACTGACTTAATTATTCATGAACGGATTGAAACGACAGAAGCAAAAGCGAAGGAGCTTCGTTCTGTCGTTGATAAGATGATTACACTTGGTAAACGCGGAGACTTGCATGCACGTCGTCAAGCGGCTTCATTCTTGCGTAGAGTTGAAGCAGGTGAAGAGCAAGACGCACTACAAAAACTTTTCTCTGATGTTGCACCACGTTATGAAGATCGTCAAGGTGGCTACACTCGTATTTTGAAGTTAGGACCTCGTCGTGGAGACGGTGCAAAAATGGTGATTATTGAGTTAGTATAATGACATAGTGTATCTAAAAGGGGCAGGGCCAGCATCTTTCAAGAGGTTGATCCGAGCCCTTTTTTTGTTGTTTTTTACAGTCGGGAAGGACTCTTCCTTGTTTTTATCGATATGATAAAATAACAATGGGAAGGAAAGTGTATATATCCATTACCCGGGAAATAGACGGCAATATTTTGGAGGCACGAGATCAATGAGTGAACCTTACATACAATTTGAAGGTGTTAATTTCAAATATGGGGACGAAGGCCGCTGGGCTCTACATAACGTATCGTTTCAAATTGAGAAAAATGAGTGGATAGCCATTATCGGCCATAATGGTTCGGGGAAATCTACCATTGCAAAATTAATGAATGGTCTGTTGTTTAGCACAGAAGGTGCCATCAAAGTAGATGGGATGATGATTAATGAACAAACGATTTGGGATGTCCGAAAAAAAGTCGGAATGGTATTCCAAAATCCCGAAAACCAGTTTGTTGGAACGACTGTCGAGGATGATGTTGCCTTTGGTTTAGAAAACCATGGTGTACCTCGGGGTGATATGGAAGATAGAATTAAGAATACACTAAACTCTGTAGGAATGCTCGATTATTTACACCATGAACCCCATCGTTTGTCAGGTGGACAGAAACAACGGGTTGCAATAGCGAGTGTTCTCGCTGTAGAACCTGATGTACTAATTCTTGACGAAGCGACTGCTATGCTAGACCCGAAAGGTCGAAACGAAATCGCTTATACTGTAAATAAAATTCGTCAAAGTAGAGATGTTGCGATTGTAACGATTACTCATGATTTAAATGAAGTAATGTATGCGGATCGTGTCATCGTCATGAATGAAGGGGAAATATGGATGATAGGTAGTGTGGAAGAAGTGTTTCAAAAGCAGGAGCAGTTAGATGAAATAGGCTTAGATATCCCTTTTGTTACCCGCTTGACAAAGGATTTACGGGCAGAGGGCATTAAGATTGAAACTGAACCAAAAAATCAGAAGGAACTGATTGATCAACTATGGACATTATATTCGAAGAAGTAAATTATATATATCAGCCGAATACTCCATTTGAGTTCCATGCGTTACGAAACCTATCGATGCATATTCCGTCTGGATCTTTTGTTGCTATTATTGGACATACAGGTTCAGGAAAATCGACTTTCATTCAACATTTAAATGGGTTGTTAAGACCGACGGAAGGTAGCATCTCAATAGGGCCTTATCAGATAAATGCTGAAAAAAGAGCGAAAAAGCTTTTGCAATTACGTAAGCATGTTGGCATGGTATTTCAATATCCAGAACATCAGTTATTTGAAGAAACAGTAGAAAAAGATATACTATTCGGACCTGCGAACTTTGGTGTTCCTAAAGATGTAATGATTGAACGATTGGAAAAAGTGTTACAAGAAGTAAAGCTATCAAAAGATCTATTACAACGTTCACCCTTCGATTTAAGTGGTGGACAGATGCGTCGTGTCGCTTTAGCAAGTGTTTTAATAATGGAACCTAGCATACTTGTATTAGATGAACCAACTGCTGGATTAGATCCAAAAGGTCAAAAAGAAATGATGAATATGTTTTATGATAGTCATAAGCGTGAGAAACGAACAACGATTCTTGTTACCCATAGTATGGAAGATGCTTTAAAGTATGCTGACTACGTGTATATTTTAGACCGCGGTAAATTGTACATGGAAGGAGAACCGGAACAAATATTCCATAAGCGGGAAGCACTAACGAGGGTTGGACTGGATCAACCGGAAGTCATTCGGTTTTTACATCATATCGAAGATCGTTTTGGTGTCCGTATTCCGTATGACAATCTTTCCGAAGATGAACTAGCAAAGAAGCTTAATTATATGCTAAAGGGGGGAGTATTTTGAGTAGTTCGCTCATAATTGGCCAGTATGTACCAGGGTCATCCATCATCCATCGTATAGATCCCCGAACGAAGATTACGATTGTCTTTTTCTTTATTATATTTATCTTTTTAGCCAACTCCTTTGCAAGTTATATGGTGATTTTATTATTTAGTATGATAAGTGCGGTACTATCAAAAATCCCTCCCTCATATCTCATCAAAGGGTTGAAACCGGTATGGTTCCTTATTATTTTTACATTCCTTCTTCATATTTTGCTTACGAGAGAAGGGGACATTGTTTTTTCGGTAGCCAATTTTCATATTTATTCAGATTCGTTAACTAGAGGTGTTGCCATTTCGTTAAGGTTTTTCTTCCTTATCTTAATGACGACTCTTTTAACGTTAACAACTTCACCAATAGCTATTACGGATGCAATCGAAAGTATGTTAAATCCGTTAAGACGGTACCGTTTCCCGGTTCATGAGTTAGCTTTAATGATGTCAATTTCACTACGATTTATTCCTACATTAATGCAAGAAACAGAAAAGATATCAAAAGCCCAAGCATCAAGGGGTGTAGATTTTCGAACAGGCACGATAAGGGATAGGTTGCAAGCCATTATCCCATTACTGGTGCCACTATTTGTTAGTGCTTTTAAACGTGCTGAGGAATTAGCAATGGCGATGGAAGCAAGAGGTTATCAAGGTGGGGAAGGTAGAACAAAATATCGGCAACTTTTACTGACGCCAAAAGATTATATATCGTTTATCATATTTTCCATTTTTGTTTTATCAATTATCGTAACCCGCAATTAAAGGGTGGTGTAACCATGAACAAAAGATTAAAGTGTGTTTTAGCTTATGACGGCACGTTGTTTTCTGGCTTTCAAATTCAGCCCAACAACCGTACCGTTCAACAAGAGGTAGAGCATGCCTTGCAAAAAATCCATAAAGGTGAACTTGTACGAGTATCAGCATCCGGGCGTACAGATAAAGGAGTACACGCGGTAGGGCAAGTTCTTCACTTTGACTCTACTTTACAAATTCCGAATGATAGGTGGGCTCAAGCATTAAATAGTATACTGCCGGATGATGTATTTGTGAAATCAGTGGAAGAAATGGATGATCATTTCCATGCTCGCTATAGTGTACAAGGGAAAGAGTACCGGTATAAAATTTTAAACAGATCAACCCCGGATATCTTCCGACGAAACTATCGTTGGCATATTTCTGAGCCATTAGACATAGAAGCGATGCAATATGCTTGCTCACTTTTTGTTGGAACTCATGATTTCACAACTTTTTCCTCTGCAAAAGCAACCGTAAGAGGGGAAAAAGTTCGAACTATATATGAGTGTAATGTTAAAAAGGTAGAAGGTGAGATTACCTTTAGGGTAAGAGGTAGTGGGTTTTTGTATAATATGGTAAGAATTATGGTAGGGACTATTGTAGAAGTAGGAAAAGGTATCAAACAGCCAACCGACATAACAGATATGATAAAAGGACAAGATCGTTCATTAGCGGGTAAAACCGCACCAGCACAAGGTTTATATTTGTGGGAAGTGACCTATTAACCGCCATTACCGAACAATAAACAAAAACAAAAGCTACTTAGTTCGTAAATGGATGAAAAATCTCTTTAAAATCAGCGAATACATGTTATAATGTTAATGAAATATATAAAACCCTCTCATATAATGTTGGGAATATGGCCCAAAAGTTTCTACCCGACTACCGTAAATGGTCGGACTATGAGAGGAAGTACGTGTATTCCGTATTATTGATTGTGTACATGAGTGCAGACGGCTTTCTCTCGATTTGGAGAGGATGCGTCTGCACTTTTTTCATGAATGAATTAATGTTAGGAGTGGACTTATGGGACAATTACCGCTTGTAGGAGTAATAATGGGAAGTATATCGGATTGGGAGACAATGGAACATACTTGTAACGTATTAGAGCAGTGTGGAGTTCCATATGAAAAAAAGGTTGTTTCCGCCCACCGTACACCTGATGATATGTTTGCATATGCAGAGACAGCTAAAGAGAGAGGGGTAAAGGTCATCATTGCTGGTGCAGGAGGAGCTGCCCACCTTCCAGGTATGGTAGCTGCCAAAACAACATTGCCGGTAATCGGTGTACCAGTTCAATCCAAAGCTTTAAATGGTATGGATTCGTTATTATCCATCGTCCAAATGCCGGGTGGAGTACCTGTTGCTACTGTTGCTATTGGTAAAGCAGGGGCAACGAATGCAGGACTTCTAGCATGTGAAATATTAGCTACACAATTTGAAGAGTTTGATCAAGCGTTACTCAAATATCGGGAAGAAATTAGTGAAAAAGCTAGACAAAGTAATGAGGAGTTGTAACACGATGAAAACAATATTACCGGGTCAAACGATTGGAATTATTGGTGGTGGACAGCTAGGTAGAATGATGGGGATCGCTGCAAAAGAAATGGGCTATCGAGTAGCTGTTTTAGACCCGAAAGAAAACTCGCCAACAGGGCAAATAGCTGACATCGAAATTGTTGCTTCTTATGATGACTTAGAAGCAGCAAAACAGTTGGCTGGTGTAAGTGATGTAATTACTTATGAGTTTGAAAACATCGATTATAACGTGCTTCAATGGCTCGAGGATAACGCCTACCTACCACAAGGTGGAGGCATTATACAAACAACACAAGATCGGGCAAATGAGAAAGCTGCTATTGTAAAAAGTGGTGCACAAGTAGCGCCTTATGAGCTTGTAGATACTAAGGAGAGATTGCATCATTCCTTGGATGCGATTGGTCTTCCTGCTGTTTTAAAAACCCGTACAGGGGGATATGACGGTAAAGGTCAAGTGATGATTAAAACAGAAGAAGATATCGAAGAAGCGGCCCAATTGTTAACAAAAGGTCGTTGTATATTAGAAAAGTTCCTTCCGTTTGAAAAAGAGATTTCTGTCATCGTTAACCGAAGTGTAAGTGGAGAAACAAAAGTGTTTCCGGTAGGGGAAAACATCCATGTAGACCACATTTTAATGGAGACAATTGTTCCGGCAAGAGTAAATGAATCAGTTGCTGAGAAAGCTACAACCTTAGCTCGAGAAATTGCGTCGTCATTAAGTATGATTGGGACACTCGGAGTGGAAATGTTTTTATTACCGGATGGTGAGATTTACATTAATGAATTGGCACCACGCCCACACAATTCAGGTCATTACACGATGAACGCATGTGAAACATCTCAATTCCATCAACATGTAAGGGCAATTTGTAACTGGCCATTATCACCCACAAAATTGTTTTCACCAATTATTATGATGAATGTATTAGGTGAGCATTTTGAACGAGTGATCAATAAGGTGCCACAGATGGACCGCCCAAAATTACATTTATATGGAAAAGACGGAGTAAAAGAAAAACGAAAGATGGGGCATGTGAACTTTGTTGGCGAATCCATTGAGGAAATAAAACGTGAAATTGACGCTTTGAGCATTTGGGCGTAAACAAGCTAGAGGAGGATATTGTATGATTGAACGTTATACACGACCAGAAATGGGATCCATCTGGACAGATGAAAATAAATACCAGGCATGGCTTGAAGTAGAGATTCTAGCCTGTGAAGCATGGTCAGAGTTAGGGATTATCCCAAAGGAAGATGTTAAAAAGATTCGTGATCATGCAAGTTTCGATGTCAATCGAATTTTGGAAATTGAAGAACAAACCCGCCATGATGTTGTAGCCTTTACGAGAGCTGTTTCAGAAACGTTAGGAGAAGAGCGTAAATGGGTCCATTATGGTCTTACATCTACAGATGTTGTAGATACAGCTTTATCTTATTTATTAAAGCAGGCTAACGATATCATCCGTAAAGACTTAAACCGATTTGTAGAAGTGTTGAAAGAGAAAGCAAAAGCTTATAAATATACAGTGCAAATGGGTCGTACCCACGGTGTTCACGCTGAACCAACAACTTTCGGGTTAAAGCTTGCACTATGGTATGAAGAGATGAAACGGAATGTGGAACGATTTGACCGGGCTGCTAAGGAAGTTGAGTTTGGAAAACTGTCTGGGGCCGTTGGAACCTATGCCAACATTGATCCCTTTGTAGAGCAATATGTTTGCGAAAAGTTAGGTTTACAGCCCGCGCCGATTTCTACCCAAACATTGCAACGGGACCGTCACGCTCATTACATGGGTGTACTGTCGTTAATTGCAACATCAATTGAAAAGATGGCAGTAGAAATTCGAGGCCTGCAAAAGAGTGAAACACGTGAAGTAGAAGAGTTTTTTGCTAAGGGTCAAAAAGGGTCTTCCGCTATGCCTCATAAACGGAATCCAATTGGTTCAGAAAATATGACAGGTATGGCACGTGTGATACGTGGATATATGGTAACAGCTTATGAAAATGTTCCATTATGGCATGAACGTGATATTTCTCATTCGTCTGCTGAGCGTGTCATTCTACCAGATGCAACAATTGCGCTTAACTATATGCTAAATCGTTTTGCAAATATCGTCGAAAAGTTAACCGTATTTGAAGATAATATGAAACAAAATATGGAGCGAACGTACGGTTTAATTTACTCTCAGCGTGTTCTTCTTTCTTTAATTAACAAAGGATTAGTTAGGGAAGATGCTTATGATTTAGTTCAACCGTTAGCAATGGAAGCTTGGGAAACGAAAACGCCGTTTCGCCAACTTGTCGAGGCGAATGAAACGATTACATCAACATTAACAGAAGAAGAGCTGAATAACTGTTTTGACTATCAATACCACTTAGGTCAAGTAGACATGATTTTCCGTCGTTTAGGTATCGATTCAGAATAGGGAGAAACAGCAAAGGGAGAGGTTTTAATGGAGAAGCAGCAGCTTATGTATGAGGGGAAAGCGAAGCGTCTTTATAAAACGGAAGATCACAACATATTGTGGGTGGAATATAAAGATAGCGCAACTGCCTTTAATGGGGAGAAAAAGGCAACAATCCAAGGGAAAGCACGTTATAACAATGAAATATCATCTATTATCTTTACCATTTTGAAGGAAAAAGGGATTCCAAACCATTTTGTACAGCAGTTGTCACCGACCGAACAGCTTGTGCAAAGGACGACCATTATTCCGTTAGAAGTAGTAGTTCGAAATGTAACAGCAGGAAGTTTGGCAAAGCGTATTGGCAAAGAGGAAGGAGTTACTCTTCCCAAGACTATTGTTGAATATTATTACAAAGATGATGATCTAGGAGATCCACTTATCAATGAAGATCATATTGAGGTCTTAAACATTGCGACTAATACCCAGTTAGTAGAAATGAAAAATATAGCCTTACAAGTAAATGAATTGTTAGTTGATTATTTTGCTAGCTGTAATGTTCGGCTTGTCGATTTCAAACTGGAGTTTGGTGTAAATAAGGATGGAGACGTATTGTTAGCGGATGAAATTTCTCCAGATACGTGTCGTCTATGGGATAAAAACACGAATGAAAAACTAGATAAAGATGTCTATCGTAGAGATCTAGGTAGCTTAGTAGAAGCATATGATCAAATCTTACAACGATTAAAGGGGGAGCAACATGTATAAAGTTAAAGTTTATATTACGTTGAAAAATGGTGTGTTAGATCCACAAGGGAAGGCAGTAAAAGGAGCGCTTCATAGTATGGACTTTCCTGAAGTTGAAGACGTCCGTATCGGAAAATATATGGAACTTCTTATTAGTGAGAGCGATCAACTTGAAGAAAAAATAGATGAAATGTGTGATAAGTTGCTCGCTAACCCTGTTATTGAAGACTATACGTACGAAGTTGAGGAGGTAGTGGCTCAATGAAATTTGCTGTCGTCGTATTCCCAGGATCGAACTGTGACGCGGATATGCTTCATGCCATAAAAGATGAACTTGGGGAAGAAGTGGAGTACGTCTCCCATCGAACATCAACGTTAACTGACTATGACGGCATTCTATTGCCAGGTGGCTTCTCTTACGGAGATTATTTACGATCAGGGGCTATAGCGAGATTCTCGCCAGTTATGAAGGCTGTAACGGAAGCTGCAGCCGCAGGAAAACCTGTATTAGGTGTTTGTAATGGTTTCCAGATCTTACTTGAGACGAACTTATTACCTGGTGCAATGAAACAGAACGACCGTTTGAAGTTTATTTGTCAAAACGTAACATTACATGTTGAAAATAGCGAAACGATGTTTACATCCCTTTATGAAGAAGGAGAACAAATTGATATCCCTGTTGCTCATATGGAAGGTAACTACGAATGTGATGAGGCAACATTACAACAATTACAACAAAATAATCAAATCGTCTTTCGCTACACCGAGGACATTAATGGATCAAAAGAGCGGATTGCAGGCATTGTCAATGAACAAGGAAACGTACTTGGAATGATGCCACACCCTGAACGTGCAGTGGATTCATTGGTTGGTAGTGTTGACGGTCTTCGATTGTTTAAGTCGATCTTACTTAACTGGAGGGAAAAACATGTCGTTACTTCTTGAGCCAAATACTGAACAAATTAAACAAAATAAATTATATCGTGAAATGGGTTTAACAGATGAAGAATTTTCTTCAATTGAAAAAACGCTAGGGCGTACGCCTAACTATACAGAAACAGGGTTGTTCTCTGTTATGTGGTCAGAGCATTGTAGTTATAAAACTTCAAAGCCAGTTTTAAAGAAATTCCCTACCGAAGGAAAACACGTATTGCAAGGTCCGGGTGAAGGAGCGGGTATTGTTGATATAGGTGACGACTTAGCTGTTGTGTTTAAGATTGAAAGTCATAACCACCCATCAGCAATTGAACCGTATCAAGGAGCTGCAACTGGCGTAGGCGGAATTATTCGTGATGTGTTTTCAATGGGAGCCCGCCCGATTGCTTTATTAAATTCATTGCGGTTCGGCAAATTAGAAGACCCTAAAGTGAGGTATTTGTTTGAGGAAGTAGTGGCAGGGATTGCGGGATATGGAAACTGTGTTGGTATCCCAACTGTAGGTGGAGAAATACAATTTGATGATTCTTATAAAGGAAATCCGCTCGTAAATGCCATGTGTGTTGGCTTAATCCGGCATGAGGAAATCCAGAAAGGGCAAGCAAAAGGAATTGGTAATACAGTCATGTATGTAGGTGCTTCAACAGGTCGTGATGGTATTCACGGAGCTACATTTGCCTCAAGTGAACTGACAGAAGAATCTGGTGAAGAACGTCCTGCTGTTCAAGTAGGAGATCCTTTCATGGAGAAACTTCTCATTGAGGCATGCTTAGAACTGATTAAATCAGACGCTCTTGTAGGCATCCAAGATATGGGGGCAGCCGGGCTAACGTCTTCTGCTAGTGAAATGGCTAGTAAAGCGGGGACTGGTATTGAGTTAAACTTAGATGAAGTGCCACAGCGTGAAAAAGGAATGACACCATATGAAATGATGTTGTCTGAATCCCAAGAAAGAATGTTAATTGTAGTAGAAAAAGGTCGGGAACAAGAGATTGTTGACTTGTTTGAAAAGTACGATTTAGAAGCGAAATCAGTAGGGGTTGTTACGGATGACCACCGTTTCAGATTATTGCACAAAGGTGAACTAGTAGCGGATGTTCCGGTGGATTCATTGGCAGAAGATGCACCAGTTTACCATATGCCGTCTAAAGAACCGGAAGTGTTTCAAGAGATGCAAAACATGAAGATTGAGGCACCTGTAATAGAAGACGCACAAGAAACATTATTGCAGTTACTGCAGCAACCGACGATTGCAAATAAAGAATGGGTTTACAACCAATATGATTACATGGTACAGACAAATACAGCTGTAGCGCCTGGTTCTGATGCAGCAGTTCTTCGAATTCGTGGAACAAACAAGGCGCTTGCTATGACGACTGATTGTAACTCCCGTTATTTATATTTAGATCCAAAAACAGGTGGTCAGATTGCAGTCGCAGAAGCGGCTCGTAATATAGTTTGTTCGGGTGCTGAACCACTTGCAATAACAGATGGCATAAACTTCGGTAACCCTGAAAAGCCTGAAGTATTTTGGCAGTTAGAAGAAGCAACAACTGGAATGAGTGATGCATGTGCCGTACTCCAAACTCCGGTAATCGGGGGAAATGTATCTCTTTACAATGAAACAAACGGAGAGGCGATATTCCCGACTCCAGTAGTGGGTATGGTTGGTTTAGTTCATGATGTAAACCATATTACAACACAAACATTTAAATCAGCCGGTGATCTTGTTTATGTCATTGGGGATACGACAAATGAGTTCGGTGGTAGTGAGTTACAGCAACTACTGGATGGCGAATATAAAGGAAAAGCTCCAGCGATTGATTTAGCTGTAGAACAAAAGCGACAAAAACAGTTACTCAAAGCTATTCAGGAAGGGGTTGTTGCTTCTGCACATGATGTTGCTGAAGGTGGTTTAGCAGTAGCATTGGCTGAGTGTGTGATGGACGAAACATTAGCCTTAGGGGTTAGCGTTCAATTAGCAGGATCTAAAGCACTGCTTTTCAGTGAAACTCAATCTCGTTTTGTTGTATCCGTGAAGCCTGAACAAAAAGATACGTTTGAACAAATGGTGGAGAATGCAAAATTAATCGGTGAGGTGAAAGATGAGCCGAGGTTAGTTGTAACGAATTCAGAAGAAGAATCAGTTATTGATGTTGCAGTAGAAGAGATGACGAATGCTTGGAAAGGAGCGATCCCGTGCTTAATGAAATCAGAGGTTTAAATGAAGAGTGTGGGGTATTTGGTGTTTGGGGGCACGAGGATGCCGCTCAACTAACATACTATGGTTTGCATAGTATGCAGCACCGCGGACAAGAGGGAACAGGGATTGTCGTAACGGATGGCCAGCAGTTAAACCATACAAAAGGTTTAGGTTTAGTAACAGAAGTATTCAATGAACAAGTTCTTTCGAAATTAGGTGGAAATGGTGCAATAGGCCATGTTCGTTATTCTACTGCAGGAGGTGGCGGCTATGAAAATGTTCAGCCGCTGCTTTTCCATTCTCAAAGAGGGTCTATGGCACTTGCCCATAACGGGAACCTTGTTAATGCGATTTCACTGCGTGAACAATTGGAGAATGATGGGAGTATTTTTCAAACAACATCTGACACAGAAGTGTTAGCACACCTGATTAAAAAGCATAACTACTTACCATTAGAAACTAGATTGAAAAATTCCTTGCCACTTTTAGAAGGAGCTTTTGCTTTTCTACTCATGACTGAAGATAGATTAATTGCAGCACTAGACCCATTAGGCATGCGTCCTCTATCAATCGGAAAACTAGGGGAAGCGTGGGTTGTCGCGTCGGAAACATGTGCTTTTGATGTCACAGGTGCTGAGTACGTCCGCGAAGTACAGCCGGGAGAACTAATTGTGATTGATAAAGACGGACTACACTCTGAATTCTTTGCGAAAGCTAACGAAAGAGCAATTTGTTCCATGGAATATGTGTATTTTGCCCGTCCAGATAGTAATGTTGACGGTTTAAACATCCATTCAACCCGGAAGAACCTGGGGAAACAGTTAGCGAAGGAGTTCCCTGTAGAAGCCGATGTTGTCACAGGTGTTCCTGACTCGAGTATATCAGCTGCCATTGGTTATGCGGAAGAGGCAAACATTCCTTATGAGTTAGGGTTAATTAAAAATCGATATGTTGGTCGCACGTTCATTAAACCTTCCCAGGAACTTAGGGAAAAGGGTGTGCAAATGAAGCTCTCCCCGGTCCGAAAAATTGTGGAAGGAAAGCGGGTAGTTATGATTGACGACTCGATTGTCCGTGGAACAACGTCCCGTCGAATTGTCAGCATGTTAAGAGAAGCGGGAGCGAAGGAAGTACATGTCCGGATTAGTTCTCCGCCGATTAAGAACCCATGTTACTACGGAATAGATACGTCATCTTCATCAGAATTAATAGCTTCATCAAATAGTGTTGAAGAAATCCGCCAATTAATTGGTGCAGATTCCTTATCTTATTTATCAGTAGATGGGATGTTATCAGCGATCGGTCGCCCTGATGAAACAACAAACTGTGGTCAATGTCTTGCCTGCTTTACCGGCAAATACCCAACAAATCTTTTAGATAATACTGTCCGACCTCATGAAAAGGTCGGCTTGTTAAACTCATAGGAAAGGACGTCTTAGTATGGGAAATACGTATAAAAAAGCAGGAGTAGATATCGAAGCGGGATATCAATCTGTGGAACGAATTAAAAACTTAACGAACCGAACGAAGCGTCCTGAAGTAATGGGTAGTCTCGGAAGTTTTGGTGCTATGTTTGATTTTTCGAAATTACAACTAAAAGAACCTGTGCTTGTTTCCGGGACTGACGGTGTTGGGACAAAGCTCATGCTCGCGATTCAATTGAATAAGCATGACACCATTGGGATTGATGCCGTTGCGATGTGTGTGAACGATATCGTTGTTCAAGGAGCAGAACCGCTCTATTTTTTAGACTATTTAGCATTGGGAAAAGTAGAGCCCGAAAAAATTGAACAAATCGTTTCAGGTGTTGTCGCTGGTTGCGAACAAGCTGGTTGCTCCCTTATTGGAGGGGAAACAGCTGAAATGCCTGATATGTATGATGAAAATGACTATGATATTGCAGGCTTTTCTGTCGGGGCTGTAGAAAAATCTGACATTATTACCGGAGAACGAATTGAAGAAGGCGACGTTTTGATCGGATTACGCTCAAATGGGATTCATAGTAACGGTTTCTCCTTAGTACGAAAGGTTTTACTAGAACAAGGAAGTATGTCACTGTCAGAATTTCATCCTTTGTTAGAAAAAACCTTAGGAGAAGAGTTGTTAGAGCCTACACGGATTTATGTTCAGCCATTGTTAAAACTGTTGAAATCGTACGATATAAAAGGAATGGCCCATATTACTGGTGGTGGCTTTATAGAAAATATCCCGCGTATGTTACCGAAACTCGGGGCTGAATTGATTTCGGGTAGTTGGGATATTCCTCCTATCTTTGACCTCATTCAACAAACTGGAAATATTTCAGTAGAAGAAATGTACAGTGTATTTAATATGGGGATCGGAATGGTGTTAGCCGTATCACCTTCAATTGCTGATAAAGTGCTAGAAGATGCAACGTCTTTCGGTGAAACAGCTTATAAAATTGGAACTGTAACTAGTGGAAGCGGTGTTCGGTTTGTCTAATCGATTAAAAATTGCTGTATTTGCATCAGGAAATGGTAGCAATTTTACATCGATTGTAGATTTTTCAAGCCATTCTCAATCATCTTTTGAAGTCGTTCTTCTCATTTGTGACCGACCACAGGCGAAGGTGATTAATCGAGCGAAACAAGCGGGCATTCCTACATTCGTATTTTCTCCAAAACAGTATGAGAGCAAGGAGCAATTTGAAAGCGAGATTGTACAGAAGTTACACGTGGCAGGCGTACAGTTCATTGCATTAGCTGGTTATATGCGTTTAATTGGGAAAACGTTGTTAGAGGAGTATAAGCAGAGAATTGTCAATATTCATCCTTCCCTGTTACCGAAATTCCCTGGTAAAGATGCTGTTGGTCAAGCATTGCAAAAAGGGGTTTCGGAAACGGGAGCGACGGTTCACTATGTAGATGAAGGAATGGATACAGGTCCTATCATTGCCCAACAATCCGTTCCGATTCCACCGAATAGTGACCGTGACGACGTTCAAGCAATCATTCAGCAAGTAGAGCATCAATTGTACCCGCAAGTATTACATGAATTATGCAAAAAAGTCATGGAAGGGGCAAAATCATGAGTAAAAAACAAGCACTTATTAGTGTCTCGAATAAAGATGGAATTGTTGCATTTGCCAAGGAGTTACGAAATAGAGGTATTGAAATTATTTCGACAGGCGGAACAAAAAAATTATTAAGTGAAAACGGAATTGATGTGAAAGGCGTATCGGATCTAACGGGTTTTCCGGAAATTTTAGATGGCCGAGTGAAAACATTACACCCAGCTGTTCATGGCGGATTGTTAGCGGTTAGAGATAATGATAGTCATCAAGCACAATTAAAGAGCCATAACATTGATCCAATTGATTTTGTTGTTGTAAATTTATATCCGTTTAAAGATACCATTTCTAAGCCTGATGTCCAATTTGATGAGGCAATTGAAAATATTGATATCGGTGGACCTACGATGATTCGTGCTGCTGCGAAAAATCATCAAGATGTTTCCGTAATCGTTGATCCTAATGATTATGCCCGTATAATTGAGGAGCTAGATGTAAACGAAACGGTTTCATCTGAGTTAAAACGGACATTAGCTGCAAAGGCATTTCGTCACACGGCTCACTATGATGCTTTAATTGGCGAATATTTAACGAAACAAACAGAGGAAAATTTCCCGGAAGTGATGACTGTTACGTATGAAAAGAAACAAGATTTACGTTATGGGGAAAATCCTCACCAACAAGCAGCATTTTACAAGAAACCGTTGCCGCTGAAATCTTCCATTGCCACAGCTGCACAACATCATGGCAAAGAGCTATCTTTTAACAATATTAACGATGCAGATGCTGCGTTAGAAATTGTTAAAGACTTCCGTGATCCAGCAGTTGTTGCGGTTAAACATACAAACCCGTGTGGTGTTGGTGTTAGCGACAACATTTTCGAAGCATATGTCCGTGCTTACGAAGCGGATCCTGTCTCTATCTTCGGTGGCATCGTTGCACTGAATCGTGAAGTAAATGAACAGTTAGCGGAGAAGATGAAGGAGATCTTTTTAGAGATTATTATTGCCCCTTCATTTACTGATGAAGCATTAGAACTTTTGAAACAGAAGAAGAATTTACGTTTACTTACAATCGATATGAATAAAGAAGACGTATTGGAAAATAAACTTGCCTCTGTACACGGTGGATTGTTAGTCCAAAATGAGGATCAATATACATTTGAAGATGCTTCTATTTCTGTCCCAACAGAAGTAGAACCCACAGATGAGCAATGGAAAGATTTGAAATTAGCTTGGCAAGTTGTAAAGCATGTGAAATCGAATGCAATTCTATTAGCGAAGGACCAAAAAACTGTTGGGGTTGGAGCCGGTCAAATGAATCGAGTTGGTGCAGCAAAGATTGCGATAGAACAAGCCGGTGATCATGTAAAAGGTTCCGTCATGGCTTCAGACGCGTTTTTCCCAATGGATGACACAGTAGAATTAGCGGCAAAAGCAGGGGTAAAAGCAATTATTCAGCCAGGTGGATCCATTCGTGACCAAGATTCCATAAAAAAATGTAATGAATACGGAATTGCGATGGTGTTTACAGGAGTTCGGCATTTTAAGCACTAGAAAGAGAGAGGGGAATGCATTATGAATGTACTCGTAATCGGAAAAGGTGGACGTGAACATACGATTGCGTGGAAATTTGCCCAAAGTCCTATTGTTGAGCGTGTATTCGTAGCGCCTGGGAATGATGGGATGACAGATGTAGCTGAACTTGTGAATATAGAGGAATCAAATTTTGAAAGCCTTATTCATTTTGCAAAGAATAATGAAATTGATTTAACCTTTGTCGGTCCGGAGGTACCTCTAATGGAGGGGATTACAGACCGGTTTCAAGAGGAAGGGCTAACGGTATTCGGCCCATCACAACAAGCTGCTCTAATTGAAGGTAGCAAATCTTTTGCAAAGGAATTAATGAATAAGTATGATATTCCAACTGCTAAGTCTGAAACTTTTACGAATTATGAAGAAGCAAAAGCTTATGTTGAAAAAGTAGGTGCTCCGATTGTTATAAAAGCAGATGGATTGGCAGCTGGAAAAGGTGTGGTCGTCGCTATGACCGAGGATGAAGCCACTAACGCCTTAGCCGATATGTTAAAGAATAGTAAGTTCGGATCCTCTAGTACAAGGGTTGTAATTGAAGAATTCCTCCAAGGTGAAGAATATTCGTTAATGGCATTCATCAACGGCTCCAACGTTTACCCGTTGGTTGTGGCGCAGGATCATAAGCGTGCTTATGATAATGATAAAGGACCAAACACGGGTGGCATGGGCGCATATTCACCTGTACCTCAAATATCAGCTGAACTTCAGCAGGAAACAGTAGAAAACGTTATAAAACCAATGGCAGAGGCGTTGGAGAGAGAAGGACGCCCCTTTACTGGAGTTTTATATGGTGGCTTAATGGCAACGGCCGAAGGTCCAAAAGTAATTGAATTTAACGCCCGTTTTGGAGACCCAGAGGTTCAAGTGATTCTACCACGCCTGGAAAGCGATCTTGCAGAAGTGATTCTAGCAGTACTTCGCGGTGAAGATTTTGAATTGCAATGGTCAGAAGAAGCGGTTGTAGGTGTTGTATTAGCCTCAACCGGTTATCCTAATCAATACGAAAAAGGAAAACCGATAATCGGGCTAGAAAATGTGAGTGACAACACATTGCTATTTCACGCTGGAACAGAGAAGCAGGACGATCACTTTGTTACAAATGGAGGACGTGTTTTGTTATTAGCGGAGAAAGCTGGTACAATAAAGCAAGCTTCCGAAAAAGTGTACAAACAAATGGAAAAATTAAAAAGTAATGATGTTTTTTTCCGTCGAGATATTGGAAAAAAGGCGTTACAATAAAATAGAATAGCAGGGTGCGGTGACTGACGACACAAATGGAATTAACCATATGGGAGCTGTACCTTAGAATGCCGGTCGTCTGGGCGGAGAGACGTAATGTCTCTTTTCATTTTTTTCAGGAGGGAAAGAAGTGAAAAATCAATTAATACTAGACGGTAAACGCGTGGCAACCGAAGTAAAAGAAAAGTTAACAAGTAGAATAGAAACTCTTAGTAAAAAGGGAATTACCCCTTGTTTAGCAACTATTTTAGTAGGGGATAATTCTTCTTCTGCCACATATGTTCGGATGAAAGGGAACGCATGTGAACGTATAGGGATTACGTCAAAGCAAGTACATTTATCAGAACAAACCACGACAGAAGAGTTGTTACAAGTCATCGAAGAGTTAAACCATGATAACAATGTACATGGGATTCTACTTCAACATCCTGTTCCAAGCCACATTAATGAGCGATTAGCATTTGATACGATTGATATCGATAAAGATGTTGACGGTGTTACGAGCTTAGGGTTTGGCCAAGTAGCCTTTAACCAAGGGAAATTTCCGAGTTGTACACCTGCAGCTATTATGGAAGTTTTGCATTACTATAATCTGCCAATTGAAGGTAAGCATGCAGTTGTTATTGGCCGAAGTCCAATATTAGGAAAGCCTATTTCTTTAATGCTACTTAACGAAAATGCTACGGTAACAATTTGTCACTCAAAAACAGAAAACTTACCGGAAATCGTAAAAAATGCTGATATCGTTGTAGCAGCAGTAGGAAAGCCGGAATTTGTCCAAGGTGAATGGCTTAAGGAAGGTGCTGTGATCCTAGATGCAGGATATAACGAAGGAAATATTGGTGACGTAGATTACGAATCTTGCTTAGAAAAAGCTGGTGCCATTACTCCAGTGCCTGGGGGTATTGGCCCAGTGACAATTTCTATGCTATTAAAACATACAGTGATGGCAGCGGAATTGAAGGCGGAGCTATCACCTGCAAAATAAACGGAAATATTTCCGAGGATATACAACAAAACCTTGACATTATCTATAGGAATATTATAATATAGCTTATGGCATTTTATTTCATAACCACGAAATAGCCCCGGAAACTATTCGTGTTGAGATAATGGATATATTGATATTGAATTAGGAGGGAAACCGATCATGCGCACAACTTTCATGGCGAAAGAAAAAGAAATCGATCGTAAATGGTATGTTGTTGATGCTGAAGGACAAACGCTAGGTCGTTTGGCAAGTGAAATTGCTGCTATCCTTCGTGGTAAGAACAAGCCAACATACACACCGCATGTTGATACTGGTGATCACGTAATTATCGTGAACGCAGACAAAGTAAACTTAACAGGTAAAAAACTAACAGATAAAATTTATTACCGTCATTCTAACTACCCTGGCGGTTTAAAACAACGTACTGCAAATGAAATGCGTACGAACTACCCAGAAAAAATGATTGAGATTGCTGTTTCTGGTATGCTACCAAAGAACAGTCTTGGTCGTAAAATGGTGAAAAAACTTCATGTTTATGCTGGTCCAGAGCACAAACATCAAGCACAAAATCCAGAAGTTTACGAGCTTCGTGGGTAATTAAGAAGGAGGTTGACTAGATTGGCACAAGTACAATACTACGGTACAGGACGTCGTAAAAGTTCAGTTGCCCGTGTGCGTTTAGTTCCTGGTACTGGAAAAGTAGTTGTAAATAAACGTGATGCGGAAGAGTACTTCCCATATGAAACACTACGTCGCATTTTAAACCAACCATTGGAAATTACTGAAACTAAAGGTAGTTACGATGTTTACGTTAATGTTGATGGCGGAGGATTCACAGGTCAAGCAGGAGCTATCCGTCTAGGAATCGCTCGTGCATTGCTTGAAGCTGATCCGGAGTATCGCTCTGTACTTAAGCGTGAAGGCTTACTTACTCGTGATGCTCGTGCGAAAGAACGTAAGAAATACGGTCTTAAAGCAGCTCGTCGTGCACCACAGTTCTCAAAGCGTTAATATCAACGTTTCAAAGGCTCTCATCCTTTTTGGATGGGGGTCTTTTTTATGTTATATATCGAATTTTGAATGCTGTACGTCTCTTCCCTTCGATAGATGTCGAACCGGTTTTTGTTTTGTCTTCAGACATAATTTCACTCCTTGTCCCATATAGTTAAACGAGCATTATATGGGAGGATTGTATATGAGAAAGAAAAGAGTAGCTTATATTACGTTATGGGTTGTTGGCCTGTTTTTACTCATTATGTTATTGCGATATCCTACAGAGTCAAGATCAACTTGGGAAGCGTGGTCATTACCGTTATCAGGTAAGATTGTCGTCATTGATCCTGGTCATGGGGGTGTTGACGGTGGTGCCGTCGGGTCTGATGAGACATTAGAAAAAGATGTCGCATTAAGTACGGCAGAGCACTTGAGAAATTACTTACAACAAGCAGGAGCTCTCGTATATATGACCCGTGAAACAGATAGAGATTTAGCTGCTGAGGATACAAAAGGTTTATCCAAACGGAAGGTAGAGGATATCCGTAAGCGGGTTCAACTTATTAAAGACAAAGACCCTGACTTTTTCGTCAGTATTCATTTGAATGCAATTCCTTCCAAGAAGTGGAGTGGAGCACAAACTTTTTACAATCCTGCATTAAAAGAAAGTGAGCATTTAGCTAAGTTTATTCAAAGCGAAATTAGGAGAAACTTGAAAAATACTGACCGGAAAGCAATGGCCCTTAATAATATATATTTATTAAAACATTCAGGTAAACCTGGAGCGTTAGTAGAAATAGGATTCCTTTCCAATCCTCATGAAAGAGATTTGCTAAAGACCGATGAATATCAGTTAAAAATGGCAGGTTCAATTTATGAGGGAATACTTCGTTTTATTACGGAAGAAGAGTATGCGGAATAGACACAATTTTCATAAAAGAATGCCTATTCCCTTATAAATTTAAGTACATATGTTATACTAGAACTGGAAATAACTTTCAAAGGACGGTGACATACTTGCTAACAAAAGAACAAGTCATAGAAATTTTAGATCCAATTGAAGATCCATATTTACATAAAACATTTAAGGAAACAGGAGCAATACAGGAAATAACCATTAAAGAAGAGAAAAGCCACGTTAGTGTAAAGTTAGCTATTGGAAACCCAAACTCTGCTGAGCAAATGCAATTACAGCAAAATATTGTAAACGAGTTAAAAAAAGCTGGGGCGAATACAGTCGGATTGCGTTTCTCTAAGTTATCAGATGAAGTTTTGGCGAAATTTGAAGGAGCGGCAAAAAAAGATCAAGAAGCTAATTTATTAGGTGGAAACACAAATACAAAGTTTATTTCAATTGCAAGTGGGAAAGGTGGAGTTGGTAAATCTACTGTAACGGTGAATTTAGCTGTAGCGTTAGCTAGGTTAGGTAAAAAAGTAGGTATTATCGATGCTGATATATACGGATTTAGTGTCCCTGATATGATGGGAATAGAAAGCCGTCCTCAAGTAAAAGGAGAGAAAATTATCCCGGTGGAGCGTTTTGGGGTTAAGGTAATCTCTATGGGTTTTTTTGTAGAAGATAATTCACCGGTAATTTGGCGTGGACCGATGCTCGGTAAAATGCTAACAAGTTTCTTTAAGGAAGTAGAGTGGTCTGAATTAGACTACCTATTATTAGATTTACCACCTGGAACAGGTGATGTAGCTCTGGATGTACATTCCATGCTTCCATCCAGTAAGGAAATTATCGTCACGACACCGCACCCATCTGCAGCATTTGTGGCAGCACGTGCAGGTCAAATGGCAATAAAGACTGACCACGAAATCTTAGGAGTTATTGAAAATATGTCCTATTTCGAAAGTCAGTTAACAGGCCAAAAAGAATATGTATTTGGCCAAGGTGGGGGAGACAAGCTTGCTGATGCCCTTAACACAGAAGTGATTGGTCGCTTGCCATTACAGCAACCGTATGATGAAGAGCATGAGTTCGCTCCTGGTGTATACCAAGAGGACCATCCGACAGGGAAGATCTTTCTGGCAATTGCTAATACAGTAACAAAGAAATTTGAATAGTAATTAGGAAGAGAAATGCCTTGGATGAACCAAGGCATTTTTTTATGATCCTCCGCCACCACCGCCGGAGTCACCTCCACCGCCAGAATCACCACCGCCGCCGGATTGGCCGCCGCCTCCTTCAGATTGGCCGCCACCACCTTGTTGTTGCATTTCTTCAGCGGCTTTGAGTAATGTTTCAGTCATTCTCGCTTTAAATAGTGGACTGTTTAAAGTTTCCTCAATTGTTGACTCTAAATGTTCGCGGAACTGTTGACTCTTCATGGCGGAAATTATTGTATCTGTCATCTCGGGATTTTGGAAAAGCTCAATTAATTTTTTTTGATATTCAGAATCAG
The DNA here is from genome assembly GCF_024259515.1 of Salirhabdus salicampi. NCBI lineage: Bacteria > Bacillati > Bacillota > Bacilli > Caryophanales > Bacillaceae > Salirhabdus > Salirhabdus salicampi. The sequence goes on along the minus strand of NZ_JANBWE010000006.1, from coordinate 2,750 downwards.
ATAACAGACCTTTCATTAAATCTTCTTGAGGTTTTTTAATGGCTTCTGTGTATGCTTTAATAAATTTCGGATCTTCAAACAGTTTGCTCCAAAACTCTTTCCCTTGATCCGACACTAAAGTATCAATAATGGCTTGCTTCACCATGTCTGATTCCATAACGAGTTGCTGTTTCATTTCCTCGTCCGTTAATACTTCTCGTAAAGCTTTTTTACCTTCATCTGTTTTTATAATATCAACAACCATTTTTTTGGTTGTTTCATACTCATTATTTCCTTGGCCGCTTTCTTGCCCGCCGCCACCTGTACAGGCTGTTAGCGTTAGAATAATAACTATGCTTAACCACCATTTCCGCATGTTTGAATCTCTCCTTCAGACTGCATCTATTTGTTAATATGGAAATTGCGAGAAAAATTATACTTCACTATAAGAGGAAAAAAAGAATGGAACATGTTAAAATACGATAGGAAATGAACTAGTAGGGGGATATATTGTGACAAGTCGGAAATGGGTACGGTTATTTTTAACAACGTTATTATTAGGTGCAGTTGCAACCATCGTCACAAGTTTTTTCGTTAAGGCTGATTCTTATACAATTTATTTAAGCCCTTTAAATATTTGGGAAATCTTTGGAACATTACTTTGGTTTACCGGTATTGGATTTATTTTTAGTTTAGTAAGCCAAATGGGTTTTTTTGCCTATTTAACGGTAAACCAGTTCGGGCTAAGTATGTTTCGTCGTTTGTGGAAACCAATTCAAGTATTTTTGATTGCTTTTACGTTGTTTGACTTAGTGTACATACGTTACAAAGGAGCAGAAGGGGACGTTCCTTTATATCCCTATATTGTGACTGCTGCTGTAATTTTTATATATGGTTATGCTGTCGCTTATGTAAAAGCCTTAGAAACAAACAAGCGTGCTTTTATTCCTGCATTATTTTTCATGGTCGTTATTACAATCATTGAATGGGTACCAGTGTTAAGAACTGGTGATCCAGATTGGATAATGTTGATGATTGTTTCATTATTAACATGTAATACGTACCAATTATTAGTTTTACATCGTATCGTTGAACCGTCTCAACAAAAGGAAGATGGGAAAAATGATAAAAAATCAAGTCGTGGTAAACATAAAAAAGACAGGTAAAGCATTGGCTTTCCTGTCTTACTTTGATTCTAAGGGAGAACTACTTGAAGAACTGTTTGAGATTAGCTGTGATACATTTACAAACTTTAAGCCTTTCTTTTTAATATTTGGAATGATATCCTTTAACGCTCCTGCTGTTTGTTTTGCCGCATCGGAAGCATGTAATAACAAAATGTCCCCGCCTTTTGCATGATCTAATACTCGATCAATGATTTTTTGTGTACCTGGGCTTTTCCAGTCACTAGGATTCACACTCCAGTAAATAACTGAAAACCCGAATTTTTCGGTTAACTTTAGCACCTCTTTATTAAAATGTCCGCTAGGGGGTCGTAGTAATGTAATGTCAGAATACCCTAGCTTACGGAATGTCTCCTTTGCTTGGAGCAGATCCTTTCGAACTTCTTCGATATCTTGTTTAACGTAACTTTTATAGCGATACCCCAGCATACCTAACTCATGTTTATTATCTGTGATCTTCTTTAAAATATCTGGGTGACGTTCTGCCCATTCACCACTTACGAAAAATGTAGCTTGGACATTTTCTTTCTCTAATACATCCAAAATGTCATGTACTTTTTCCTGCCCCCAACTGATATTAAAGGTAAGTGCTAGTTGATCAGTGCTTTCCCCGCTTTTAATTAATGCTTCTGGGCCTTTGTCTGTCGAAAAAACAGAAAAAGAACTAAATTCTGTAAACAAATAGATTGCTGCGAAAAGTGCAGCCGATATTACAAAAACCCACTTCTTCCATCTTTGAATTCGAATTGTATAAAAATTTGACACCCTTGTCCCTCCCGCTCACATTTTTATACAAGTTTATGTGCTGCAAGATGTGAATATGTAAAGTGCCGTTTTTTTCCTCATAAAATCTACGTGATTGGTAAAAATGTAAAGACGAAATTAATCGCGAGGAGAATGACTATGATAGGAATGATGATAAATGATATGGAAAAGAAAGAGTTAGAGTATCTACTTAAACGTGAAATGGAGGAAATCTTACATGATTTAAATAATAGGCATATTGACCACGTAGTGAAAAGAGCTATGCGGGAAAGGTACCAACTACTATTCCGTCTATTTAAGCGCGTTGCTGGGTCATCTGACTGCTTGCGTTATATGCCCTCCAAATATTTCTCTTCAGGTTTGAAAAATAAGGAAAGTTAATAACTGAAAAAACTATAGACATAGAAAAGAAAACTGTATATAATAGATACTCGGTTTGATAATGTTGTCACTTATTTCAGATAAACATATTTGTTTTCCGAAAAAGGTGTTGACGGAATTTAACCGCTGTGATATATTAAGTAGCGTCGTTGCGAAACGACAAACAAAAAATATATCATTTCTTGTTGACAACAACTAGGTAAAATGGTATATTAATAAAGTCGCCATTTTGAAGCGACAAACAACTCGTTTCGATTCATTTCGAACCTTGAAAACTGAACAAAACGACCAGTAATGTCAATTTCGATTTTTTGTTATTTAGCTAGAGACCAAGTTTTCCAACTTTTATGGAGAGTTTGATCCTGGCTCAGGACGAACGCTGGCGGCGTGCCTAATACATGCAAGTCGAGCGCGGGAAGCAATTTGATCTCTTCGGAGTGA
>NZ_JANBWE010000005.1 GCF_024259515.1 Salirhabdus salicampi | reverse complement strand
GCCGCCAGCGTTCGTCCTGAGCCAGGATCAAACTCTCCATAAAAGTTGGAAAACTTGGTCTCTAGCTAAATAATAAAAAATCGAAATTGACATTACTGGTCGTTTTGTTCAGTTTTCAAGGTTCGAAATGAATCGAAATAAGTTGTTTGTCGCTTCAAAATGGCGACTTTATAAATATAACATTTTCGATTTGTTTCGTCAACAACTTTTTTTGAAATTCTTTTTTGTTGTTGCGTTGTTTTGTTTGTCGTTTTTGACGACGGATATAAATATAACACGGTTATTTTCCGTCGTCAATATAAAATCCCAAAAAAATAATACTCCTTATGTTCAGGAGTAATTTCATTACCCATTTATCATTATGCAATAGGCTTCCTAACTGTTACACATTTATGCAGTCGGTTGTGCAACTTTGTATTGTCTATGGTAAACGTTTTTCCCTTTTGTTTCAACAGGAACTACTTCTACGATATTCTTTTCCGTTAAGTATTCTAATAGTGCTGCTAAGTCCAGTGCGTATGGTGCTACCTCTGGATGTAGTTTTAAATCACCAATGGTCCACGGCTCTTTTTCGGTTTGCATCACTTCTAATAAATGTCCTGAACATCTTGGTGCCCGTGTATTAATCGTAAACTCTGTCGCGAGCAACATTAACTCAACCCGCTTTTGGATCGGTTCATTACTTTCTATTAGTTCCTGATATAACTTATAAATTTCTGGTGCGATTGATTTCACCTGTCTCCACACAGTCACTTCAGGATGGAACCCTTTCTCAATAACAGACAGTCTCGCTAAATAATGTAGAGAACGAACAACTTGACTGTACGCATCTAAATAATGCTCGGATTGAAACAAGTCTTTACACTCTCGGTATGAACGAATCAGTTTGGCAAATTCCATGACTTTCCGTAACTCGCGGTTTTCTTCCGGGAATGAATGGAGTTTGTCTTTTAAGCTTTCGACATATTCATTGCGGTCGAATACAATCCGTCCATTTAATATCCATTCAAATACTTTCCGGTAACCACTTGTCTTAATCCACTCATTTAACAATGATTCATCAACAATGTGCATTGCCGCTGTTTTATTCTCAAATTCATAGTGTTTCATAAACCATGGGTCTTTCGCTTCTTTTACAATAATGAAGAGAATGACATCAAAATTATCGGTAACCGGGCTAATTGGTTTCTGTTTTTCTACAATTAGGATCCCTAACGTATTCGGATGACTGGCCCTCTCTTGATAAATTGGTCTTAGCAAATCTTCCATATGTATGCCCCCAAATTTAGATTAAACAATAAGTTCTACATCCACACGAAAAATCCTTTTTATGAAAGACTGTTTACTAGAAATTATGCTATACTTCAATTGTTACATATATAAAGGAGGATCTTCATGAGTAATGTGAAATATAAAAACAAAATTAATAAGATACGATCATTTGCGTTAATTTTAATCTTTGCCGGAATGATCTTAATGTATATTGGGTTGTTTTTCAAAGATGTTAGTTGGGTTTTAGTTCCTCTTATGATTTTAGGTATTATTTCGATACTATTGAGTACCGTCATTTATACGTGGATTGGGTTGTTATCGACAAAGACGATTAACATCACCTGTCCAACTTGTGAGAAACCTACAAAGATGCTCGGCCGGGTTGATGCTTGTATGCACTGTAATCAACCTTTAACGACAGATCAAAGTCTTGAAGGTAAAGAATTTGATGAAAAGTACAATTCCAAAAAATATCAAAAGCAATCTAACGATAAAACAAATGCACAAGAAAGTAAATAAGTATTTCAAAAAAAGCACCTCTTTTTTCGCGTAAAGCGAAGAAAAGGTGTTTTTTTCTGTTCATAAAAAAACTGGCAGCCCTTGGACAACCAGTTTAATGTGTGCTTTGTTGACATTGTTTGCACGTCCCGTATACTTCCATACGATGGTGACTCACTTCGAACCCAGTCACTTGTTCAGCCAATGATTCTACTTCATCTAAGCTCGGGTAATGAAAATCAACGATCTTCCCACATGTTTCACAAATAATATGGTAGTGCTCTGATGTATTGCAATCAAACCGGCTTGATGAATCACCGTACGTTAGCTCACGGACGAGACCAATTTCACGGAATACACGTAAATTGTTATAGACCGTTGCTACACTCATGTTCGGGAATTTTCCTTCAAGTGCTTTGTATATATCATCAGCTGTAGGGTGGTTCATCGAATGAATTAAATATTCTAGTACCGCATGACGTTGTGGTGTGATACGTACACCAGATTCTCTTAATGTAGTCAACGCTTGTTTTAACCGACCTTCTGACACCGTCATGCACCTCACTTTCGAACATATTTATAAGTAAACAACATTATTACTTTATAACGTTTATAAATAGTGTACCGTTTAAAATTTATGTTTGTCAATGATTCACATATTATTACCCATTAATTATTACCTATTTATATGTCTGCTAAAAGGGGGCGTTCTTCTCCTCCGCATACATGGTTTACATACCTTGCTGCAACGAAGAGAAAATCGGATAAACGATTTAAGTACGCAACTACAAACTCATTCGGTACTTCTTCTTCAATCGACACAGCAATCCGTTCCGCTCTTCTTGCGACTGTCCTAGCTACATGTAAAGCTGCCGATCCTTGGTGGCCTGATGGGAGAATGAAGTTCGTTAAAGGAGGTAAAACTTCATCCCACTTATCGATCCAGCTTTCTAATTCTTCAATATGGTCTTTTTTAAGCTTCCATTTCACTTCTTTGCCTGCCGGGGTAGCAAGCTCTGCACCTACATGGAATAAGATCGTTTGCACTTTATGCATAATCGCAAAAAACGCATCTTTCTCTTCCCACTGTTCATGTTGTAGATGGCTAAGGGCTAACCCTATCATGGAGTTTGCTTCATCACAGGTGCCATATGCTTCTACCCTATTATCATTTTTGGCAACTCTACTCCCATATATAAGTGATGTTGTTCCTTTATCCCCTGAACGTGTATAAATGCGCATCTTAATACCCCCTTTTTGGATCAACGATGTTTATGAAATCTGTTTCCCCTTTTATATATGTATTTAAGTTGTCCTTAAATATGTCAAATGCCCGCGGTTGATATTGTGGTGAAATACCAGATAAATGGGGGGTGACCGTTACATTATCCATATCCCAAAACGGATGGTCCCCATCTAACGGTTCTTGTTCAAACACATCTAAAACTGCATGATGAATTTTTTTCTGTTGTAACGCTTGTAACAGGGCTTCTTCATCGACTGTCGTTCCTCTCCCCATGTTCAAAAAAACGGCGTCTTCCTTCATCGTTTCGAAGTGTTCTTTCCCAATCCATTTATACGTTTCGGGTGTGCTTGGTAGTACTCCGATAACAAAGTCTGCTTCAGGTAAATAAGAAAGGATATCCTTACTCGTACCTACTTCATCGAAATGAGGGGTCCTTTTTCCACTTTTGGAAATCCCAATTGTTTTCATTCGAAACGCTTTCCCGAGGCGGGCCGCCTCCTGCCCAATCGCACCTGTTCCGAGGACGAGCATTGTTTTTCCGCTAATTTCCGTCATTTGCACTTTTCGGTCCCAAATGTGCTGCTGTTCATGGGCGATTAACTGTTTGCTTTGTCTACATACCTGCAACAGCATCGCAATGGCATATTCCGCCATCGGTATACTATGGATGCCCCGGGCATTTGTAACGAGGATTCCTTTTTCCTCTATTGCTTCAAACGGCATTTGATCAAGGCCGGCGGAAATCACCATAATCCACTTTAATTGCTTCGCTTGTTCTATATGCTTATTCGTTAAATCTTCTCCATATGTAATTAACACTTCCGCTTCAGGTAAATAGCTTTCTGCCTCATCAATGTTCGGACAAAATTGAAAGCGAATGTTCGGATAGGATTTCGTTACATGTTCTCGAATCTTGCTTTTTACTTTACATGATGTTAACACTAACATTTGTTTTTCCCCCATTTTTATACTTTTCTACTTAATGTTAGGATACTTGATTTGTTCGAAAATTTCCAAAACATTATCAAACAAAAAAGCGCCCAAGCAGAGCGCCTTCTTATGACAATTGTTCTTTTATGTACGTTAATGCTTCTTCTACATGGCCTTTCACACGAACCTTGCGCCATTCCTGCGCCACTTTTCCTTCTTTATCAATGACAAATGTAGAACGTTCAAGCCCCATGTATTCTTTTCCGAAAGTCTTTTTTAACTTCCATACATGATAGAGTTCTGCTACTTTATGATCCTCATCTGCTAAAAGTAAAAAAGGAAGGTTATGCTTCTTAATAAATTTGTGATGTCGTTCAATTGGATCAGGACTTATGCCTAAAATAACGGTGTCAACATCGTTAAAGCTTTCGTACCGGTCACGGAAGTCACACGCTTCAATAGTACATCCTAGTGTCATATCTCTCGGGTAAAAAAATAGCACAACATGCTTTCCACGGTAATCGGAAAGCTTCACAGACTCAGCATTACTAGCCGGCAGTTCAAAGTCTGGCGCAACGTGTCCTACTTCAATAGTCATCTGATTATCCCCTTCTATTCCTTATTATAAGGGTAGCTAAAGGGTGGCCACTTTTCAATGATTTAGTAATCGTAGTTGCGATATGTCTTCCTCTCATCCCCTGCTTCATTCTGACGAGATTGAAGATAAAAAGCATGAACAACGAAGGCTGCTGGTAAAATATAGCCCATTAATGCTTCTGCTAAGGCAATCCACTTCCCTATACCAAGCGGGGTAATGTCCCCATACCCTACCGTAAGAAGGGTTACCCCACTGAAATAAATGGCATGTCCTAACCGTTCCAACTGGGAATTCCCTTGTAAATATCCTTCAGTTAGGATCGGTATTCCTAATTGGGATAGTAAAAAATATATTAAACCAAAGCCAATCGTCACCGTAATATAAATGAGCATTAACCCATAAAAATGCTCAGCGGAAAAACTGTTACGGGCTTGTTCACTTTTACGGAAGTAATCATGTACACTTTTTATCATAATAACGAGAGTTAACAATAACACGATGTAGAGCACGGCATCACCTCATAACGATTATGAGAACTTGTATAACTTTATGCACGTAAGACGTACTTCATGTAAAAAAGACTTAGCAACCAATTCCTAGTTGCTAAGTCTTTCATTTGTTACGCTTCTTTTGCCGCTTGTATTAATGCAGCAATTTCTGCTTGTTGTCCTTTTTCCCATAGATCAATAATTTTACTCCCGACGATGACACCGTCACATTTACTACCAAGCTCTTTTACATGATCAGGTGTAGAAATACCGAACCCTGCTAGTACTGGAACAGAGCTGAACTGTTTAATTTTGTTTAAATGGGCTTCTAAATTGTTATGAAATTGGGAGCGAGCACCTGTTGTACCTTTAATCGTTACGGCATAAAGAAATCCTTCCGATTGTTCCGCAATTTTTTGAATTCGCTCTACTGGACTTGTTAATGTTACAAGCTGAATTAAAGCTAATTCGTTTTCTTTAACGGCCGCTTGCACGAGATCAACTTGTTCAATGGGTAAGTCAGGCATAATAAGACCACTTACACCAGCTTCTTTTGCATCTTGGGCAAATGCAGCGATTCCGTATTTATAAACCGGGTTTAAATAAGTCATTAATACAATCGGTACCGTAATGTTGTCTTTATTGTCTTTAAGGAACTGTAGAACATCTCGTAATGTCGTTCCGTTTTTCAATGCACGGATGCCTGCATCTTGAATCGTCGGTCCGTCTGCGACAGGGTCTGAGAATGGAATCCCTAGTTCGACAACGGTTGCTCCACTTTCTTGTAGGAATTGCAGCTTTTCTAATAATGAATCTAAACCACCGTCACCTGCCATAATGTATGGGACAAACGCCTTTTCCCCGGCAGCTTCTACTTGTTGGAATGCCTGCTCTAATACTTGTTTACTCATCCCCGTTACCTCCTAATGCAGCTTTAATCGTTTCAACATCTTTATCGCCACGACCAGATAAACAAACAACGATGGATTTATCTGGTGACATTTCTTTTGCCAGCTTCGCTGCATAGGCAATGGCATGGGAGCTTTCTAATGCCGGAATAATCCCTTCCGTACGGCATAACAATTGAAACCCTTCTAATGCCTCATCGTCGGTAATGGACGTATATTTTACCCGGTCAATTTCTTTTAAGTAGCTATGTTCTGGTCCTACACCAGGATAGTCGAGACCTGCTGAAATCGAATGTGCTTCTTGAATTTGTCCCTCTTCATCTTGGAGCAAGTACATCATTGCGCCATGCAAGACGCCAACAGAACCTTTCGTTAATGATGCTGCATGCTTATCTGTGTTCAATCCGGAACCTGCTGCTTCAACACCGTACATTTCTACCTCTTTATCGTTTACGAACGGATGGAACATTCCCATCGCATTACTACCGCCACCGATACAAGCAACAACAGCATCAGGTAAACGGTTTTCGAATTCTTTAAATTGTTCTTTCGTTTCTTTTCCAATCACACTTTGGAAGTCACGCACCATTTTCGGGAAGGGATGTGGCCCAAGAACAGATCCGATAATGTAGTGAGTGTCGTCTACATTTGCAACCCAGTAGCGTAACGCTTCATTTACCGCGTCTTTTAACGTCGCACTTCCTTGTTCAACACCGACTACTTTTGCCCCAAGTAACTCCATACGGAATACGTTAAGCTTTTGACGTTTAATGTCTTCAGCACCCATGAAGATGACACATTCTAAATTAAGTAATGCACATACTGTAGCTGTCGCCACACCGTGCTGACCTGCACCTGTTTCAGCAACGATTTTGTTTTTCCCCATGCGTACAGCTAATAAAGCTTGCCCGATTGTGTTATTGATTTTATGGGCACCTGTATGGTTCAAATCTTCACGTTTCAAGTAAATTTTCGCACCCTTTAATTGAGTTGTTAAGTTTTCCGCAAAGTATAACGGGTTTTCCCGGCCAATGTACTGTTTTAAATAGTAGTTCAGATGACGATGGAACTCTTCGTCCTTTAACGCATCTTCATAAGCTGCTTCTAATTCAATTGACGCCTGCATTAACGTTTCGGGAATGTATCGGCCTCCATAAATACCATACTGACCATTTTGATCTGGTTGGTTGTACGTCGTCATTTTGCACTCTCCTCTTTTTTCGCTCGTTTTATAAACGTTTCGATTTTAGCAATATCCTTAACTCCGTCTGTCTCGACTCCGCTTGATACGTCGACAATGGCAGGTTCTACTTCTTCAATGGCAGCTTCTACGTTTTCAGGCTTTAACCCACCTGCGACAATGACTTTCTCTTTTACAATGTCTACTTCCTTTACCATTTGCCAATTGAAGGTCAAACCGCTTCCACCGCGATACTTACCACCTGGACTATCGAATAAATAGTAATCTACATTATAGTTCGCCGCTGTTTCGACGTCTTTTTCCTCTTTAATTGGAAAGGATTTAATCACAGGAACAGATGCTAGCTGACAAAACTCTGGGCTCTCATCCCCGTGAAGCTGTGCATAATCTAACCCTACTTCTCGAATCGTATCTTCCAGCTCTTCAATTGACGGATTGACGAACACCCCAACCTTCATCACAGAAGATGGGATATGCTCGGCTATTTGCTTCGCTCGTTCGACGGTGATTTTCCGTTTACTTTCTGCGAAAACAAAACCAATGAAGTCTGCCCCTGCTTCTACTGTCGCTTTCGCGGTTGCTTCATCTTGAATACCGCATATTTTTACTTTCATTTCACTTCACCTACTAATGATACGCGTAATCGCTGGACCGCTTCTTCCGTGTTTCCTTCTCGCATCAGAGTTTCACCTACTAAGATCCCTTTTGCGCCGACAGCTGCGACCCGCTTGGCGTCTTCTTCAGTTTTGAAGCCACTTTCGCTAATAAATAATACATCGTTCGGAATATCTTTCGCTAATGCTTCCGTAACAGATAAACTAGTTTCAAAGGTTTTTAAGTTTCGGTTATTAATTCCGATAATGTTCGCGTTTAAATCTAGTGCAATTTGTAACTCTTCTTCGTTGTGTACTTCTACTAGTACTTCTAATCCGAGGCTGGTTGCATAGTCATAGAGCTCTTTCAGCTTTTCTTTTGATAATGCAGCAACAATTAATAGTATAACATCTGCTCCGTAATGATGAGCTCTGTTAATTTGGACAGGGTCAATCATGAAATCTTTACAAAGGATGGGAACATCGACTACTTTACGTACTTTTGCTAAGTCCTCCATCGTACCTTTAAAGAAAGGGGTGTCCGTTAAGACGGATACCGCCCCAGCTCCGTAACGGACATATTTTTCTGTTTGTTCCACTGGGTCAACATCAGAATTAATGATTCCCTTAGACGGTGATGCCCTTTTCATTTCCGCAATAATGTTCATTCGGTCACTATAGTAAAAGGATTGAAACAATGAGCGAACATGGCGGTCACCTGTTGGCGTCTCATTATACGTACCTTGTTCCTTTAGTTCAATGACTTCTTTTTCCTTTTCTGCGAGAATTTTGTTTAAAATGGTCACGTTCATACAACCTCTTTTCGCTTTTTCTGACTATATTCTACTAAATAATTCAATTTTTGTAAGGCTGCACCACTTTCTACACTTTCACGGGCAAGGTCAACACCTTCACGCAATGTTGCCGCCTTCCCTTGAGCATATAAGCCGAGGCCGGCATTGAAAAGAACTGTATCTAAGTGGGGACCTTTTTCTCCCGCTAAGACAGCTTTTAAGATTTCAGCATTTTCCTTTGAATCACCGCCACGAATATCTTCTAACGGATAGGATGTTAACCCAACGTCTTCTGGATGAATCGTAAATGGCGTAATTTCACCGTCCTCCAGGAGTGCGGCGTGATTTTCCCCTGCTAATGATGCTTCATCCATATAGCCGGCACCATTAATGACAACAGCCCGCTTCCGTCCGACACGTTCTAATGCAGAAGCCATCATTTCAATGCGGTCACGTTTATAAATTCCGAGCAACTGTGCGTCTAAATCAACTGGATTTGTTAAAGGCCCAATTAAATTAAAGATCGTTGGCACTTTTAATTCTTTACGTACTTTCATGATGCGTTTTAAGTTCGGATGAACGTGAGGAGCGAACAAAAAGGCAATACCATTATCCTCTAGCAATTGTTCAACCTCACCAACTGTGAAGTCTAAAGAAACGCCTAACGTTTCCAGTACATCTGCACTTCCTGTTTTACTTGATACGCTTCGGTTCCCGTGTTTTGCCACCGTTACTCCTGCACCTGCAATTACAAAGGCGGATGTCGTACTAATGTTAAAGCTTTGAGAACCATCTCCACCTGTACCACAGTTATCCATCACACCAGGAAACGTTTTGTTAAAACGGAGTGCGTGCGCCCTTAACACTTCCACTAGACCGGCGATTTCGTCTGGTGTTTCCCCTTTCGTCTTCAACGTCATTAAAAACGCTGCAATTTCACTGTCAGTAATGTCTTCAGCAAATAACAAACGGCTTGCATCTACCATTTCATCTTTTGTTAAGTTTTCGTTGTTGGACAGTTTATTAAGATACGTTTTCATTTTGGTGATACCCCTTTCCTAACGTTTTTAAAAAGTTCCCTAACATGATCTTCCCTAAATCCGTTCCAATCGATTCTGGGTGAAATTGAAGTCCGTAAACAGGAAATTCTTTATGTTGAATGGCCATAATTTCATTATCATCTGACGATGTAGCGGTCGTTTCAAATTCGAATGGTAATGAATCTTTCTCAATAATGAGTGAGTGATAGCGCATCACTTCAGCGAGCTGTTCAACATCAGCAAAAACACCTTGCCCATTATGGGTAAGCTCTGACGTTTTGCCGTGCTTAATTTGGTCGGCTTCTATGATGTTTCCACCGAACGCGGCACCAATTGCTTGGTGACCGAGGCAAATGCCGAGAATTGGATATGTTTTGTGTAACGACTGTATGACATCAATACAAACGCCGGCGTTTTCCGGTCTGCCTGGTCCTGGTGAAAGAACGATCGCATCAGGATTCAGTGTCTTTATTTCGTCTACTGTTATTTCGTCATTTCGCTTCACGATGATGTCCGCTCCTAGTTCCCCGATATATTGATACAAATTAAACGTAAACGAGTCGTAGTTATCAATTAATAAAATCATTCGTTACACCTCCAATAATGCTTTCGCTTTATTTAACGTTTCTTCAAATTCACTCTCTGGCACGGAGTCATAAACAACGCCTGCCCCTGCCTGTACGTATGCTCTTTCGTTTTTAATGATCATCGTTCGAATCGCTAAAGCGAAATCTAAGTCTCCATTCACGTTGATATACCCAACTGCTCCCGAGTATGGACCTCGTTTGTTCACTTCTAATTCATTAATAATTTGCATCGCTCGTATTTTCGGTGCCCCTGAAACGGTACCGGCTGGTAAGCAAGAGATTAACGCTTCCAATCCATTAATACCTTCTCGCAATTGTCCTTTGACTTCAGAGACAATATGCATGACGTGTTTATATCGTTCAACGGTCATATATTTCGTTAATTCTACAGAACCAATTTCACATACCCGACCGAGGTCGTTTCTCCCTAAATCGACTAACATCCGATGCTCAGCGATTTCTTTTTCGTCAGATAACAAATCCTTTTCCAACGCTACGTCTTCCTCTTCGGTCAAACCCCTTTTACGTGTTCCGGCGATTGGATTCGTCAAAACACTCCGTCCTTTCACTTGAATTAAACTTTCAGGTGATGCTCCGAGAATGATGTAGTCATCAAACTGAATGTAAAACATGTATGGCGATGGATTCGATCTTCTTAACTTACGGTAAAAGGAAAATGGGTTTCCTTCGAAAGATGCCTGCAAGCGCTGGGATAGGACGACTTGGAAAATATCCCCTTGTTGAATGTATTGCTTCGCTTTTTCCACCTTTTCTTCGAATCCTTCTTTCGTCTCATTGGAGATAAATGAGCCTGCCTTTACTTCTTCCACTTCAAATTCGCTTTTCGACGGTGTACGTAATTGCTCTTCAATCAACGCCACTTCTGCTTCCATCTCTTCTTGATGATGACGGTTCGATAAATCGACCATGACGATAAAAATCTTTTGCAATTGATGGTCGAACACAACGACTTTTTCGTAAAACATCATGTGAACGTCTGGCATATGAAATTCGTCTTCTGGAATTGGACCAATTTGTTCGTAATTACGAATGACGTCATAACCGAAGTAGCCTATACCGCCGCCGTAAAACGGAAATGGTAATTCTTCTGTTTCTTTGCACATGTACTTTTGAATAAAAGTCGTAACATCTTCTTTGATGGGTGTTCGTTCACCTGTTTGCAAATCAACGAGCTCGTGTTTTTTTCCTGTTCCTTCTACCGCTTGGAAAGGGTTGCTTCCGATAAAGGAATACCGACCTGTTTTTTCGTGTTTTAATGAGCTTTCAAACAAAAATTTATTTTTACCTGATAATCTGTGAAAGATGGAAATCGGTGTTAACGTATCTCCTTCCACTTCCTTCACAACGATATTCGTGTTTGTTTTTGACTGATGAAATGGTGTCGTCATTTGGACAGCCTCCTTTTGAAATCGAACCTATATAAACAAAAAGTCCCCCAATTACACATAGCTGTGTAATTGGAGGACGGTTATCCGCGGTGCCACCTCGCATTGGTATAAAGAATACTTTATACCCTCTCATTCGTACGTACACATTGTATATATGTACTGTACTCGCTCCAGATAACGGTGGATGCCGTGCATTCCTACTCTACTGTTCAGAACGCCACTCGTAAGGCCATTCAGCTAATCATATCATGCTCAGCTCTCAGCTATGCTCAGCTCTCTGTAATGAATCTGATTACTTACTCTTCTCACTCTACGCTTTCTCAATCTCAACTTTTCTCTACGCTAAACACTCTCTCTAAAAAATACAAAAAGGGTTCCTCATCCAAAGGACGAGGAACCCGTGGTACCACCTTCATTAACTGCCTTGCAAGCAGTTCACTCAACAGCATCAAAGGGGCCTCCCCTTTAATACCTGTCTCTTGTAACGATGAGACCATTCGCCAAAGCCTACTATCTCCATATGAGAGTTCGGTTTGGAGGCTCAGAAGTCCATTCATTACTACTTCCGCACCGATTCGCACCTACCATCGGCTCTCTGCAGCTTCCGTAATAATTACTCTTCTTCTTCAACGCCTAATGTCGTTCAATTAATGATTACTAATATAATATTGCCTAACGACCTGTTTTGTCAATATCTAATCGGTCACAATTTCGTGAAAAATCTACTACTTATTAATTGCCTGCTCCCCGGTATCGTTTTACCCCTAAGTTCCATAATATAACGGCAAGAGTAAAAAAGGCTAATCCAATAAATGGTGTGGCGAAAGCATAGCCGTACCATTCTTCCCTCCCTAAAAAGTATGCCGACGGATAAACCCCGACAAAGGCGAACGGTAAAATCCACGTTAAGACGTAACGGATTACTTGGTTGTAAATGTCTACTGGATAACGTCCGTAGTTCCCGATATTATACATCATCGGCATAATCGCAGTCTTCGCATCTGACCAGAAGCCGATACTTGCCAGCATAATGAAAATGGCACCGTATACGAGGGCTCCACCCATTACCATAAGAATAAACAAAATAGGATCATACCAAGATAACGATAAATCTAATCGTGAGCCCGCATAAATCATAACGGCTATTCCTGTAATCATCCCGAACAGCGATTCTAACTCCATCCGTTCTAAAATCACTTGGAATAAGCTATGTATCGGTCTCGTTAAAATTCGGTCCATCTCACCTTGTATAATGTAACGTTCGTTAAAGTCCCAAATGTTAAAGAAGGCGGAAAATATCGCAAACGGAACGAGGAAAAATCCGTAAATGAAAATAATTTCTTCTCGATTCCATCCGCTTAACAGCTGGGTATGCCCGAACACGACAAGAATAAATACTAAATTAACGGCTTGGAAAAGGAGGTCAGATAAAAATTCGACGACTAAATCGGTACGATATTGCAAGCGTGTTTTCATATATTGGGAAAAATATTGGAGGAACATTTGTACATAAAACATCGATTAACCTCCTTGCACAATAAGTTGCTTCTTAGCAAGTTGCCATAAAAGCATAATTGGAATAAGCAGAATGAATGACCACATCATTTGAAACAAGATTGCATTGTAAATAGCGTCTCCTGAAAATCCTCCTGTAAAAATCATACTTGGGATATAACTAATTGCTTGGAATGGGAAAAATGCCATGATGTCCTGTGCCCATAACGGGTAAAAACTAATTGGCAATAATAAGCCGGAAAATAAATCAATTATGACCCGCTTCGCCCGAATGATTCCGTCATTGTTAAAGAAGAAAAACGTTAACACACCTGTCACTAAGTTAATTTGAGTATTGACGATAAAGCTGAATACGATTGATAAAGCAAACCATAGCCACGTTGTCACTTCAGTTGAAAACGACATCGGAAAGATAAGTGCGACAATGAACATCCCTGGTACCGAAAAGAAGAAGAGTCGAAAGATCCCTTCTCCAAGTCCTTGCATCGTCTTCATCCCTAAATAACTATAAGGACGTATCATTTCAACGGCTACTTTCCCTTCCTTAATTTCACGGGCAATTTCCCTATCAATATTGTTAAAGTAAAAGGCCCTAGCCATCCATGCTACTGCAACATATGTGACCATTTGTGTAGCGGACAAGCCTTCAATATCGCTTTTCCCACTATAAATGGCCGTCCATAGGAAATAGTAAGCACTAATGTTAATCGTATAAATCATAATGCCTGTGTAATAGTTCGTTCGGTAGGCAAGCATCATCAAAAAACGAATTCGAATCATCTCTATATACTTACCCACGAATAGCACCCTCTTCATAGATGTTGCGGATAATCTCTTCTGTTGAGATTGCTTTTACATTGACATCATTGATTTTAAAGCGGTTGACCACTCTTGCGATCACATCTGAAATCACTTCATCATCATCTTCTACGTTCGCACTCCATACGTTGTTTCGGTCCTGCTGTTGCCAGAAAATCGGGATGCCATTGGCTAATTGTTTTAATTCTTGTTCTGACACTTCGTTCACAAACTGGAATTCTACTTCTTTCCCTTCCACCCAACGGCTACGTAAATCGGTTAATAAGCCATCATAGATGACTTTTCCTTTATCCAACATGACGACACGTTCACATAACGCTTCAATGTCTGAAATATCATGGGTCGTTAACAACACGGTTGTATTGTATTTTTCATTTATTTCTTTTAAAAACTGGCGTATTTTATTTTTTACTAACACATCAAGGCCAATGGTAGGCTCGTCCAAAAAGAGTAATGGTGGGTTATGAATAAGGGCTGCCGCCAATTCGCAACGCATCCGTTGACCGAGTGATAATTTTCGTACCGGCTTGTCCATTAATGGACCTAGTTCTAACGTATTGATAACGTGAGACATATGTTCTTCATACGCCTCATCGGATACTTTATACACTTTTTTCAACAATCGAAACGATTCTTGCACGGCAATATCCCACCATAATTGGGATCGTTGTCCAAATACAACCCCGATGGACCGCACATATTCTTCCCGTTCTTTATGTGGGACGTACCCATTAACAACGACCTCTCCACTCGTAGGGGTTAAAATCCCTGTTAACATTTTAATTGAGGTTGACTTACCTGCACCATTTTCTCCAATGTAGCCGACCATTTCTCCTGGTTTTACAGAAAATGAAATATCATCTACCGCTCGTAAAATTTTATAATTACGGTTAAATAAATCTCGAAATGCTCCTTTTAAACCTGAACGACTTGAGTAGGATTTGAATTCCTTCCTTAAATCATTTACGTATATCATATCTTTTGATGTCATGATTTAGCCTCCTGCATTTCTATCCACTAATGACTAGTTTATTCAACTCATTCGTTAAACACAAATAATTAGCTAAGGAATAAGGAGACTAATCTTGTACTGCTTCGTTCGGTGATTCCAAGAAAACTTTGTTCATCGTGTCTACTTCCACTTCACCGTGCTCATTTAAAAAAGCGAGTTTAATTTGGCATACTGTATCTAAACTTTCATTATATTTTTGCAGTTGATCATTTAACCAATCTCTCGTCCGGTTCAAATATTGCAGATTCAAGTCTAAAATTTCTCCGTCCATTACGACCGGAATCGGGATTGTGTGATGATCCACATGTTCTTTTAATGTGGAATTTGTTTTCTTTATCGGGATTACACTTATAGCCCCATCTTCCTCCATCATCGCTAATTCGATTTCAGGAATTTTTGAGTACCCTTTTTCCCGAATTTTCCCTAATAACTGTTTTATAGACATCTTTGCTTGTTTTAATCCTTTCATATTTATACGCCCGTTACGAATTAATACAACCGGAGCGGGTACGAGAAACCAACGGCAAATCTGATGTAACAGTAAGTAGGAAAATCCTTTATATAGTAGAGCAAAGATAAAACTAGTGAAAACACTAGTCCAAAGTTCCCCGTTATATTTACCGAGTAAAAGGTTTGCCCCAATTAAAATGACAAAGAATAAGTCGAAGGCTGTCATTTGTTGTACTGCTTTTTTTCCGATTATGCGAAAAATGATATACCCGACTATAAAGATCACGACTTGATCAAGTAAATAAAACTGCATCCATTGCATTAGGTGCTCACCTCCGTTGGTTTTATGTTGTACTTTTCTCACAATTATCATGCTAGAAACATTGTGCTAAAATAACGGAAGGTTGATTATGAATTGGAGGTAGAATGATGGACTTTTCAAAATCTGAACAGTTATACATAGAAGCGCAAGAACATATTGTTGGCGGGGTTAACTCACCTTCCCGCTCTTTCAAAGGTGTAGGTGGTGGCACACCTGTGTTTATGGAAAAAGCACAAGGGGCCCACTTTTGGGATGTAGACGGAAACAAGTATATCGATTACTTAGGAGCATACGGTCCTATTATTACTGGCCATGCACACCCACACATTACGAAAGCAATTTGTCATAGTGCAGAAAACGGGGTGTTATACGGAACACCGACTGTATTAGAAAACAAATTTGCGAAAATGTTAAAAGAAGCGATTCCTTCCATGGAAAAGGTTCGGTTCGTCAACTCTGGAACAGAAGCGGTTATGACGACGATTCGGGTAGCACGTGCTTACACCAACCGTACGAAAATCATTAAGTTCGCCGGATGTTATCACGGACATTCTGACCTAGTACTCGTTGCTGCAGGATCTGGACCATCTACCTTAGGTACCCCTGACTCTGCTGGTGTCCCTAAATCTATCGCTCAAGAAGTTATTACCGTACCATTCAATGAAATTGAACCATTTAAGGAAGCAATGGAAAAATGGGGAGACGAAGTGGCAGCTGTATTAGTGGAACCGATTGTAGGAAACTTCGGTATCGTTGAGCCGAAAGACGGATTTTTAGAAGAGGTTCAATCTATCACTCGGGATGCAGGCTCTTTACTTATTTTCGACGAAGTCATCACGGCATTCCGTTTCACATACGGAAGCGCTCAACAACTATTAAATATCGAACCTGACATGACGGCATTAGGGAAAATTATCGGCGGTGGCTTACCGATCGGTGCATACGGTGGTCGCATTGATATTATGGAACAAGTTGCACCATTAGGTCCTGCCTATCAGGCAGGTACGATGGCTGGAAATCCAGCTTCTATATCAGCTGGAATTGCTTGTTTAGAAGTGTTAAAAGAAGAAGGTGTTTATGAAAAGCTCGATAAATTAGGGGCACAACTGGAGGAAGGAATTTTAGCTTCAGCTAAACAGCACCAAATTCCGTTGACCATTAACCGCTTAAAAGGTGCTCTTACTGTTTACTTTACGACCGAAACGGTTGAAAATTACGAGCAAGCCGAAAATACGGACGGGAAAATGTTTGCCACATTTTTCAAACATATGCTACAAGAAAGAATCAATCTAGCACCGTCGAAATATGAAGCGTGGTTTTTAACTATTGCCCATACGGAAGAAGATATTAAGACGACGATACAAGCTGTGGATCGCACATTTCAAAAAATGTCGAATCACTAATATACAAAATTTATGCACCTCTATCCTCGTAATCCGGATAGAGGTTTTTTTACGAAAATTATGAAAGCGCTTACTATCAACACTTGCAACGAATCGAAACTTTTTAAATCCCATTTTCCCTTTGATACTTCATTCATTTTTTTGAATATTTAATTGATTTCAATAATATACTGTGATAATATAAAAATAATTCTGAAAACTTTGACCCGTATTACCTTCTTTTTTTATTTTCCCACAGCTTTTGCATAGCTTTGTGCAAAAGCTATTATTTTCCCTAAACGTAATACCATAATTTTCTTACCATCAAGGAGGTGAAGGCCACACAAAGGCCGACATGAATGAATGAAAAATGGAAACCAAGTCTTTTTCGTGATTACCACAAGCATGAACATGATGCATGTGGAATCGTGTCTAGTATACAAAAAGAAAATAGGCCCACAAATGACAACATTCAACGAGTAATTGACGCACTAGTTACCATGAATCACCGGGCAGGTTTTGTGAACGAGGAAGGTGACGGGGTAGGGATACACATTGATATTCCTAGAAAACTATGGGAAATGAAATTAAACTTGGCTAATCAAAATCGAGCATTAGCGTATGATCCTCAATTCGCAGTAGGTCACATTATGATTAATCACACACACGATTCCGCAAACATCCAATCCACTATTCGAAATACTATACAAGACCAACAACTTTCAATTATTTATGAAACAAACGAAGTAACAAACAGTGAAGCATTAGGACCCATTGCCAAAAAAGAAGAACCGATATTTTGGCAATTTGCCTTATTACCAGAACAACCAATGGAAAATCTCGAACAAGTCTTATTTAACTTAACGATTGAAATTGAGAAAAACGAAAATGTACACGTCGCATCACTATCTTCCCATCACGTTGTTTATAAAATGATGGGTGCTGCAGACCAACTACAAGAGTACTATGTTGATTTAAAGAGTCCTAATATGGCATCAAGTATGACATTAGGACATAACCGTTATTCTACCAATACGAAAACAAACTTCTTCCGTGTGCAACCTTTCAGCGTTTTAGGACATAATGGAGAAATTAATACAATTGCGAAACTACGGGATGAAGCGGAAATGGTAGGCGTACCGTTGACGAATGGCGGGAGTGACTCACAGGATGTAAACCGTACATTAGATACATTCATTAACAAACATAATCTCAGCCTATTTGAAGCATTAGACATTATGTTCCCGCCAATTGTGAACGAAATTAATCGTTATCCAGAACATTTACAAGATATGTATACGTACATTCGGGAAGCATGGGGCCACTTCGCCCAAGGTCCTGCGGGAATTATCTCACGTTACCGTGACGAAGCTGCCTTCAGCTTAGATTCATTAGGACTCCGTCCATTATGGCAACTGGAAACAGAAGATGCTTACCTCTTCTCTAGTGAGCCTGGCATTATGCCAAACGAGCAATACGTAAATGAACCGAAGCCGCTATCCCCGGGGGAAAAAGTAGGGGTGAAATATGATGAAGACGGTTTGTTACAATTATTTGATCATTTTCAATATCAAGAAACAGTCTTTAACCGGTTGAAGAAACGTTTATCTTTTGAGGAGTTCAATACGAGATTACAGCCACAAAAGCTAGCGGAATCCAACCCTCACCCAACCATTCAAAATGTTCATAATGGCTGGTACTCTGCAAACGGGTGGGATCGTGAACAAGTACAGCTATTAGAACAAATGGCGGAAAAAGGCGCAGAACCGATTCGCTCTTTAGGTCATGACGTACCGTTAGCAGCGTTACAAAATGGGAGAAAAAACATTGCTGATTACTTAAAGGAAAGCGTAGCCGTTGTTACGAATCCTGCAATCGACCGTGACCGGGAAGCAGAACATTTTTCAACGAGAACAGTATTAGGAAAACGTCCTTCCCTGTTTGGCCATGATGAAGCTCCTCTAACATTGGAGTTATCATCGCCAATTTTAGTGGAAGGCATTCGAGCTCTTTCTGTTCGCAAAGCGGAACAACAACCTTCATATGAGCAAGTATTAGACTATTTCCGGAATGAGGATAAGTTAGTCGAGCTGTCGATGACTTGTAAGGATGATGAGTCGGTTGACCAAGCATTAAACCGCATCGCGATTAGCGCCGAAGAAGCAGTTGCGGAAGGGAAAGAGTTAGTCGTTTTAGATGACCGGTTAGCTCATCAAGAAGGACATTTATGGCTGGATCCCCATTTGGTCGTATCAAAACTTGATCAACATTTACGGGAGCATCACTTAAGAAGAAGCAGCTCCATCATCTTAAAATCAGCTGCTATCCGTTCATTACATGACATTATTACGGTTTACGGACTAGGTGCCGACGCAATTAATCCATATTTAATGTTTGCTACAGTAGCAAGTGACGAAGATGATCCAACATTTAATTTATATAATGCGATAAATAAAGGATTAGAGAAAGTCATTTCTACTATTGGAATTCATGAATTAAGAGGATATGCTCGTCTCTTCTCGTCTATCGGTTTATACGAGCCGTTTGCTGACATTTTACGTATTGTAAATTTCCTCGGCGCTGAAACGGTTACGTACAACTGGGATGCTTTAAAAGAAGATGCCGAGAAGCGTCGATTGGATTTCCATGATGAAAAAGCAAAACCGACCCGAAGCTTCCATGTGCTTCCGCGTATTTGGAAAGCGATTGGTGATATTGCTAGAGGAGGTTCTTACGATCCTTTAGAGGAGAAGCTTACGAAAATTGAAGAGGATAACCCGATTTCCATTCGTCATTTAACATCATTTAAATCGAGTGGGAAAGGGAAGGAAGCTAGTGACGTCAACATTACGATGGGTGAGCACGACCTGCCATTCATCATTTCATCGATGTCATTCGGTTCCCAAAACGAAACAGCATTCCGTTCGTATGCTGAAGCTGCTGATCGTTTGAACATGATTTCTATTAATGGTGAAGGTGGAGAAATTAAAGATATGCTCGGCAAATATCCGAAAACACGAGGCCAACAAATTGCCTCTGGACGCTTCGGAGTAAATGCTGAACTTCTCAATTCTTCTAATCTATTAGAAATTAAAATTGGTCAAGGGGCTAAGCCTGGTGAAGGTGGTCACTTACCTGGTTCCAAAGTAACCGAAAAAATCGCTGAAGCACGTAATGCGACAGTCGGCTCAGACTTAATTTCACCATCAAACAACCATGACATTTATTCAATCGAAGACCTTGCCCAAATGATATCTGAACTAAAAACTGCCAATGACGAAGCAAAAGTAGCAGTAAAAGTACCAATCGTACCGAATATTGGAACAATCGCTGTCGGTATTGCGAAGGCTGGTGCTGACTACATTAACTTAAGTGGATTTGATGGCGGTACTGGTGCAGCAAGAGTTCATGCGTTACAACACGTTGGTCTTCCAGCTGAAATTGGAGTAAAAGCCGCTCATAACGCATTAATGGAAGCAGGTCTACGTCATAAAGTTGAAATATGGTGTGATGGTGGTTTGCGTAGTGTAAAAGATGTGTTAAAAGTTGTTTTACTCGGAGCAAACCGAGTTGGTTTCGGTACGTTGTCAATGATTGCTGTAGGTTGTACAGCTTGCCGTGGCTGCCACTTAGATACATGTCACGTCGGCATTGCTACCCAAATTGACTCTGAAGCCCAAGCGAAAGATCATGGCCTTCGACGATTCGTACCAAGACAATACGAACCTTCCGTATCCGGTCTTGTGAACCTGTTCCAAGCATTCGGAAAAGAGCTGCAACAGCTTATTGCTGATCTCGGTTACTCAAGTTTACAAGAGGTTGTTGGACGTTCCGATCTTCTTGAGCAATCGACAGGTAAGGAGTGCATGGATTTAACACCATTATTAACGCCATTAGAAGTAGAAGAAATGGATGCTTATCGTGTCCAAGAAGCCCAGCAAGAACGCAAACTTGCTGTTGCAGTAGGAGCGGAAAATTATTTAGACGAAGACGAGCAAACACTGCTTCATTCGCGTACATTCTCTGCCGTTACGAGCAGCCAACGAAACCTCGGAAGCCGCGTGTCTTGTGCTCGCGTACGGGGACGACTAGATGGTTCTTATCAAACAATGGAACCAACCCTGTTACATTACAAACAAGGTTCAATTGTAGGGAACGGTTTCGGTGCGTACATTACAGAAGGCATTCAATCTACTGTTAACGGTGGTGCCCAAGATGGTGTCGGAAAAACTGCATACGGCGGGAAGCTGTTCATTACGAAATCTAAAGGGAAAAACAAGACCTTTATTAACGGATCTGTCGGTAAAGGGTTCGGTTACGGCGCCCAAAAAGGTACCCTTCTCGTTCAAGGGCAAGCTGATTCCCGAGCTGGAATTCGTTTATCTGGTGCAGATTTAATTATCGGCCAACAGCTTAAGTCACCTATCAATGCTCAACACGATGGTAATATCGGTTGCTATGCGAGCATTAAAGGATTCGCGTTCGAATATATGACGAATGGTCGCGGATTAGTTCTAGGTGACCCAGGTCCTTGGATTTGCGCAGGGATGACTGGTGGGGTTGTCTATTTACGTCATCAGCCGGAAATGGGCTTAACTGAGGAAGCGTTACAGAAGCGTATCGCAAAAGGTGCCAAAGTTTCCATTGAGCCACTAAATGAAACTGGACATAAAGATGTCGAAGAATTACTATCTATCTATATTGAACAGTTAAAAGAATCAGATCAAGCAGAAGAAGCACAAGAATTAGAAGCTTTACTACAGGATTTAAATAAACATTTCCTACAAGTCGTACCAGAAAAAATCCAAGCAGATCCTTCTATTTCTACTGAATAAGCAAAAGGCTGAAAACGTTCATTCGTTTTCAGCCTTTTCCATGTTCTTTATGGTAATCTATAGGTAATCAAATTTACGAAAAGGACGTAATGGCTATGAACGATTATTTATTTCATCTCATCCATCAACTAGCAGGACAATCTATATGGCTTGATCAAATTATGATACTATTCTCTAAATGGGGATTTATCGCCATGATCATCTTCACAATCGGATTAACGGTCACTCGTAAATGGAGAAAGGTTGGGGTTATCGGCATTGTCGCTTTAGGTGTATCCCTCGTCGTAAACCGGGTGTTAAAGATCGTATTTAACCAACCGCGACCATTTATGGAGCATGATATCGAGATTTTAATTGCAAGAAGTCCCTCTCCATCTTTCCCGAGTGATCAAGCGGTTATTTGCGGAGTGATTGTTGCCCTATGTTTTATGCTTGGTCGAAAAACAGGTACGATTGCCTTTGTAATTGGTAGTTTAATTGCCATATCTCGTGTGTTTGTCGGTCACCATTACCCCTTCGACATCGTCGTCGGGTTTATACTTGGTTCCTTTTTCACCTTGGTTATTAGGCAGGGAATGGAGCATAAAATGGATAAGACGATGAATTTTTAAAAATATCATCTTTTTACCGTAAAATCGGTGTATAATACTTTCATTACAATTTACGTATAAGGAGAAGGAATACATCCATGAAGTTTGGAGCAAGAGTGTTGAAAACAGGTTTAGCCGCAGCCATCGCCATGTATATCGCATTAAGCTTTGATTTTACTTCTGCATTTTTCGCTGGGATTGCAGCCGTATTTTCGATTCAGCCTTCTATTTATCGTTCTTATCAAAACATTATTGAACAAATTCAAGCGAATATTATAGGAGTGATTAGTGCGGTCGTTGTTGTTATGTTTATCGGAAACGATCCACTTATCGTTGGGTTTACCATTATTATCGTTATAACGGTTTGTATGAGCCTGAAAATAAAAGAAGAAACGATATTACTGGCAATTGTAGCGGTTATTGCCATTATGGAATCGACAGATATTCCATTCATTCAATTTGCTGGTATTCGCTTTTCTTCAATCATGATTGGTATTTTATCCGCTTTTATTGTGAACCTCGTCTTTTTGCCACCTAAGTATGAGACGAAGCTTTTTCACCAGCTAGAAAAGACGTCGAACGACTTATTAAAGTGGATTCGGGTGACAAGCCGACATTTATCTGACCAACCCTCTTTAAAGGAAGAAATAAAGTGGTTTATCCAAGAAATAACGAAGCTTGATCATATGTATTTACTCTATAGTGAAGAACGAACCTATACGAAGAAAAAACGGTATGAAAAGGCACGGAAACTAGTTTTATTCCGTCATTTCATTCATACAACAAAGAAATCGTTAGAAGTATTACGTACTTTACAACGACTCGATAAAGACCTTGCACATATTCCAATTGATATACAAAATCAATTAATCACAGAAATTGATAAAGTTGCCCACAATCATGAAAAATTGCTCTTAATGTGTATGGGGCATATAAAGGAACAAACACCTCTTTCGGTTGATGCTACGCCTAATGTTCCACAGCTTGTCGAAGAACTAATGAACGTCGAAGAAAACGAGTCAATTCAAAGGTTTCATTTTCTACCACTTGCGTCGAGTTTAATTGATTATCATTTACAACTTGAGCATTTAGCAAAGCTGTTAACGAGCTATCGTCAATATCATAAGAACGAAGATATTAAAACAAATCCACATGAGTAAACTGCTATTTAAAAGATTGTTTTTTCCTTTATACTCTATAGCTTAGTTAGCATGACTGTCCCTTAATAGAACTAAGAGAGTAAAAGCTCAATAATAAAACAGATAGAAAAAACGCTCAGATTCACAAATTTCTGAGCGTTTTGTTGATAATAAAACGATAGGCAATGATTTTAGAAATCCTTGCAGGACAAGAGTTTAGTGATAAACGGTACCGGGCTAACCCGTATCCCCTCTCTCTTCCCCGTTATACTATGAACAAGCCTTATATTATGAAATATTTATCGGCTTTGAGGCTTCCTTATCAAGCTGTTGTACTTGGAACAATTTATAATAGTTCCCTTCTTTTCTCATTAACTCATCATGTGTACCCATTTCCTTAATTTCACCGTCTTCTATTAATACAATCCGATCCGCATGGGTAATCGTTGCAAGACGATGAGCGACAATAAACGTCGTTCGATGGGCAGCTAATTTTTCTAACGCTTCTTGAATGTAATGTTCACTTTCTAAATCAAGAGCAGATGTTGCTTCATCAAAAATGAGAATTGGCGGGTTTTTCAAAAACACTCTAGCAATCGCCACGCGTTGACGTTGACCACCTGAAAGCTTTACTCCCCGCTCCCCTACTAACGTATTATATCCATTTGGTAGATTTTCGATAAATTCATGGGCGTTAGCCGCTTTCGCTGCTGCGACTACTTCTTCATCAGTTGCGTTCGGATTACCCATTTTAATGTTCATCGCTACGGAATCACTAAATAATATATTATCTTGTAAAACCATACCAATATGGTCTCTGAGAGAACGTGCCTGAATATCTCGTATATCTTGATGATCTACTACTATAGCACCTTCGGTCGGATCGTAAAAGCGTGGAATTAAACTAATTAACGTTGATTTCCCTCCACCACTCATCCCAACAAAGGCAACTGTTTCTCCTTGATTAATGGATAAGTTAATATCCTTTAACACATAAGACTCTTCGTCAGAATATTGAAATGATACATTACGAAATGCAACTTCGCCTTTTACGTTTTCAATCTTCTTGGCATTCTGTTTATCTTGAATATCATATTGCTCATCAAAAAATTCAAACACACGGTCCATGGAAGCAATAGACTGTGTTAATAGAGTTGAAGAGTTTATGAGTCGGCGTAACGGGTTATAAACCCGGTCCATAAAGCCAACAAAGGCGATCATTGTACCAATCGTTAAACCACCTAAGATCACTTGGTAACCAGCAAAGGCAATGACGAATAACGGCGCTAAATCGGTAATTGTATGTGTCACCGTATAAGTTCTTGCATTCCAGGACGTATGGGTCAATGCTTTTGATAGGTACTTATGATTTTGGCGGTCAAACTGCTCTTGTTCATAGTCTTCTAATGCAAAACTCCTTATGATAGACATACCTTGTACGCGCTCATGGAGATGACCTTGCATTTCGGCAAGTGCTTGAGAACGCTCACGTGTTAATTTACGCAAACGGGAATAAAAATATTTCACTGCAAACCCATATAACGGGAATAACATAATTGCAATTAACGTAAGCCATACATCCATATAAAACATGATACCTAATGCAATGATAATCGTAATCATATCAAGCCATATGTTCATTAACCCTGTAATGACAAAGGTTTTCGTTTGCTCAACATCGTGAATCACTCGAGCAATGATCTCCCCGGTTTTCGTTCGCGAATAAAATTGTAAACTGAGACGTTGAATATGATCGAACAATCGATCCCGTATATCATATAAAATTTTACTCCCGGTCCATTGGGCTAAATATTGACGCCAGTACTCGACAATAGGTCGCAAAATTAAAAAGACCCCAAAGGTAATTCCCATAACGTATAATAACTTTTTAATTTTTTCACTTTGGGAAATATCCTCAGCGATGATAATATCATCAACAACGTATTTTAAAATAAGTGGCATTAATAGCGGGATTCCGAACTTAATAATGCCAATCCCTATTGTTAAGAAAATTTTCCATTTGTAAGGCTTAACAAAGGTCATATATCTATTGATACTTCCCATTCAAACACCCTTCCCCTTTTCATCAAAAAAACCTGTTGAAAGAAAGCAACAGGTTCTATTTTAACATACCTAATATTATCTTAAGTACGTTAAATAGCGTTCATACCATTGATCAATAAATTCCGGCGCAAACGGCCCTTTTCTTTGCCGAATCCACCGCTGTAACGTTTCTACATTATTTTTTAAAATTTGATCCAATACCGTTGGATAATTCATTTCCTTCTTATGTTGTTCATATTCATCTTCATCTAACAACGTATGGGTCATATCTGGATACACTTTCACATCTAAATCATAATCAATGTATTTTAACGCTTCTTCATCATAAACAAACGGAGAACCGACATTGCAGTAGTAATAAATGCCATCCAACCGTATCATTCCAATGACATTAAACCAATACTTCGCATGGAAATAACAGATCGCAGGCTCTCTCGTTATCCAAGTCCGGCCATCACTCTCCGTAACCGTAGTTCGGTCATTGCCACCAATTAGCACATTTCGAGTTGCCTTTAGCACCGTTGTACTCTCCCATACCCTATGGAGCTGTCCGTTATGTTTATAACTTTGTATTTCAATTTTATCTCCAGGTACTGGGATGTTCATGAAATCTTCCTCTCTACAAAAACACGTCCAATTATTGTCCTTTCATAACATTATAACGATTTATTGCTTCAAATGAAAATATAACATGAAAAGAGCACTCCTATGTATGAAAAGGAGTGCTCTAAGTTACAGCCTCATTTAGGGGGGTGTTATCTTTTGTTTTGTTGAGACTTCTGATTTTGTCTTCTTACTTCTTGAGCGTCTGTCTCAGAAGCAAACTCAGAACCGAACTGCCCTTGGCCACCTTGTGCAGCTTGCTGGTTTTGCTGTCTTACTTCTTGTGCGTTAGTACCAGAAGCTGTTTGGTTAGCATTGTTTCTTCTTTTGGCCATCAATATCACCTCCGCATTACTTAATTTGTTCATAATAAGATTCGTTATACAGTATTTTAAAAAACCAAAAAATACCAAATGTCAGAATAAAAAAGAGTGAACGATAAAAAATAAAAATCACCCGCTATTGATAGCAAGTGATTTTTCGTTAATGACTAAGTAAATAAGTTTTTAACTTTTGATGGGATACTGGAAATGGAAGCGTTTCTAACTCGTCAATGTTCACAAATTTCGCTCTGTCATGATCCAACTGCCCATCTAATAAGTTAGCTTCAAAAGCTTCTAATTCCCAAGTTAAATGGGAGAAAATATGTTTCACATCTTTTGCTTTATCGCCAATTTCAATTTGAAGTCCATACTCCCCATAAAACCAATGGGGTACATTTGTTAAGTCAACATCTTGTAAAGGTATCATGGGAAACACCCATAAATTAGCTAACAAACCCTTTTCTTCACGTTTTTGCACTAAGACATGGCCTTCTGCATTTTTAATAAGTAGCACTGTATATGGAACTGTACGTTGCTTTTTTGCATTCGTTTTAATCGGCAACGTTGTTTCAACACCTTCACGATAGGCTATACAATGCTGTTGCACTGGACATAACATACAAGAAGGATTTTTCGGCTTACATATTAAGGCTCCTAATTCCATTAAGCCTTGATTAAAGGAAGATGGATCTTCCCTAGAAATTAATTCTGACACTTTTTCTTCGATGATTTTTCTCGTTTTCGGTTTGGCGATGTCATCTTCATTACTTAATATTCTAGAAATGACACGCATTACATTCCCGTCTACAGCCGGTTCTGGTTGGTCAAAGGCGATACTTAAAATCGCACCTTTTGTATATGGGCCAACACCCTTTAGGCTACCTAATTCCTTTGGGTTATTAGGAACAGTACCACCATACTCGCTTTTCACTTCACGCACTGCTGATTGCAAATTACGGGCACGGGAATAATATCCTAAACCCTCCCATGCTTTTAACACTTCTTGTTCATCAGCATCTGCTAAATGGTGTAAGGTAGGGAACTTTTCCATGAAGTGATAAAAATATGGAATGACCGTTTCAACTCGCGTCTGTTGGAGCATAATTTCCGATACCCATACTTTGTAAGGATCTTGGTCTTTTCGCCAAGGTAAATCACGCTTTTCACTTTGGAACCATGAGATTAAATCATGTTGAAATTGTAATGTTTGGAAGCCTTCTGGTAATACAGATATCTTTTCCACATTTACTCACCCTTTTTTTACAATCAATGTTGTTTATATGTTAAAGGAGGATAACGTTCGATGGATACAGCTACTCACATCACGATGGGTATTGCCCTTGGAGGTTTAGCTACATTAGACCCTGTTGTTCAACAAGACCCTCATTTATTTCAAGCCGTTTTCATTGGAACAGTAGTCGGTTCCAATGCACCAGACTTTGATACAATTTTGAAGTTAAGAAATAACGCCGTCTACATTCGCAATCATAGAGGCATTACTCATTCCTTGCCGTCTATTTTTATGTGGGGAGCAGGCATTACTGTATTAATCCATACGTTTATGCCTGAGGTACACTTTATGCGTTTGTTTTTATGGACTTTACTCGCCGTGGGGATCCATGTTCTTGTAGATATTTTTAACGCCTATGGAACACAAGCGATGCGCCCCATTAGTAAACAGTGGATTGCCTACGGCTTTATTAACACATTTGATTATTTTATTTTCGGCGTTCACGTGGTTGGGATTGTTGCATGGTTACTCGGTGCTAATCCTGGACCGACCTTTTTAATTCTCTATATCGTGATTATTTTGTATTACGTGAAGCGATATTTTGATAAAAAAGCGATTATCAAAGCGGTTAACGAGTATATCCCGGAAGTAGATCACGTTGTGACACGACCAACTATCCGAAATAATTTATGGCAAGTATGTGTTATTACGAAAAAGAAGTTTTTCGTCGCCAAGTTTGAGGATAAAACTTTAAAAATTAAGGACGAATACATTCGTAAGCCACTACCTGATCTACCTGAAATTGAACTCGCGTTAGAAGATGATAACATTCAAGCTTTTCTATCCTTCTCCCCTGTGTACCGATGGGAAGTAACAAAAAGTGATGACGAAATTGAAATCCGATTTATCGACCTTCGTTATCGTGCAAAAGGACGATATCCGTTTGTAGCGGTAGTAAAGTTTGATCACAACTTAAATAAACGCAACTCTTATACAGGCTGGGTCTATTCTGAGGATAAACTTCAGAAAAAACTAACCCCTGCTACAAGTTAGTTATTTTCGGTTTTTAAACTTATCGACTGACATCTCGTGTAATTTCGAGCCGTAGTTTATAATCCAATTTGTCACAATACGCTCTGTCATTTCTTGTCCTTTATACTTGTGTCCTGCTTTCGCCCGGGTAACTTCGAAATCTTCCCAAAGAAGTTCAACCCAAGTACGGGCAACATCTTTTGATAATTCATTATTTATGTTCATAAGTTGTTTTGTTAAACGTTCATAAATCTCTTCCATTTATTTCACCACCTTGAACTACCAACAATTCGCATTATATTTTAACACATACATTTGCCATTCCGACAAAAAATAATAACTGCACTTGTTAAAGTGCAAATTCAAAAAAAGGGGTACATTCTATGGTCCGTAATAAGGCAAAGAATTTCCCTGAAAAACATTTTCAAGAGATCCCACACGCGAAAGCCCGCTTTGCCTCAAAGCGTGCAGACGGGTCGATTAATACAAGGCCACAAGAACGGATGGCGAAATCTTCACGACCTCATATAAATGGAGCTGAGTGACGATGGAGAAAAATAAGGGCTTTAAAAAATATTTACGTAACACTCCGTTTCAGTCTCCACGGGCAAATCCGAAACATGCTGCTAATCAGGTAAATGGGGAGACACGCATGTCTCAAGCAGATATTATTACGGAAAAGCAGATGCGAAAACGGTCATAACAATTATCCCCCCACAACAACCGTGGGGGGAGTTCATTTTACTATCCAGTAACCTTTTCGCCGAGTAATGATATTGGTAAGGCCTCTTCCTCTTCTTCTGAAATCGAATTGCCCGCTTGATCTATCCTACTTCCCCAGGCAAATATGCCATTCATATAATCAATTTTAAAGCGAACACCGGGGTCTCCTTCTACTTCATAAACTTCCCCTCGTTTAAATGCAGATGTATCCATCATATAAGCTTTAGCCATTAATATCTTTCGTTGGTAGACTGCGTACTCGTTTACCATTCCCATTTGTTCGGCCTTTCGCGCTTTCTCTGTTAACTCGGAAATTTCCTGATGTAATTGCTGTGACGTATATTGGCTATATCTTTTCTCCATCATCTTTTCCCCCTGTCGTCCTATGCCTGTTAAACCATTTTATCATGACAGATAGGAACTCGCTATTTTCACCTTACAAGAATGGCAACCATATTCTTCCTTGCTACTCATCCTCAATACTATTTTGTAAATATTGATCAATAAGTTCCATTGAAAACCCTTTTCGATATAATCCTTCCTTCACCTTTTGTTTAAGTTGAAATCCAGAAAACTTCCGTTCGTATTTCATTACTAATTTGTCACCTTGTCGTTGTATTGCTTGTATATCCATATCATTGCTCATATGATGTTCTTTTATTTCTTCTAAGACTGACTGAATCACCTCGCCGTTAAACCCCTTTTGCATTAAAAAGTTTTGCAACGATAATAGCAGTTGCTTCTGTGATTTTTGCCCATTCGAAGAAACTTTTTTCTCAGCAACTTTTAACGCCTTATCAAATTGTAATGAATGATTATACAAATGTAAGGCTTCTTCGATATTTTGTTTATTGACCCCTTTATCAAACAGCTCTTTTTTGATTATTTGGGGCCCTTTACTAGATGTATTTATTCTCGTTTTGACATAAGCTCTTGCAAATTCTAAGTCATCTAGATACCCTTCAGTCTTTAACTTCTCAACAACTTGGTCAATCTGGGGAGGTTCTGCCTCCTTTTTTACTAAATAAGATCGAATTTCCTTCTCTGAACGCATTCGATAGCTCAAAAAATTTATTGTCGCTGAATAATACTTATTGACGTCATCTTCCTTTTGCAGAGCTTGAACTGTTGCTTGATCTAACTCCATACCTTTACGAAGCATATGTTTTATAAGTAAATCTTCACTTACACTAAACCCGTATTGTTCTCCGTTTCCTTCATCAATGTATATATTATAGCGTTGTTTATTTTTCTTCTGGGTCGTAATTTTAGTAATTTTAATCAAACCGAGTCCTCCTTAATGATGGACTAACCTACTTCTATTGTACTTACAAACGTTCATAACGAACAAGAAAAAAACACTTAAAAAATTTCCTTAAAAGTGATTTCTTTTTCGAATTAAATCGTATATTATAGAAAAGTCAAATTGACGTATTGAAACATGGGAAGGCAAATGGTGCGCCACCGGTCATACACACCCGGTTCTAGTGGGTTCGATTCCCACCCCGAATTTTTGTGAGCAATTGATAAAAATTCGAGGGTGGGTGACTAGCTAGTACTGTCTTTACACCCTCTTAATGATGAAGGAGGGTTTTTTTATGCTTAAAAAACGGGAACTACATGAAACAAGTGAACTTTTTGACTTGTTAATCGATCCAAACGTCTTCCCTTACGTTCGACATAAGGCAGCGAGTTTAGATGAATTTTACTTTATAACGAAACAATTAATCGAGGCAGAAGAAAGAGGAGAACTCATTTCACGTACAATAGTAGATGAATGGAATAAACCAATTGGTACGATTAATTTATATGATATTGACCAAAATAGTGGTTTCTTAGCCACATGGTTAGGAAAACCTTACTTCGGAAAAGGTTACAATCAATTAGCTAAAGAATCTTTCTTGTATGAGTTGTTTTTTGAATGCAATATTGAAGCAGTGTTTATGAAGATTCGAAAAGATAATATTCGTTCAAAAAAGGCAGTAGAAAAGCTACCGTACAGTATACAAGGCAACGACCTTTATCCACAAGTATATGCTTCTATTAATAACCAAGAAGCAATGTACGATTTATATGTCATTCCAAAGGACCATTACTTATTCTACTACTACAATCAGCAAAATCAATATAACGAAGTGGAACAACAAGCCTGATTGCATCCGTAATCAGGCTTTTGTATATTTCCGATTAACTCGGACATAATACGTTGTAATACTTAGGAAAGGATGATGTATATGGCAAAGGGAAAAGGAAAAAGACTACCTCATGAACAAAAGAATTTGAATTTATCTAAAACACAACAAGTTTTGTATCAGCGGGAATTTAAACAGGCAGACCGAATTTACCAGCAAAACAAAGGACTCTAATTTAGCTTGTGTATAAACACTTATCCACATGGTTGTGCACAATGTGTATAACTAGAAAAAAAACCTTATGTTATCAACACTAAGTTTGTGAATAATTTTTTGTGAATAACTACATACTTTTTCTGTGGATAGTGTTAATAAGTTTGTGAATTAACGTGTATAAAGTGTTTGTTATGTGGATAACCTTGTGAATAAGGAGATTGCCAATGTGAATTTGCTACTTTAGCAAAGTTGATTCCTCCCCTTTTAAATCAAAAACATTGGCAATCCTTTTTTTGTATAAAAAAGGCTAACATTGTGAGTAAGCAGTTCCGGTCCAGGGACAAAACGCTCGAAATAGCATATAAAATAGAAGACCATATTGCATAAGTGATTTGGGTCTTTTTAGAACTAGCTTAAAATCTTTTTTCATTGCATCCCCTATTTGAACATAAAAAAACAGGCCCTATATTTAGGGCCTGTTTTTTAACGATTAAAATTAAGCAGATTTTTGAACGTTTGAAGCTTGTGGTCCACGGTTACCTTCTTCGATATCGAAAGTTACAACTTGACCTTCTTCAAGTGTTTTAAAACCTTCGCCTTGGATAGCGGAGAAGTGTACGAATACATCATCTTGTCCTTCTACTTCGATAAATCCAAAACCTTTGTCTGCGTTAAACCATTTTACTGTACCTTTTTCCATTTTTGTTGCCTCCTAGTGCGTTGCCACACATTAAATTACTATTCTTGCCCAAAGTATCATCAAGACGATAAAGACATACACATACTATCCTCTACACCGAACAAAAATAATTCTTACTAAGAATAGCAGGAAACGAACAAAATTGCAAGTCAATGGAATTTAATTGAGTAAAGATCCCACAAAAATCACATTCCTTATTGTTACCTCTCTTTACTAAACGACCAGTGTTCTGCAGGAAGTTCCTTCTTATGCTAATTG
The DNA here is from genome assembly GCF_024259515.1 of Salirhabdus salicampi. NCBI lineage: Bacteria > Bacillati > Bacillota > Bacilli > Caryophanales > Bacillaceae > Salirhabdus > Salirhabdus salicampi. The sequence continues at coordinate 150,956 of NZ_JANBWE010000005.1, read as the reverse complement.
TTTATAAAGGAGTTATGGGGTATCCGGGCTGGAAAAAGGAAAATGCAAGTAAAATGAATTTAATGTTAAAATTAACGAGTAATGATTGGAAGAAACAAAATAAACGAAAAGTCTCCAGTTATTGAAATAGGATTTTAGGTACGAAAAGAATCTAGAAGAAATGTCTTTTGTACCCAAGCAAATAAAAAGGAGTTAAAAAAGTGACGACATTCCTCTATAAATCAAGGCAGCCTATAATACTATCCGATTCATTGCATCATGACGGGGATCTTTACATCCCAATTAATAAGTTAAATGAGTACACTGGTTTGGAACTTAAACCTGAAGGTGTCTGTACTAAGGATACGTGTATCCCTCTTAACAAACAACAGGAAAAAGAAATAATTGTACACGAAAAAAGCTTATTTAACATTGTTGGTTTTTCTAGAATGATGGGTGAACCAGTTGTTCATGATTTAGAAAAAGATGTTTGGGTTATTGGTGAACGACAACCTGACATACAAAAAAGTGGTACCACACTTTCTGCACCAGATTTCACTCTTCCTGATTTCAATGGAGTGAAACACACACTTTCTTCATATTTAGGAAAGAAAATCCTTCTAGTATCCTGGGCATCATGGTGAGGATGTCGATTTGATCTGCCAGTTTGGCAGTCCCTTTATGAGGAATTGAAAGATAAAAATTTTGTTATTGTAGCCGTTGCCTTTGACACCGCTGGTATATCAGCTGTTAAAGAATGGATTGACAAAGCTAACCCTACATATCCATGTCTTATCGATAAAAACCACATTGTGGCCGAATTATATAATATGGTGAATGTTCCAAATGCAGTATGGATTAATGAACAAGGAAACATAGTAAGGGGTGCTGAACCTGCCGGATGGAATGACGGTTGGAGGACAGAGAATCTTTCTAGGCTAGAACAATCAAAGAGCAACTATTTTAACGCTTTGCGTAACTGGGTTCACTATGGAGATAAAAGTAAACATGTTCTCCCAACAAAAGAAGTAAAGAATAGAATGTCAAAACATACATATGAAAAAGCTCTAGCTGCAGCGTATTTCAAGTTAGGTATATATTTAACTGAACATAAACAGTTAGATAAAGCAAAGATATATTTTAATAAGACAGTACAATTGCATCCAGAAAGTTGGAATTACAAACGTCAATCCTGGTCCTTAGTAGAGCCAAAAGAAGAACAAAGAAATAAATTTAGAGAAGCCCTTAAAGAATTAGAAGACAAACCTTATTATCCAATATTACAATTACATGATTAAGGGGACTAGAAGCCAGTCCCTTTAATCCCCTTTAAAATAGGGGATTGTGAATAAGTTCACGTAAATTAAATGTACGATTTATTATGATCATTAATCTGTTACTTTAACCCCTTTCTCCCAGTATCAAAACTACCTTATACTATACTATTAGTCATTTCCTTTTTTACTTATTAAAGATTGTAACGCTTTTCGCTTCGCTTCCCCTTCCTCCTCACCAAATCCACATGCTGTTGTTAAAAATGAAGATTCAAATTGATGAGCGACAGTCATTAGTTCTTCCTTCGATTTACATGATTTAACCGCCAGAACTGTATTTCCATCCAATGTTTCAATCCGAACATATTTGTACTCTTCACCTTGTTGCACTACTGAATGTTTTCCATTTGATAATACTGTTTCTAACATTTGTTTTTTTGTATTATTTGTAATTTGATTGTGCTCTAAAATTATACAACCATACAAATGGAAGCACCCCCTATGAACCTATAAGCTGGTAAAAACGATATCACATAAGAAAAATTACATCATTAACGTTATATTAAAATAATAATAAACCAGTAATTTCTTCCATTTCATTTTATCTTAAACATCGATAAATATAAACATTTTTTTCCAAAGATTAATACAATTTTCCCTGTTCTATTGAATATCAAAATGAAAATTGTTATTATTTATCATATATAGGGGGCATTAGCTCAATTGGGAGAGCGTCGTGCTGGCAGCGCGAAGGTCACCGGTTCGAGCCCGGTATGCTCCATCTAGTAAAAAAGCTCTTGCATAAGCAAGAGCTTTTTTAAATCATAGTTCCCCGTTGCGTTTATCGTTGCATATCCTACCACACAGTAAAAAATGACGTGCAAACTGACAACAGGTTGCACACGCCGTTTTTTCTTAATATTAATGTGTGCTCTTCTTATTCTTAAATAATAAAATTGCTGAGAAGATGATTACAATGGCTCCAATTACTCCGACTGATATTGCTATTGGTGGTGACATAATAGGGAATCTTGATAGTGCAACTAATATTAAACCTATAACAAGAATCATTACATTCCTTACTTCTTTCTTCATTTCATCTACCCCTATATGATTATTTTTTATATTTAATAGTTGCTCGATTCTAATACAATCGTACAACAATTATTGTAAATTACTTTTATTATGTCATTTTGATGTATAATTTTCTATAAAATCTTTATATTATTAAAAAAGGCACAGGTCAATCCTGTGCCTTTTTTATACAATATAACCAAACTACACCTCGAAAGTGGCATATTCATGAACTATCTAATTTTTGTAAGGTGTAATGAAGCTATCGAATCCCGCCTCTTTTAATTTCTCAACTCTTCTTTCCGCGTTTTCTAAATTTTTGAAGCTGCCGGTTACAACACGGTAATATGTTTCACCTGTTGACCTCTTCGCCTGAGCTGATTTCACTTTCGTTTCTGACTTCAGTTCCACCTCAAAGTAATCAGCTATCCCCTGAGCATGCTCCATTGCCACTTCTTCCTGAAAATCGTTATCAATCATTAATAGTGCTTCATCTTTATTATCCATAAAACCATTTTCCGTTAACACAGCTGGCATTTCTGTCTCGCGTAAAACGTGGAAGTTTGCTTCACGAATGCCGCGCCATTTTTGTTCTGTACCTTGCTTTAAATATTCTGCAATTGCATTTGCAAGTTCTCCTGCTTCTTTATTTTTATGTCCAGGATAGACAAATATGGAATGACCTGATGGACTTGGGTCATCAAAATCTCCGTCGTAAGCATCGTAATGAACAGAAACAAATACCGCTTCTACTTCATCCTCACCGTGTTCATCTTGAAACTCTTTTAATTTGTTATTGGCAAAATCCGTTCGATCCTTTAAAGGAACATCATGTTCCTGTGGTGCAGTTAAAAATGCTTCAATTTCTGTCGGCTTTAAATGGTCGTATATCTTACGAGCAACTGCACTGTTAAATTCATTCTCCTTTATTCTTCTCCCTAATGATGAAATAAATGGCGTTCTTTTCCCTGGTGTATCCATTCCATGGCCACCGTCTATAAATGCCAATTTTACTTTCGCCATTTTGAGCCTCCTCTCATAATTTAAGAACAGTCAAAACAGACCCGTAATCAATATATGCAACAAGAGCCCAAAAGGATAAATATTTTGTCAAAAAAAATGAGAAAAAAAACGAAATTGGTAGTATTTAGGCTTAATGAAACAACCTATAACACAAGTTACTTTTCTTCAAATGTTTTGCGAAATCCGTAAAATAACCTAAACCCCAGACCTTCATAATAAGTAGATGATTTTTTTGTCGCTAACATTTCCATACGTGTTGTCGGATAACGTTGATGACTATGTTTGAGAAGTTGCCTCCCTATCCCTTTTCCTCGATGTTTCGGGTGAACGAGAATTTCACATACATATAACGTCACCGATTCATCCGTCATTCCTCTTATGTACCCAACGATCTCACCATGTTCTTTAGCAACAAAGGATACATTGGAGTTCTGCCATGCTCGTTTCGTTTCATCCCAATTATGAACCAATGAACTCCAGCCTTCTATTTTGTTTAAAGCTTGAATAGCTGAAAAGTCACTCTCCTCAAATTTTGTTATATATATAGACAATTGTGGACACCTCATTTTCTATACGATATTGTTCTTTCTTAAAATCCCCTCTGTTATAATGACTTAAAAAGGAGCGATTTTTTTATGGCGCATATTCCAAAACAACACCATTATATGAAGGACGGAACACCTTACACCATTGAAACGGTGACTGAGAAAGATGGAATGAATGTGATTCGTTACGTAAAACAAACGCTCTTGGAATCAACCTACTTAGTAACAACAGCTAAGGAATATAGGCCGACAATGAAACAACAATGTAACCATATTAACAACATATATGCTAACCCGAATAAGCTCATGATTTGTGCCAAAATGGGTCAAACAATCATTGGAACATTAGACTTTCATAACGGCAATAAACATAAAACAAAGCATACGGGAAGTTTTGGGATGAGTGTAGCGAAACGATATCAAGGGCAAGGTATTGGTAAGGTACTACTAAAAACATTAATAGATTGGGCTTCGAGCCATCCATTAATTGAAAAAGTTGATTTAGAAGTAATGCGCAATAATGACCAAGCCATTTCTCTTTATAAGAAGAACGATTTTATTACCGAAGGGGTGCGAAAACATGCTATAAAAGTTAACAACGAATATTACGATTTACTGCTAATGACGAAATATGTTCGGAGCTAGAACGTACCTATGAAATTTTTTTATGTTTTACGATACTTTTATATATAATGATAGTAGTTTCATTATTTCACAGTATAGGAGAGAGAATATGAGGGGTAAATTGATGTCCGTCATCATGTTAGCTATAACATTCTCGTTACTAACATACGTTGTTATTTTTACTCATGCCATTTATAAATCGACAACGAGCGAAATGACATTGTCGGATTACTTTATACAAATGAACGATAAAACATCGGAAATTTTGAACGTCGATGTAGACTTCAGGAAACTCTATTTTTTAGATTCCACCTTTGTACAAAAACTACAAGTTCATGATTTTACAGAAGGAGAAACAGAGGATCAAACAAAGGAAGTATATAAAACGGAAGAAAATAATGAAGTCTCTCATTCGACTCCAAATGAAACAAAGGATAAGGATAAGCACGAAACTGATCAACATGAAGAAAATGAGCATGACGACGACGTCCTTCCTAAATCTGAACAAAAAGCAAAGGGGCACGATCTCGTAGCTCAGTTACAGTATAAGCATATATGGTTCTTAAGTTATACGCCAAAATGGGATAAAGCCAAGTTACAAGAGTTAGTCAAGGAATTTCAAAACAATACACTTGGGCAAGAATTAGAAGAACTAGACTATATAAAAATCGTACCATACGCACATTCGGGTCATGTTACTGGAACGTATGACGTAGAGTATAGTCAAGTCGGTGGTCAGTATACGTTTAAACAAGCTCAAATATGGCTTTATAACGGAGATGAGCTAACGACTGTTCCTTCTGTAGCACGCACATTAAGTCATGAATATGGTCACCATTTCGCTTATTATTGGTTATTAAATAAGGAAGGCAAAACGCCTAATGATAAGGATACAGAGTGGGCAAAAATACGAGGGATTTTGAACAATGGATACCCATTAGGCTCTTCACATTATTGGGAGTTAGGGGAAATCATTGCCGAAGATTACGTTATGTTATTCGGCTCCCCCACTGGGAAGACACCAAAGAACGCTGCTGACTTTTTAAATCACCAAACGGAAAATAGAGTTATACCGTCACCTGAAAGTATTAAAGGATTGCGAGAATATTGGCTTCGTTTAACCGGTATTTCTGCCGCCAAACCGTTTGCTGGAACGATTACCGTTACAGGGATTGAAAGTCAAGAGACACGTGTGGAAGGACACCCACGATACTCATTACACTTTAACCATCCAGAAGGGAATGGTAATTGGGAGTACACTGTTATTTGGAAGGACCAAACGAGTGTAAATAGTCCGTATCAATATGGTATTGCCATTGAATCTACGAAAACGAAAGGAACCGTTCATTACGGTCCTGTAAAAACAGGGGGAAATTCCTATCAATACCCCCCAAACCCAACAGGAAATGTATTCTTCCGCATATACGGATACAACCATTCTACCAATCAGTTAATATACTCTGATATGTATTGGGTTGATACGTCTGACCCGCTAAATCCGAAACCTATTAACAACCAGTTTACCTATTAAAGCGACGTGAGTATCACGTCGCTTTCGTTAATTCTATAAATTTTTTTCGTAGCCAGTCATAGCAGACAACAGGTGGATAATCGGCTAAGTACCCTCCAGTTCCAAAGGATTATTTTCCGTATTTTCATTTTCACATGGTGTTTCTCCTTTTAATAGGCACCCCGAATATACTCATGCACCTTGTCACGATAAAATTGCTTTAACTTCTCTATCTCTTCTCCACTATAAGATGGCACTTGTACTGCTGCTAAATTGTCTTCTACTTGTTTTACTGTTTTAAAACCTGGAATGACGGAAGATACTCCATCTTGGTCGAGAATCCAGCGTAGTGCTGCACGAGTCATATTTCCACGGTTTTCACTTATCCAACGTAACTCATCACTTAACTCTACACCTTTCTCAAACTGTAATCCGCCAAATGTCTCTCCGACGTTAAACTGTTGTCCATCTCGATTGAAGTGACGATGGTCATTTTCTTCAAAGCTTGCATCTTTCGTAAACTTCCCAGTTAACAGTCCGCTTGCTAGTGGAACACGGGCAAGAATGCCTACATTTTGTTCTTTCGCTTTCGGTAATAACTGTTCTAACGGTTTTTGCCTTAAAATGTTAAAGATGACTTGCAATGTACTTACATTAGGATTTTGTAAGCAGAAAAGACCTTCTTCAACTGTTTCAACACTAACTCCGTAATGTTTAATTCTTCCCTCTTCTTTTAACTTATCAAGTACGGTGAAAACAGTACCTTCTTTTAAAATTTCTAATGGCGGGCAGTGAATTTGGTACAAATCAATCGCCTCACGGTTTAACCGTCTTAAACTATTTTCCAAATATGTACGGACTGTTTTCTCTGAGTAAGTAGCAGGGTCATAAATATCTCCAGCTCGACAAAATTTCGTCGCAATATATATATCATCTTCCTTTCCTTTCGTTGCCTTTGCTAACAATTCCTCACTATGTCCATCCCCATATACATCAGCAGTATCAAAAAAGTTAACGCCCCGATCCATCGCTTTTGCTAGAGCATTTAACGATTCTTCGTCATTTGTTTTTCCCCAATGACCTCCAATCGCCCATGTTCCGAAGCTTAATTCGCTTACCTCGTATCCCGTTTTGCCTAAAGTACGATAATTCATAAATGTGCACTCCCTTTGCATATGTGTATAAAGGTATTTTCGATAACAATTTATCATTTCCTTTTGATCACGGGATAGTGATCAATTCCTAAGAAAATTTTCTTATTTTATTGAAGGAATATCGATGGTTTCATCGAAATGTTATAAAAGTGCGTGTCGAAATTTTCCGATTTTTCCACGTACACCTCGTTTTAACCTCACAACTTCTAAGACTAACCTAGATGATTATTTTCACGAGCAAGAACAAATTACATTAGGAGGTTTTACAGATGAACTTTGACATGATTCTTGGACTATTCCTTATTCCATTAGGAATTATCGCTACAGGAGTAGTCTGCTACATCCACACAGGAAAGAAAGAGGGTGACCATTCATGAGTGCACATCCAATAACGCTTGCGATTCTCGTATTGTATATTGCTTTATTAGTTGTTATTGGTTTATCTAGTACGAAGAAAAGTTCTGGAGGTTTATCCGACTTCTTTTTAGCTGGAAGAAATTTAGGGAAATGGACAGTTGCCCTTAGTGCTGTTAGTTCCGGAAGAAGTTCTTGGCTAGTACTTGGTGTAACAGGAATGGCCTTTCTATCTGGCTTAAATGCAGTTTGGGCATTAGCTGGTTTTATTACAGTAGAAGTATTTATGTTTTTCTATGTAGCCCGTCGCTTCCGCATTTTCAGTGAAAAGACCGGAAGTATTACAATTCCAGACATTTTACAAAGCCGATACAACGATAAGCATCACCTATTACGTTGGACTAGTTCCTTAATTATTATCTTTTTTATGATTGCTTACGTTGGTGCACAAATTGTCGGTGGAGGAACTGCCTTTTCTGCTAGTTTCGATATTCCCTCTTCTACAGGTATGTGGATAACGGCAGCGATTATTTTAGTTTATACAATGCTTGGCGGATTCCACGCTGTTAGTAAAACAGACGTTTTACAAGCATTCTTTATGTTTTTATCATTAGTTGTTCTACCAATTATTGCAATCATTAAATTAGGTGGCATTGGTCCTATCATCGATGCGATGAACACACAAGGAGATGGATTTACGAGCATTTGGATCTTCGGATTTGGTGCTATTGTCGGTTTACTTGGAATTGGGTTTGGAAGTCCTGGTAACCCTCATATTCTCGTTCGTTACATGTCTTTGAAAAATGTAAAAGAAATGCGCCAAGCCGCTTTAATATCTACGTTTTGGAACGTTATTATGGGCTGGGGAGCTGTTTGGGTCGGATTAGCAGGACGAGCATTTTTTGCCTCTGTTGATGAACTTCCAAACGGCAACCATGAAGCGGTGTTTACAACATTAGGTAGTCAATTGTTAGACCCTGTAACGATGGGGATTTTGTTCGTTGCTGTATTCGCAGCCATTATGTCTAGTGCGGACAGTCAACTATTAGTCGGTTCAAGTGCAGTAATCCGAGATATTTATGAGCGAATCTTTGCGAAAGATAAAGAAATCCCACAGCAAAAACTTGTCCTGTATAGCCGGGTAACCATTGTAGTATTTATGTTACTTGCTGTACTGTTAGCCTTTTCCGCAACAGAATTCGTTTTCTGGATGGTATTATTCGCCTTTGGTGGATTAGGGGCATGTTTCGGTCCGACATTACTTCTTTCGTTCTACTGGAAGCGTACAACGAGGGCAGGAATTTTAAGTGGTATGATTCTTGGATTAATTACAGTAATCTTAGTAAAACAGCAGCCACAATGGACATATGCCTTTTTACCCGACGTAAAACAAATGTTTGCCAACATTCTTTTCGGGGTCACTTACGAAGCAGTACCTGGGTTCCTTGTCGCAACATTAGCTACAGTCGTAGTAAGTTATTTTACGAAGCAGCCTGATCACTCTGTTCAAATCGTAGACGAATTAAAACACGGACAAATTGAAGAAAAAATGTAATTGTAAATTAAAAAGAGTGTGGACATAGAGTAACGTATTCAGTATTCGGAGAAATAACACACCAATAGGAGCACAAAGCGCATAGCGTTTCGTGCTCCTATTTTTATTAATATGACAACATTTATAAGTTTTTTAACATCTGAATTCATATCACAAATAACAAACGTACATAAATTTATATGCAGCTTACAGATAGGTGCTAAAAATATTATATTTTAAATGTGATAAATAATGCTATAAATGAGTTGTTCTACTTTTATAAAGTTTTTCTGGGAATTTATGTTAAAATGGATAGAAACAGAACGAGCTTGTTCACAACGGGGCAGTTTAGTTTAATAAGAAATGTTTTTTTGACAGTGGGACAATTGAGGAAAAGAAAGAGAAGTATTGTGTGTTACCTGTACTGACTATGTAGCTTATTTATCCATACCTTGAACGCGTTAAAGAGGAATACTGCAATCGTATACGCCCCTTGAAAATGGAAATGTTGCAATTTTGGACTATTTTTAAATGAGAGCAAATGAACTCTGTTGAACGAACGGGTTATAATATTCTTTCAGGTGGGTTGTTTTATGAAAACGTCCTTAATCTACGTTTTGTTAAATGCATTGTTATATCCGGTTGTTATTACACTCATGTTTGTTGGATTCCTAGGTGGCGCTTTAACGAACGGGAACCTCGGATTTGGTAATGTGATATGGTTATATCTCATTGCTTTACTTCCGAATATGCTTTCCCTTTTAGTAATCCATTTTTGGGGCTATAAGTGGAACTTGAACAAAAAAGTGAACGCCGTTATGTTTCTTTTGTTTGCATTTATACTGGCATACTTCGTGATAATGCAGCCATTGGAAATACAAAATATCTTTAAATAATGATTAATAGTATGAGTTCATAAGCTGACTTTTTGTTTATAAACGGGTGCAAGTAAATCGATTCTACAACTATTGGGGGCTTATCTACAAGAAGGACAAGCTCCTTTTTTGTTGAAGTCATTGTACTAAAGGGGTAGTTTAGTTTAATAATGTGATAAACTTTATCAAAAATAACAGATAAGGAAGGTACGATTGAAATATGTTGCAAAAGTTTGAAACTGAACGCTTAGTTTTGAGACCTTATGATTTAAGTGATGCACCGAGGGCTCAAAAAATAGGAGACGACAAAGCTGTAGCAGAGACTACTTTTATTCCTTATCCATACACATTAGAAAAAGTTGAAGATTGGATTAAAAATCATTCGTCACTCATCGAAAATGGAGACGCTTATCCGTTGGCAGTAATATTAAAAAGTGAAAAACAACTTATAGGGACTATGACTATTCGTATTGATAAAAATCATCATAAAGGCGAGTTAGCATACTGGGTAGGCAAAGATTATTGGGGAAAAGGATATGCAACAGAAGCTTCTAAGAAAATGCTTGAATTTGGATTTAAAGAGTTGAATCTAAATCGAATCTGGGCTCCAGTAATGAGCAAGAATAAAGCGTCAGGAAAGGTAATGCAAAAAGTTGGGTTGAGTTATGAAGGTACATTAAAACAAGATATTTTAAGATGGGATAAATACGAAGATATTGATATATATGGTCTTCTAAAAAAAGATTATAACTAACTATTATCTTCAACTAATGGGTGCTTATCTACAAGAAGGATAAGCTCCTTTTTTTGTTGAAGTTATTGTACTAAAGGGGCAGTATAATTAAATAGAAAGGCTATTTGCTACTTATTTTTGGGGTGCTAAAAAAGGAGGGGAAATATGGTATTTACCTGGATATTGGGAGTTATCGGAGCAGTTTGGTCAACAGTTTTTCTTGACAATCCAAGTCCTACAGGTTTTTTTGCAGGTTTTACAGCCGGCACGCTAATGGATTTATATCGTTTACTAAAAAAAGAAAAGCAATCTTAACAATATCTATCTTCAACAAACGGGGGCGTTAGTTAAAGAAGTAGATCGCTCCTTTTTTATTGTACTAAAGAGCAAATAAGTTGAAGAAGTGTTATTACTTTTCAGGGGGTAAGATATGAGGAAGATAACTCTATCGAATGGTAAAACAATTGAAGTAGAGTGTTTAAGTTGTGCTCTGACAAGTGGACTTATTGCACCAGACGGGGGAGTAATATTTGAAACAGAATACTTCCATGTACATCAAGATGTTGCATATCCAATAAGGTGATTAATCATATTAGCCTCTAAGCGTCACATCAAATGTTTCGATGAATTAACAGATGAGGAAAAATCAGATTATATAAAGGTTCTATCAAAGGTAAGACAAGCTCAAAGAGAAGTTTTAGGAATTGAGTATGTGTATTATTTTTACAATGAAGATACAACTCACCATTTTCATACTTGGATGGTCCCAAGATACGAATGGATGTATGATTTTGGTCGTTCCGTTGAATCTGTTAGACCTGTTTTACTTCATGCTAGAAATGAAATGAACAGCAGAGAAAATATTAAAGAAGTAATGGAAGCAATTAACTCTCTAACTAAAGAATTGAATTAAATAATTGTTTTATTAAACAAACGGGAGCAAGAGTGCAAGAGGGGCTATTAATCGGCCGCTCATTTTTCTTGTAGTGCTAAAGGAGCAGTTTCATGATAAGGATAATAGTTTTAAACAATAATCTAAGAAATAACATGAAGAGGAAACAATTATGGAAATAAGACTCGAAAAACTGCAGCGAAATGATGCTAAAATGTTATACGAATTTGAACTTAAAAACAGAGATTTTTTTGAGAAAATGGTACCAAGTCGTGGAGAGGAGTATTATAATTTCGAAACCTTTACATTAAGGCACGAATCCTTACTGGATGAGCAAACTAAAGGGCTGTCATATTATTATTTAATTAAAAATGAAACTGGCTTAATTCTTGGAAGAATGAATTTAGTAGACATCGATAAATCCCGTAATTTAGGTTATATCGGTTATAGAGTTGGAGAAAAGTATACTGGAAAAGGAATTGCTAACAGAGCATTGAAACTGTTATTAGACACTCTTAACAAGCAAGGTATTAAACAGATTTTAGCGAAGACAACGACTAACAATATAGCTTCACAAAAAGTCTTGGAAAAAAGCGGGTTTAAGCATATATCAACAAGTAATGAAGAATTTATAATGAATGGAAACCGTGTAAAGTTTGTTTACTTTAAGTTGACTATTTAAGACTATTCAACTTAGGGGTGCTAATAGTGAACAGAGAGTTGTCAATGCCGTAGCCCGTGTTGCTTATAAAGTTATGAATAGGCATGTTAAAAAATAGGAGGTGTAAAATGTGAGTATATTGATGCAAAGACATCCTTTTTTAATTCTGTTTATGTCTCTCTTCCTTGTAGTAGGATGTACGGAAAGTTCCAAAAGTGAAGGCGGGATGATGAATGTACCAGAAGAGGGAAATTACCATTTTAAAGCCTTTATTGATAAAGATATCGAAACACAATATCAACAGATGCGTAATGTTGTTTCGGAATTAAATGAATCTACTGATATAAATTTAACGGAAACTGCGGTCCTTAATAGATCGGAGGCAATCTTAGAAAAATATGGACACTTAATTGACGATTTTCCAACCTATATATTGATTGACCATAGCGGAATTGTGGTGAATACATCTGATGCAGATGAAATTGTCAATTTTATGAAAACAGAAAAATAGTTACTTCACTAACGGGTAGTTTAGTTGAAAAGAAAATAAAATAATACGATAAAACGCTCAGATATTTTTCTGAGCGTTTTAATTTGCTGTTTATACTGCGAAATAAAGTTCGGAATGTATACTCATCATTGTATTATTTCCGTTGTTATCAGCTATTTTTCTCTCACGAAACTGAACCCGTTAGAAATAAAGTCACACTCTTTTTTATTCATGTACTTTTTGCTCTCTTTGTCTTAACTCAATCCTTCTAATTTTTCCTGATGTTGTTTTCGGAAGTTCCTTGATAAATTCCACTTTTCTAGGATATTTATAAGGTGCCGTTAATTCTTTTACATGATCTTGCAGTTCCTTCACTAACTTCTCTGTTCGCTTAATATTTTCCTTTAAAACGACGAATGCCTTCACAACATTACCTCTTACTTCATCAGGGCTTGCTACAACAGCACACTCTTTCACAGACGGATGTTTGACGAGGGCATCTTCAACTTCAAATGGGCCAATTGTATATCCTGAGCTAATGATAATGTCATCACTACGCCCTTCAAACCAAAAGTACCCGTCCTCATCCTTTTTCGCTTGATCACCAGTTAAGTAGTAATCACCTCGATAAGAGGCTTTCGTCCGTTCGTCATCTTTATAGTAATGTTTAAATAAAGCTGGTGTATCTTTATGAACAGCAATATCACCGATCTCCCCAACTTGGACCGGTTCACCATCTTCATTAATAATTTCTACTCTATTACCAGGTGTCGGTTTTCCCATTGAGCCTGGTTTTACTTCCATATCCTTCATAATTCCAACGAGTAATGTATTTTCCGTCTGCCCATAACCGTCCCGTACCGTTACATCGAAATATTTTTGGAACGTATCAATGACCTCACGGTTTAACGGTTCTCCGGCAGATACTGCGCTATGTAGATTCGTTAAGTGATAATCTTTTAGGTTATCTACTTTAGCCATCAATCGGTATTCGGTTGGTGTGCAACAAAGAACATTTACATCATATTGATCTAACAAACTTAAATATTTGTTCGGGTCGAATCTCCCTTGATATACAAACCCGGTTGCGCCACTGCCGAGTACTGATAAAAATGGACTCCATACCCATTTCGCCCAGCCTGGACCAGCTGTTGCCCAAACCGTATCTCCTTCATCAATACAGAGCCAACTTTTCGCGGCTGTTCTTAAGTGAGCATACCCCCAACCATGGGAATGGACAACACCCTTCGGATTGCCGGTTGTTCCTGAAGTATACGATAAAAAAGCCATATCATCCCGTGACGTTTCGGCAGTTGAAAGTTGATCCGATTGTTCAACCATTAATGTTTGCAATGGCTTCCATCCTTCTGCCTCGCCACCTAGTACAAACTTTTTCACATTTTCGCTAAGCTTTACTTCTTTAAATCGGTCTACAAATGGCTGTAACGCAACAATTCCTTTCACTTCTCCATGGTCAATGCGGTATTGGAGATCCTTCGGCATTAACATTTCTGAACTAGGAATTAAGATGATACCCGCCTTTAATGCCCCAATATACACTTCATAAGCTTCAATTAAGCGAGGTATCATAACAAGGATTTTATCACCTTTTTGCAGCCCTTCACCTTTGAACGCATTGCCGATTTTGTTTCCATTACGGATTAGTTCTTTGTACGTAATTTCGTTCTTTGCACCTTCCTCATTCTCCCATTTCAACGCTACTCTATTATTCGTCGTATATTTCTCAAACTCTGTTACAATGTTATATTTTTGAGGTGCAATCAGTTCATTACGATTCATTCCGATCCCTCCTAATCCTAATTTATATGCTTGTTTTCAATTTAGATTATATCAAACTTTAATGAATCTTTTTAATTGTTAGATAATTATTCTCCATTTATGCTTAGTATTACTGTCTAGTAAAAAACTCCCGTCTATATCGGGAGTTTTATGAAATATTATTGAAATGGATTTTCCTTTTGAGAAGGTTCAGGGATATTAAATGTTGGTGCCTCATCTTGTAACCCTTCTATCCCTTCGTAATAGAACGTTGATAACGATAAAGTTAACAAATAGTTTCCCTCTGGACCAGGGTCGTTAAATGATAGGTTGTCTACGGAGAAGATCCGTTCATTTTGCTCTAACAATTCAACAAAGGACATCATATTTTCATATGTTGGACTTTCTACTGTCAATTGAAGATGTAAACTCATAATATCACGAAAATCCTCTTCTTCACCTTCACTTGCAAATGGTTGTGGCTCTGAAAGACTATAGGAAAATATATTGCTATCCGTGGCTTCTTCAATCTCATTTAACGCAAAAATAATTTGTTCTACATTCGGGTTTAACGGTAATTGCTCTTGCAAATGTACCGTGCTTTTATCAGCATATTGATTCATCTCTTCATCATAACGTTTTTCTACTGCTTTTAATAATTTTTGCTTTTGGGCTAACGATTCTTGCACCTTATCCTGTTCAGCTAATAAGGGCTTTACGTTAAAGAAATAGATTCCAACAATAACTCCAAGTACAACAACGGCAGAGATACTTAATATCATTTTCTGAACTTTGTTTAACTCTTTTTTCATAGCTACCGCCCTCCCTTTAACACATCTGCATTAACGGTTATTTGGTAGTGGGCAATATAGCCGTCACCTTGTTCTGCGACGGACGATAATGTTACTTCGTTTACCCATTCTGCGTTCGACAGGTGGTTGAAATAATAAGCAGCAGCTATATCATCTTCAAGCAGTATGTTTAAACTGATACTACCAGCATGGTATTGAAGGGACTGAAAATATCCAGCACTTGGCAACAGCTTTGAAGCATTAGCCACTACTTGAGAACTAGCAACAGGGTAGTCACGTAGCATGGTGACTGTATGATCTAACTGTGAGAAATCCGACACCGAATCATTTAATTCTGCTTGTAAAGCTGATGCCTGCTGTTCTACTTGAGATGCCTGCTTTTCCATTTGAGCAATGTTTTCCTTCAAACTAGAGATGTAATAAAAGGCTAGTACACTAACCGCAGCCAATAATAAGACGCTACTTGCAACACCAAAGACAAAAATTTTACTTTTTCGTTCTTTCCTTGGTAAAAGGTTAACTTCTACTAACATTAATCTCCCTCTTTCATCGCCAAACCTAACACATTATAAAACTTATAATTCGGGTTTGAGTTTTTCGTTGTGCGAATCTCATTCGGAGGAAGGATGTCTAACGGTATACCATAGCGTTCTTTAATATGTTCCATTAATTCCTCTAAGAACGGATGATCTCCCGTCATTAAAATACGGGTGATCTGCCTTTCTCCATTGTGCAATGAAAATTGATAGAAACGTAATATACGGTCAATTTCGTTATAAACCTCTTCAAAGGCGTTTAAAACATGTTTCCGTTGAAACTGTTCCCGGTTTAATTGTCCACCTTGATGCAACGGTACAACCTTCCAAGAATTCTCTGGATAAGGTACGTTCACTTCCTGGGTAAAGACTGGGCGATGTTGCTCGAAGATACTTAAAGAGACAGATTTCACATTGCATTGAATTAACATGAACTGATCATTTTCATTCGTTAAACCAAAATGATCCAACAAACGATATTGACATAGTGGTGAAATGTCAGCCACGGTTGGTATGACTCTTTCATCCTTCAAGTAATTGTAATAGCTATTCACAATTTCCTCAGATGATGCAACAACTAAAACTTCCTTCGTATCTTCACTCTTTGCTCCAAGTGGAACGACATCGATAAGGGGGTTTTCAAAGGGTAGATGAATAGAATGCCCTAATTCAAAATATACATGCCCAACTAACTCCTCATCGGCAATTTTCGATGGCACGTCCATTTTTCGAACAATAACGGAGGAATCTGGCACGATGAAACGAACTTGTTTACCCTTTAATTGCCACTTTCGAACACATTGTTTAATCGCCCGACTAAACAAATCATGATCGATAATTTTCCCGTTCTCCACTACTCCTGAAGGTAAATAATGTTCATCACAATTGGTTACGACAACAGGCTTTTTTTGACTTTTTAGTTCAGCATAGCGAATTACGTAGTCTTGAAACTCAATATTCGCATATCTTTTATTCGTTAATAACGCCATTTCCTCTTCACCTAACTCTATGAAATTATTATATTAAAAACGAAATGTACCATGTTAATAGCTCTTCCCCGAAGAAATATGCTAGCAATGACCCTACGCTAATAAATGGACCAAATGGTATCGGTTTTTTCCTTTTCACTAGTCCTAAAGCCATTCCGATTAACCCGACAACAGCACCTAAAAAAGCAGAGAAGAAGAATGCTAATATTGCTAATTTCATACCTAGTGCATAGCCAATGACGGCAAAAAGCTTAATATCACCGCCACCCATCCCCCCTCTACTAACAAGGGCGATCAGAAGCAATAATAAAAACGCAACTACAGCACCGAGCATAGAATCATACCACGGCTGTAGTGGAACGAAGGTTCTTTCAATGATGAATAATACGAAGAAAAAGAAAACGACTTTATTTGGAATCAACATATAGGCTAGATCACTTACTGTAATGATCAGTAGCATCGTAATGAATGTTAAGGAAACGAGTAACTCAAGCTGAAACATATTTATGTAAGCAGCGAATGCAAATAATAACCCTGACAATAGCTCCATAATTGGATATAGCGGTGATATGGTAGCTTTGCATGCTTTACATTTACCACCTTGAAACAAATAAGAAAATACAGGAATGAGTTCATACCATTTTAGTTGATGTTGGCAGTAAGGACAGGCTGACCTTGGTGCTGCAATTGATTTTCCTTTTGGAACTCGTAAACCTACTACATTTGCAAATGAACCTATAACTAGGCCAATGATAAAGAAATATCCGATTATATATACCACAGCTTTTTCAGTCCTCTAAATTTTGTTTGAAAAACCGTGGTTATTGGTATATAACCACGGTTTTAAATTAAACATTTTAGTCTCCAATTGTTCTAACACCTGGAGTCCCACTATCTTCACCTGAACCACTTTCGTCATCATTAATTTCCATTATTGTAGCTCCAGTAAAGTTTAATTTTATTTTACCAGCTGATATATTACCTGTATCAATTTCTAATTCAGAACTAGAAAAATTCACAGTTGCACCTGCCAATTTGTCATCCGTCAATTGAAGGTATTCACTTAATCCTGATACCGCAAAAGTTGCACTAGATTCATTAGGATTTTCTAACTGATACAATTGCGCTGCTTCTAAAATTCTAATAGCATCAGCCTTAACTCCATCTTCTTCTGATTTTTGGATTAAGTTCCCAATCATCGGAATCGCAATTGCTGCAATGATTGCCAGAATTACAATTACAGCTAGCAATTCAATCAGTGTTAAACCTTTTTCATTTTTCATCAATTTTTTCATTAGGTTTTCCCCCTTAGTATATTAAAAAATTTATTAACCTACATTGTTAAATAGTTCAAACATCGGAACCATAATCGCTAGTACAATAGTCCCGACAATTACTGCTAAAACAACAATCATTAACGGCTCAATTAATGATTTGAGAGAATCTGTTGCGGTTTCTACTTCGGATTCATAGAAATCTGCAATTCTCCCAAGCATATGGTCCAAAGTACCCGTTTGTTCGCCTACTGCGATCATTTGGGTAACAAGAGGTGGGAATGCCCAATGCTTGTCTAACGGTTCCGACATCGATCGTCCCCGCTCTAATACATACCTCGACTCCCCTAATGCTCTAGAAAACACTTCATTACCGACTACCTTTTCTGTTAATGCTACCGCCTTTAAAATCGAGACAGAATTCATTAACAACGAACTTAACGTTCTACTAAAACGAGCAATTAACGCTTTTTTTAATAGATTCCCGAAAATCGGTATTCTTAATAGAAATAAATCTATGTAATACTTTGTATCAGGTTTTTGCATCATTGCATACAAGCCTATACCAATTATAACAATGATTAACAATAATAGCCACCAATTTCCAATTAACCAGGCACTTGAACCTATGACAAATTTCGTAATTCCTGGTAATTCTCCGTCAAATTGGGCAAACATATCGACAAATGTTGGGACGACATAGATTAATAGAAAAGCGATTACTGCTAATGCAATGAAACCGACCACAACAGGATATGTCATAGCTGATTTGATTTTTTGCTTCGTTTCATGTTGGCGTTCGAAGTATTCGGCTAACTCTTCTAACGTTTCTTCTAGTGACCCACTCACCTCCCCTGCATGGACCATATTTATAAATAAAGGTGTAAAGACTTTCGGGTGTTTCCCTAATGCATCAGACAGGGAGTTCCCTTCATTTAAGTCTACTTCCACCTGAGCCAACGTTTTCTTTAATACTTTACTCTCTGTTTGATTAATTAAAATTCGAGTGGAATCAACAATTGTTACTCCGGATTTAATTAACGTAGAAAATTGCCGTAAATAAATGACAAAGTCTGCTAACTTAACAGGATTACCGATATAAATATCTTTGGACCAAAGGGTTTCTTTTTTCGGTTGTAAATCTACGACACGTAAACCCCGATCACGTAATCGGGAGTGAACCATCTTCTTCGTATCACCTTGGATGACTCCTGTATGCTTTTTCCCTTGTCGATCGCGGGCTACATAGTTAAATTGAGCCATAAACATTCTCCTCTAAATAACCTTGAACAGATTCATGGGATACGAGTTGTCTTTGTAGTAAAGACTTAATGTTCATCTCAAGGGTGTGCATACCTAGATCTCTCGACGTTTGCATTAAATTTGGTAACTGGTGAATTTTATGATTTCGAATTAAACTACTTACTGCGTTATTTTGTACTAAAATTTCTGTTGCTGCAATCCGGCCGTTTCCGTGTTTTAGTGGGAATAATCGCTGTGAAATAACTGCAACTAGTACTGAAGCAAGCTGGTATCGAATTTGGGATTGCTGCTCTCCTGGGAATACATCAACAATACGTTCAATTGTTGACGGTGCGCTATTTGTGTGTAATGTTCCAAAAACTAAGTGTCCTGTTTCGGCTGCGGTTACTGCTGTCGTTATCGTTTCTAAATCACGCATCTCCCCTACTAATATAACATCGGGATCTTGACGTAGCGCTGAGCGTAATCCCGTTGCAAATGTTTGGGTATCCCGTCCTACTTGACGTTGTTCCAGCAATGACTTCTTGTTGTGATGAATATATTCGATTGGATCTTCTAGTGTAATAATGTGTTTACGCTTCGTTTCATTAATGTAATCGATCATTGCGGCTAACGTCGTTGATTTACCACTACCTGTTGGACCTGTTACTAAGACTAGACCTTGTGGTTTTGCTGCGATTTTTTGTAGTACGTTTGGCATTTGTAAACTTTCAAGGGACGGAATTCCTCCAGGGATTAAGCGAATTGCTGCTGACAATCCTTCCCGTTGTTTATATACGTTAATACGATAGCGGGAAATATCAGCAAGGTCATAGGAGAAGTCCACTTCTCCGTTTTGTTGAAATTCATCCCATAGTTGTTCCGGCATTAATGATTTTGTCATAGCTTCCAGTTCTACTTTGGAAAATGGTGTGTTCCCTATTGTTTCCAGATGCCCATATAAACGAAATACTGGAGGCATTCCAACTGTTAAGTGTACATCGGAAGCTCCTTCTGTATATGCCCTGTGTAATAGCTCATCCATGCGTTCTTTCATGCTTTACCCCCTAGTTCGACATTTCTATTCGAGTGCAACACGTAATATTTCTTCCGTTGTTGTAATGCCCTTTTGTACTTTGCGTAAGCCATCTTCAACTAGAAAGGTAAGGCCATTTTTTACTGCTAAGTCTCGTATTTTCATCGTAGATTCATTGTTCAGTAAGGCTTCTTTTATTTCATCGTCAATGACGAGAACTTCGTGAATAGCTGTTCTTCCTTTATAACCAGTCATATTGCACGTAGGACATCCTTCTCCACGATATATTTGATCAACTTCAACACCGTATCGGTCAAATATCTCTTTCTCACTCACAGATACTGGTGATGGCTTTCGGCAATCTCGACATAATCTTCGTACAAGCCGCTGTGACACTACACCGTTAATAGAGGAAGCAATGAGAAACAGTTCAACTCCCATATCTTTTAGGCGGTTAATAGTACCAATCGAATCGTTCGTATGGAGTGTACTAAATACTAAGTGACCTGTTATAGAGGCACGAACTGCCATATCTGCTGTTTCCCGGTCACGTATTTCCCCTACCATTATAATGTTAGGGTCTTGTCGTAAAATCGCTCGTAATCCTTTTGCAAAGGTAAGGCCAACATTCGTATTTACTTGAATTTGGTTGATCCCTTCAACTTGATACTCTACAGGGTCCTCAACCGTAATAATATTTGTGTCGTCCTTATTCAAATAGCTTAACGCTGAGTACATTGTCGATGACTTACCAGATCCAGTAGGTCCAGTCAGGAGGACAATACCGTGCGGTTTTTTGATTAGTTTCAAAAATTTATTTAAATTATCTTTTTCAAACCCGATTTGGTCAATGTCACTTTTTGCCATCGTTAAGTCGAGAATACGGATTACGACTTTTTCCCCAAATACTGTAGGGAGAGTACTAATTCGAAGGTCAATTTGTCGGTAATCAACATTAATCTTGATACGCCCATCCTGTGGTACTCGGTGCTCCGTAATATCTAAGTTGGCCATGATTTTAATTCTAGTAATTAATGCACCTTGAACGTGTTTCGGAAGGCTTCTTTCGGTTCGAAGTGAGCCATCCACACGATAGCGAACTAACACTTTTGTTTCATGGCAATCAATATGTATATCACTGGCATTTTGGATTACCGCTTGCTGAATTAATTGATTTACTAGTTTTACTACCGGAGAGTCTTCATCATCAACAAGACTTTGGACATCTTCTTCTTCCTCAACGTCGTCCCCTAACTCGGTTTGGAAATCGTCTACTTCGTAATATTTAGCCACACAACGGATGATGTCATCCTTTGTTGCAATTAGTGGTTCAATATTAAAGCCTGTAGATAGACGTAAATCATTTATGACGAAATAATCCATTGGATCCGCCATCGCAACGTATAACTTATCTACTTCCTTTTTCAAAGGAATAACGAGATTTCTTTTCGCAAACTCTTTTGTAATTAACTTGAAGAGTGATGTATCAAAAGGATAGTTATATAAACTAACTCTTGGAATACCGAGTTGAAACTCCAGTACTTCTACTAACTGTAATTCGGTTATGTACCCTTTTTGAAGTAATATATCACCGATTTTTTGATGAGATTCTTTTTCATCGAGCGCTTGCATGAGCTGATCTTTTGAAATGACTCCACTCTCTACGAGTAGGTCACCAAGTCGCATATTTTTTTGGATTGCCACTATAAAACCCTCCACAATAAAGCAAGATTTTCTGTATGCTTAGCAAGTCTCGTAAATCTATTAGTTTTTATACTATTATCATACTACTGTTGCTAGAACTTTTCATTAGAAAATATTGAATGATATCATCGATTTTTGACTATTTTTGTAAGTTTACTAAGGATTTCCGAGAAAGTATTTATGTTATCCTCATTAAGCGTTTATAATATGGGATAGAACTTGCTTTTTAAAATAGATTACGACTATTTACCTAGATATTTTTCCCAAATATTGCAAATTACCTATATTCATATTACTATAAAATTACTATTTTACAAGATTTGAACTGAATTTCTTTTTAATTTTCGGTTAAGAAAAGAGGATTATGATGAACATAATAAACAATGAAAAAGGATTAACCCTAACCGAATTATTAGCGTCGATTGTAATCATATCTATTATTCTCCTTAGTTTCTTCTCTTTGTTTGCTCAAGGTGCTACATTCACACAAAAAAATGATTCTTCTATAAAAGGAACGAATTTAGCTAAAGTCGTATTGGATGAGCTGCAGAGCAAAGACGCACTTCCAGCTACGAACGGTGAATATACTTCCTTCAATAGCGAAAATAATCCATACATAAATGCGGTTAACGAAGATGGCACTTTTATAGATAATGAAAAGTTGAAATTAAAATTGATCATTAATGATGAAGAACATACCGAACTACGTAAGGTGAAAATTGAAATTGTTAATCAAGACAACACAAGAATTACGGAGACGTATAAGTATGTAGGAGTGAATGACTAATGAAGAAACTGGATAGTAGAGGGATAACGTTAATTGAACTGTTAGCAACGTTAGCGATCATCGGTACGGTTTCAGCACTGGTCATAGGGATTATTGTGACAAGCATGAACAATTTCCATGCAGCTGAAGATAGTAACAACATTCGTAGTCACGCAAACCACATTATCTTTTCCCTTACCAATGTTCATCAACGGAGCTCCGAATATACGATTGACTATATAAACGAACATTCTTTCTCGATTACGGCCGTAAATAATGAAGGTGCAAACACAACAACGATTAATACATACTACTACCCGATATCTTTACATGTCGATAATGGCAGCGGACCAATCACTTTAACAGAGGAGAACTCCATTCATATTGATCTAACAGATGAAGCAAATAAAAAGCTACATGTACAATTACGTTTAACGAGTGATTCCAACGGCAGAAACGACGAGGTTACACTAAACCCGGTTATATCCCGTATGACGAAAGCAGGAGGTGAGGAGTAAATGGTAAAAAAATTACAAGAAGAGCGGGGATACACGTTAGCCCTCTCTCTTTTCGCAGTCGTAATCATTTCCTTGTTTGGAGTGGTCATTGCAAGTAGTGCAATTACAACCGCTAAACAATCACATCAAATGGATAAAATTTACCGCACCACCCATATTGCTGAAATGGGTGTTACCTATGTCGAAGACAGAGTGAGAGATTATATTGATGAACATCCCCCAGAACCGAAAACAACTCTTAGCAAAAATAACATCCGAAACTATATTGATACGATGCTTAGTGAAATTGATGCTTATGTTAATGGGGTTACCATAGACGAACAGTACCCGGAACGGAAATTTCAGTTGCTTCATGATTACACAATTTCTGTATCTGATGACTTAAACGAAGCGATTGTAACCGTTTCTGTACGTGGTATTGACGGAGATAAGGAGAAAGATTTAACAGCTACAATTATGTTAGTCGATCTATTAAGTGATATTGATGTAAGACGTTTTGATCATAATCATCTAGAACCTCCGAATTTCCTGGAAGAGGAAGATTATGATTGGCAAGAACATAATTGGAGCAACATGACTGGTGAAGAAACGAAGGGGAAGGAAACCGAAACAATTGAGTATGAAACTTATGATGAAGATGTAAATGTGTATAGCGATGCAGAGCTATCCTACTACAATATTGAAGTGAACAATTTAAATGTCGAGGGCCAGACATCTGTTACACAAGAGTCCAATTTAAAAGTGAATGGTGATGCGAATTTTAACAACAATGTTACACTTAGTCAAAATTCGTCTATTATGATCGACGGACATTGCTTTGTGGAAGGAATCTTCAAAACACAACAAGACAATAAAAAAGGACAAGGGGAAGGTGAGCCTAAGTTTACCGTTTGTGGAAATGTAAAATTTTATAAGAAGGTTGATTTTAACGGTAATTATATGGAAATTGGCGGCAACGCTGTTTTTGAGGAAAAGTTTAACCTCACGAATGGCTCTTACCGAACCGGGAGAAGTACATATCTTAAGAAAGGCCTACTCATCGATGCCGGTAATAGTTCTAAGTTCCAAGTTGGAGAAGATCTTTACATCGATGCGGCTACCGGATCATACAGTAGCCAAGCAGGCACTTTTGAGGTGTACAACAATATCATATTCCTCAATGTAAAGGATAAAACAGATCTTTTATTTGATGATTTAAAAAACAATATTCACGTTAAAGGGGATGTCATTGTCCATTATAAAGATGATCAATATGAGACCGAAATAAACCCTATCTCCCACATCCAGATTAAAGAGTATACTGGCAAAGAAAAAAAGAATGAGGGCGGACACATTGTGTATCATTACCCGCTCGGTTCTGTTGATTTCTTAGAAGAATGTTCCGTCTATGAAGTCACTGATCCTGCAGATCTGATTTCAAAATTAGTTGAAGTCAAATACTAATTAACAAGCTGACCAGTGATGGTCAGCTTGTTTTGTATAAAGGTATAAAAGTTTAGGGAAAACTATACAAAAAATATTGGGGTAATCGTTCAAACTAGAGGTGACATATGAAAACACTTTTTACTGTTTTTCTTCTAATCGTACTTACCTTCTCTCCTTCCCGTTTGTTTGCAGAAAGTGATATCAACTTTTTTGAAGTGAACTCGGCTATAGAGAACGTACATAATCGTTACATTGTTCAAACTAAAGGAGAGAAGCCGTTAGAAGGAGCCGTTTTCACCGTAAAAGACATTAAACAAGGCGTCCCTGTAACCGTATCGCTTGAAGTGAAAGGTGAAGGCCATATATATATCCGCACAGAAGAAACAGACCGAAGAGGGAAATTTCTTCAACAACAGACAAGCAAACGACTAACGTTATCCGATGAATGGCAAAGGATTCGCTTTCCCGTTACATTCTCAATGGATGCCCAACTAATCGATGTACTCATTGTCACAAGTTATAAACAAAAAACGGAATTCCAATTTAAAAATGTTAAAGTACTCTCCCAATAAACAGGATTGATCAATAACAACGGCGGAAACTGTACATATTAAAAATAGAAATACTTAGTACAGGAGGATAAAAAATGAAAAAAAACCATGCGATGGCTTATACGACAATTGCAATGAAGCAGCTCGGTTATAGTAAACGAGAAATTGAACAAATCACGAATGAAATGCTTTCCCAATTTGAGAAATACGGTGAGGAAGAAGTAGAAGACCGTGCTGACGAAATATTATATGATGAAGAATAGTTACGTACTCCCATCATTTGATGGGTTTTTTTTTCATTTCCCCTTCCTTATAACAATACCTCGACTAAATATTCAGAAAAGATAAAATACTGCTATTGAAAATAATACCAATATTAAGTATATTAGTAAGGCGAAGCATATTAATTTATTTTTTTGAATTTTCTATGATGTAAATCCTTTCTAAGACATATAAATGAAATATAACCGTTTACTAGATTCAAGAATGACACCCAAGGAGTGAAAAGTAATGGCAGATGTCGTATTAGAAATTAAACAACTTCACACCCATTTCATGACAGATGGAGGCGAAATTCCCGCTGTTGATGGTGTGAGTTTCAAAGTACATAAAGGCGAGGTTGTAGGTATTGTAGGAGAATCCGGCAGTGGAAAAAGTGTTACTTCTTTATCAGTAATGCAGTTAATCCCAAGCCCTCCTGGGAAAATCGTAAGCGGGGATATTAACTTCAAAGGGGAAAATCTTGCCCAGGTATCAGAAAAACGTATGCGCGAAATTCGCGGAAATGAAATCGCAATGATCTTCCAAGAGCCGATGACATCTTTAGACCCTCTCTTTAAGATTGGAGATCAAATTATGGAATCTATTCTTCTCCATCAAAACATTAGTAAGAAAGAAGCAAGATTAAAATCTATTAATCTGCTAAAACTTGTTGGAATTCCCAGAGCAGAATCAGTTGTGGATGAATATCCCCACCAATTGTCAGGTGGTATGAGGCAACGAGTTATGATTGCGATGGCGATGTCATGTAACCCTGAATTGCTCATAGCAGACGAACCTACAACTGCATTAGATGTAACC
This sequence comes from Salirhabdus salicampi, assembly GCF_024259515.1. Taxonomy (NCBI): domain Bacteria; kingdom Bacillati; phylum Bacillota; class Bacilli; order Caryophanales; family Bacillaceae; genus Salirhabdus; species Salirhabdus salicampi. The sequence goes on along the minus strand of NZ_JANBWE010000005.1, from coordinate 124,522 downwards.
ATTCAAGCCCAAATATTAGATTTAATGAAAAACTTGAATAAAGAAAAAGAAACTGCCATCTTAATGATTACACACGACTTAGGTGTTGTTGCAGAGGTTTGTGATCGTGTTGTTGTCATGTATTGCGGACAGGTGGTCGAAGAAGGAACAACTCGTGAAATTTTAAAAGATCCAAAACATCCCTACACGAAGGGACTAATCCGTTCCTTACCGAAATTACACGAAAAAGAACAACGGTTGTACTCTATTCCCGGTACTGTGCCTAAACCAAGTATGGATATGGTCGGGTGTCGCTTTGCCGACCGTTGTGAGTTTGCTTTTAAGCGATGCTTTGCGGAAACACCAGAACTTCTTTCCCATGAAAATGGCCGCCAATCAAGATGCTTCTTATATGATGAGAATGAAGGGAATGAACTAAAAGATGCAGAAACCAATATTAGAAGTTAACGGACTCAAGAAATATTTTGATTTAAAAGGCGGTGTGTTCGGCCGTAAAGTCGGTGAAGTGAAAGCAGTGGACGACGTCTCTTTTACCGTTATGGAAGGTGAAATTCTTGGCATTGTTGGTGAATCTGGTTGTGGTAAATCTACGACCGGAAAGTCCATTTTGCGACTAATTGAACCGTCTGAAGGTGAAGTGAAGTTTGAAGACCAAGACATTACTCATCTTAACGATGAAGAGATGCGGAAGCTTAGAAGAGATATGCAAATTATCTTCCAGGACCCATATGCTTCGTTAAATCCGAGACACACAGTAGAGAAAATCATTAGTGAACCTCTGTTAGTCCATGGTATTAAAGATTCAAAACAGCGTAAGCAAAGGATCCACGAACTACTGGAAGTTGTTGGACTCAGCTCATACCACGCATCACGTTATCCCCATCAGTTTAGTGGTGGACAACGACAGCGAATCGGTATAGCGCGTGCTTTAGCAAATAATCCGAAGTTAATCATTTGTGATGAACCTGTATCTGCGTTAGATGTATCGGTACAATCACAAATCTTAAATTTAATGGAAGAATTGCGGGATGAGTTTAACCTTACATATATCTTTATAGCCCACGACCTCAGCGTCGTAAAACATATTAGCGACCGAGTCGGCGTAATGTATTTAGGAAGAATGGTCGAGCTTGCAGACAAGGACACATTGTATAGTAATCCGAAGCATCCATATACACAAGCTCTGCTATCCGCCGTTCCGGTTCCAGATCCCGATGAGAAAAAGGAACGTGTCATTTTAGAAGGAGACGTACCAAGTCCGTCTAACCCCCCTGCAGGGTGTGCCTTCCACACACGTTGCCCGAAAGCAATGGACATATGTAAAGAGATTAGACCACAGTTTGAAGAAATTGGCGATAACCACTTCGTTGCATGTCATTTATATGAATAAAGCGATGCAACGAAGTGGTCATCATATAAAAATGAAATTAATAGGGGGTAAACAAAGTATGAAGAAGTTTTCTTTTTTACTCGTTCTCATGCTTGCGTTAGTTTTAGCAGCATGTAACAACGAGGCATCAGACGATGAAGACCCATCGAACGACAGCGATAACAACAACAACGAGGAACGTGAGCAGGTACTTGTCTTTGCTCGAGGAGGAGATTCCGAGAGTTTAGACTTTGCTAGTACAACAGATGGGGAATCTTCCCGTGTAACGAAACAAATTTACGAAAGTTTACTAGAGTTTGACAAGGAATCCTTCGACATTACACCTGGTTTAGCTCACGACTGGGATGTAGAAGATGACGGAAAAAAATACACATTCTATCTTGAAGAAGGTGTAACTTTCCATGACGGAACTGAGTTCAACGCAGAAGCTGTAAAGACAAACTTTGAGCGTTGGTCTGATCCTGGTCACAAATACGCTTTTACAGATGAAGGATACTCATATGTTATTTACAGCATTATGTTTGGCGGTTTTAAAGGTGACGAAGGTCATGTCATCGAAGAAATTAATGTCTTAGACGACTATACAATTGAATTCGTATTAAACCGTCCACTAGGCTACTTTTTACAAAATATGGCTATGAGTTACTTTGCGATTACTTCTCCAGCAGCACTTGAGCAATATGGTCCAGAAATTAACGAAAACCCTGTTGGTACAGGTCCATTTAAATTTGTTAGTTGGACTAAAGATGACACAATCGTGCTAGAGAAATTTGAAGATTACCGTAAAGATGGTTTACCTAAACTAGATCGTGTAATTTTCGAGGTTATCCCGGATAACGCTGCACGCTTAATCTCTTTACGTTCAGGTGAGATTGATATTATGGATGGCTTAAACCCTGATGATGCTGCAGGTGTTGAGTCTGATGACACGTTAGTATTGCACACACGTGCTGCTAACAACTTCGGTTACTTAGGATTAAACACGAGCAAAGCACCGCTGGATAATAAGCTCGTTCGTCAAGCAATTAATCATGCAGTTAACCGTGAAGCGATTGCTGAAGCGTTATATGCTGGCTACGCTATCCCTGCGGTAAACCCATTACCACCAGGTTATCTTGGCTTTAACGATGAATTAGAAGGATATGACTATAATTTAGACAAAGCAAAAGAACTATTAGCAGAAGCCGGCTATGAAGACGGTGTCGAAATTGATCTATGGACGATGCCTGTTGCGAGACCATATATGCCGGACCCAGAAACTGTTGCTGAAATCATTCAAAACGATTTAGCGCAAGTTGGGATTACAGCAAACATTGTACGTGAAGAGTGGGGGCCTTACTTAGAAAAAACAGCAAACGGTGAACAAGAAATGTTCATGTTAGGCTGGTCTGGTACAAACGGGGACCCTGATTACTTCTTAGGTAGCTTACTACATGGTGATGCTGCTGGCGGAAGTAACCGTACATTCTATCAAAATTCTACTGTTGATGAACTTTTAGACCAAGCAAAAGTATCTATTGATCAAGAAGAACGTGCAGAACTATATAAAGAAGCACAACGACTTATTTTAGAAGATTCACCAATGGTTACATTAGTTCACTCTACTCCAGTTTTAGCAGCTCAAGATTATGTGAAAAACTATGTGCCACACCCATCTACAAGTGAATCACTTGCAGAAGTTGAATTAGAGTAACTATACACGACTGGAGGGTAGTAGAGTGAGCCTCTACTACCCTTTATTTTTTCTAATAAAACAGCAACGATAATAACAGAGAATTGAGGTGAATGCTATGCTAGCCTACACAATAAGACGTCTACTTATGTTAATTCCTGTCCTGCTGGGAATGACTTTACTTGTTTTCTCTATTGTTCACTTTATACCAGGTAATCCTGCTCAAATTCTCCTTGGTGAAACAGCCACTGAAGAAGCAATCGAAAAATTGGAAGAACAGATGGGGTTAAACAAGCCATATGTCGTTCAATATGGAATTTATGTTAGCAACCTATTACAAGGTGATTTAGGAATATCGCTAAAAACAAAATCGGAAATAGCTACTGAGATCTTGCCAAAATTGGCGGCTACCTTTGAGCTCACCTTTTTTGCCATGTTATTTGCGATTTTCATTGGAGTTAACGCTGGTATCATTAGTGCATGGAAACAAAATTCTTGGTTTGACTTTTTAGCTATGTTTTTCGCTCTAGTCGGTGTATCTATGCCTATCTTCTGGCTCGCTTTAATGGAGCAATGGGTATTTGCCCAGGAGCTTGGATGGTTACCTGCATCAAGTAGAGAAAATAGCCGAGATCCTATTACTGCAATCACCCATTTTTATGTGATTGATTCTCTTCTACACCTTGACTTTGAACGATTAATCACAACGTTAAAACACCTCGTCTTGCCGAGTATCGCCTTAGGAACCATTCCGATGGCCATCATCGCACGTATGACCCGTTCAAGTATGTTAGAAGTGATGAATTCTGACTACATTCGTACGGTACGCGCGAAAGGTGCAGGGCAATTTTTAGTTGTTTATAAGCACGCTCTTAAAAATGCTATTATTCCTGTTCTCACAGTTATCGGTCTCCAAACAGGAGTACTATTAGGTGGAGCAATATTAACAGAAACAATCTTTAGTTGGCCGGGAGTAGGACGATATATTTTTGATGCGATAAATTATCGTGATTACCCTGTAATCCAATCGGGGATTTTAATTGTTGCGTTCATATTCGTAATGATCAATTTAATTGTGGACTTGCTATATTCTTATATTGATCCAAGGATTAAATATTAGGGGGGATTTGAACATGAAACTAGAAGAGAAAAAAGAACAAATTGAGCTTGCTTCAACCCCCGTACAAAAACAAGAAGATATGAAAGTGAATTCGCCTTGGAAAGATGCATATAAACAGTTGCGAAAAAACCGATTCGCGGTTACGGGGTTTATCATCATCATATTTTTTATATTACTCGGTTTGTTTGCTCCTTTATTAACTCCATATTCCTACGAAGATCAGGAAATTATTAAGCGACTCCAGCCACCAAGTGGTGAGCATTGGTTAGGTACAGACAACTTAGGCAGAGATATATTTACGAGAATTGCTTATGGTGCGAGAATTTCACTACAAGTAGGATTTTTCGCCGTAACTGGTGCGCTCGTTTTCGGAACATTGCTTGGCATTATTGCAGGATATTTCGGACGTTGGATTGATATGTTAATTTCTCGTATATTCGATATTTTACTCGCGTTCCCTAGTATTTTATTAGCGATTGCAATCGTTGCAATTTTAGGGGCCTCATTGGAAAATGCCTTAATTGCAATAGCGATCATTAATATTCCGATTTTCGGCCGACTCGTTCGATCAAAAGTAATTAGTTTACGGGAAGAGGAATTTATAATGGCAGCAAGAGCTCAAGGAATGAAAAATGGTCGTATTCTCATTCACCATATACTTCCAAACAGTTTAGCACCTATCATTGTTCAATCGACACTAGGTTTTGGTACAGCTATTTTAGAAGCTGCTGCTTTAGGATTTTTAGGTCTAGGGGCACAACCACCATTGCCTGAATGGGGGAAGATGCTTGCTGATTCACGTGATTTCATTCAGTTAGCTCCTTGGACATTAATCGCTCCAGGGGTTGCCATAATGCTCGTGGTACTTGGGTTTAACTTAATTGGTGATGGCTTACGGGATGCTCTGGATCCTAAAATGAAGAACTAATACAAGTAACACTCCTTAAGTATAAAACTCAAGGAGTGTTTTTATTTGAACGAATTGTGATTATTTTTTCAAGTAATATACAACAGACTCATACGGACGTAGAGTTATGTTACGAAAATTCTCAGCTGAATTGTCATAGTTAGACAATATTACTTCACCACTGTAACCTTCTACATCTACCTCATTTGGTAACGTAAAGCTTACTTCACTGTTATAGAAATTGTTTACGACTAACAACTTCTCTCCTTCACCATTACGAACGTATGCAAAAATTTGCGGATCATCTTTTAACAATAACTGATAATCTCCAGTCGTTATAATGTCATACTGTTTACGAAGCTCAATTAGCTTTTTGTAATGATAAAAGACGGAATCTTTATCTTTTACGGCCTTTTCTGCATTTATGTCTTTATAGTTTTTGGAAACTGGAATCCAAGGTGTACCTTTTGTAAACCCTGCATTTTTACCGTCATTCCACTGCATTGGTGTACGTGAATTGTCACGTGATTTTTGCTTTAAAATAGCTAGGATATCTTCGTCAGACATTCCCTCTTCTTTTTTCATTTTGTATATATTTAATGATTCAACATCACGATATTGATCGATATCATCAAATTTCGGGTCTGTCATACCGAATTCTTCACCTTGAAAAATATATGGTGTACCTTGCATCATATGAATCGTCGTAGCTAACATTTTGGCAGATTCTTTATGATACTCCCCATCGTTACCAAATCGAGAAACGACACGTGGCTGGTCATGGTTACACCAGAATAACGCATTCCAGCCTCCACCTTTATGCATTTCTTTTTGCCATGTAGACAAAATGTCTTTTAACTGAACAAAATCAAAGTCAGCTGTAACCCATTTTTCCCCATTAGGATAGTCTACTTTTAGATGGTGGAAGTTGAATGTCATGTCTAATTCTTTACGATCTGGCCGTGTATATTTAATACAGTTTTCAATCGTAGTAGATGACATTTCCCCAACTGTCATAATGTCATAATGTGAAAACACTTCATTATTCATTTCATGTAAGTAATCATGAATTTTTGGTCCATCCGTATAAAATTTACGGCCGTCTCCTGGAGGTACTGACCCGTCGTCATTTGGGAAACGCTGGTCTTTCGAAATTAAATTAATAACGTCTAGACGAAATCCATCTACACCTTTTTTCAACCAGAAGTGCATCATATCATACACTTCTTTACGCACTTTATCATTCTCCCAATTCAAGTCCGCTTGTGTTACATCGAAAAGATGCAAGTAATATTGTCCGGTATTTTCATCATATTCCCAAGCAGATCCACCAAATTTAGACTGCCAGTTTGTAGGCTCTTGTCCATCTTCGCCATCTTTCCAAATATAAAAATCACGGTATTCATTATCTTTCGAAGCTCTTGATTTAAGGAACCATTCATGATCTGTTGACGTATGGTTTACGACTATATCCATAATAATTTTTATACCACGTTGATGGGCTTCATCTAATAATCGGTCAAAGTCTTCCATCGTTCCGTATTCTTCATGAATATCAAAATAGTCAGCTATGTCATAGCCGTTATCATTTTGTGGTGATTTATAAATCGGTGTAAGCCAAACGACATCTACGCCTAGCTCTTGCAAGTAGTCGAGTTTATCAATAATTCCTTGAATATCTCCTACACCGTTACCAGTCGTATCGTTAAAACTCTTTGGGTAAATTTGGTATACTACCGCATTTTTCCACCATTGTTGATCCATTATTGTTAACACCTCCGAAGTTATGTAAAGAACATGACAACCGTTAACGGTTGCCATGTAAAAGAATTTTTATTGATTACGCATTGCTCGTTTACCAAAGATATAGGTTAGCACGAATGGTACGACAATTACAATCGCCATACCGATGAAGAATGGTATCCATTTATCTGGAAAGATTGATAAGAATCCAGGTAAACCACCTACACCGATAGATGTTGCTTTAACCTTTTGGATTGTAATGAATGATGCTGCAATAGCTGAACCGATTAATGCTGCATAGAATGGGAACTTAAATCGTAAGTTAACCCCGAACATCGCAGGTTCTGTAATTCCAAGGTAGGCAGATATAGCAGATGTAAAAGATAAACCTTTTACTTTTTCATCGCGAGTGACGAACATCATCGCTAATGCCGCAGATCCTTGGGCAATATTGGATAGCGCGAGAATTGGCCATAAGAATGTGCTACCTGTGCTGCCAATTAATTGAATATCAACAGCTAAGAATGTATGGTGCATACCTGTTACAACCAACACTGCGTACAGACCGCCGTAAATCAATCCACCTAATAGCGCAAACGTATCAAAGATTGTAACTAATCCGCTTGTAATCCAGTTACCTACTGTAAACATAACCGGTCCAATCAGGATGAAAGTTAAAAAGCCTGAAACTAATAATGTTAATGGTCCTACCACTAGTAGCTGGAATGCATCTCCAACACGTTTTTTCAAGAAAATTTCTGTTTTGGCAAGGACATAAGATGCAAATAATACTGGCAATACTTGTCCTTGATACCCAATTTTTTGAACATCTAATCCAAATAAATTCCAATAAGGAATGGTACCTTCTTTTAAAGCGTTACCGTAAGCCCAGGCGTTTAATAAGTCTGGGTGAACTAAGATTAGTCCGAGAACAATACCGAGTAACGGACTACCGCCAAACTTTTTAACTGCGGACCAACCAATTAAACCAGGTAAGAAGACGAATGCTGTATTCGCAATAATGTTAATCATGTCCGCTAACCCGGCCCAGTTTGGATTTCGATCAATAAATGATTCCTCATAGAAAATACCTGGGTTTGCTAAGATATTATTAATACCCATTAATAAACCGGCTGTTACGATAGCTGGTAAAATTGGGATAAATATATCTGCAAGCGTTTTAATTGCACGTTGAATTGGGCCTTGTTTTTGTGCTGCCGCTTCTTTCACTTCGTCTTTCGAAGCTTCTCCAACTCCAGTTACTTCTACAAATTCTTTATACACTTTATCGACAGTCCCTTGTCCAATTACGATTTGGAACTGCCCATTTGATGAAAAGGAACCTCTTACAATATCGAGATTTTCTAATTCATCTTTGTTTACTTGCGCTTCATCTTTTAACGCAAGTCGAAGTCGAGTTACACAGTGTGTTGCAGCATCGATGTTATCTTTACCACCAATGGCCTCGACGATTTTCTCTGTCTGTTTACGTAAATCCATCTGTTGTACCCCCTAGATCATCTTTGTTGTTATGCGTCTGGAAGAAGGGTATGGGTAATGTCTCACCTTTAATTTTTGTGTTTCGTAAGCATTTATCCATATTTTTTTTCCTTTTCCCTGCTAAATCACAAAAACTATTATATAAAAAACGCTTACAATTCGTAAAGCAGAAAATATTGTTAAAACGCTTACACGTAAAAAACCTATCGAAGAGAGATGTAATACGTTAAAAAGCAGGGATTCTTCAATGCTGGGCACTTTTCAAAAAAAGGAGAACAGAAACGTTCAATTCTGTTCCCCTTCTCTTTAACAATTTTTCTCCGTTGATTTCGACAATGTGTTTTATAGGCAATAGAGATTTCTTTTTATTTCAATTCTAACAACGTAATACTTTCTACTTGACTTGTTTGCGGAAACATGTCGACTGGTTGAATCGATTTGATTTCGTATTTGCTCATTAATGCATCTAAATCCTTCGCTAACGTTGATGGATTACATGAGACATAAATAAACTTTTTCGGTCTGATCTTTTTTACTGTTTCCAGGAAACGGTTGTCACATCCAGTACGAGGAGGATCCACAATAATAACATCAGGGTCAAACCCTTCTTTCTTCCATTTTGGCAACCAGCTTTCAGCTGTTCCGGTGTAATACTTTACGTTATCGACTCCTCGTTTCTCTGCGTTCTTCCGTGCATCTTTCACTGCATCTTCAATAACTTCCATCCCTCTTACTTCCTTCGCATTTGACGCTAACCATAAGCCAATGGTTCCTACACCACAGTATGCATCTACGACTTTTTCCTCACCCGTCAACTCCGCGACTTTTTTCACTTCATTGTAAAGTTTGATCGTTTGCGCCGGATTTAACTGGAAAAATGCTCGAGCCGATAATTCAAAGCCAATTTCATCAAGCTTTTCTTCAATATATTCTTCCCCTGATAAATGGAAGGTGTTTTCTCCATATATAAGGGATGTTCGTTCATTATTGACGTTCAACATTAAGGATGTGACTTGCGGCAACCTTTTTTGTATTTCCTTAATTAACAACTGTTTTTTCGGGAAACTTTCTTTCGTCGTTACTAACACCAACTGAATTTGACCTGTCTCAAATCCAAGCCGAGTTACAATCGTACGAATTATCCCCTCATGTTTTTTCTCTTGATATACAGGAATATTTAAGTCAGCAATAATTTTCTTCATTTGTAATGCAACGTCATTGGTTTTCGGATGTTGTACGAGACAACCTGTAATGTCAATTAAACGGTGTGAACCTTGGCCATATAACCCAACGATGACATTGTCACGAATTCTCCCAACTTGTAGCTGACTTTTATTTCGGTAATCCCACGGATGCTTCATACCAATTGTTTTTTTGATGATACTAGGATCAACTTCTTTTTTCACATACCGTTCTAGTGACTGAAGGATTAAGTCTCGCTTAAATGCGAGCTGCTTTTCATAACGGAGATGTTGAAGTTGGCAGCCTCCACAAGCTTCGTATACATCACAAGGGGGATCAACACGATCCTTTGATTTTGTTCGTATTCTTTTCATTTCAGCCCGTATATATTTTGGGTACTCCCTAGTTACAACAACTATCACTTCTTCTCCAGGCAATGCTCCTTGGACAAAGACGGCTTTTCGTTTGTAGTACCCAATTCCTTCACCGTTAATCCCCATACGTTTAATTGTAATGAGCAGCTCGACAGGTTTATCACTCTGTTGATTTTGTTGATGTTTCTGTTTTTGACGACCTTTTTGATGTTTATGCTTATTCATATTTATCACCTAACTTTCAATGCTTCGCCATAATGTCAATGACGCATAACTTCGATAGGGCGCCCATTGTTCCCCCATTTTATATATTTCGTCTTTTTTCGGTTTTACATCCAATTGAAGTAATTTTTTTAAGGCATTTTGAATCCCAATATCAGCAGCGGGCAATAAATTAGGCCGACCTAACGCGAATAACAACCAGTTTTCCGCAGTCCATTTTCCGATTCCACGTATTTTCGTAAGCTCCTGCTCTACTTCGTCATCTCTCTTTCCAGCTAGGGTCTGTAAATCTAATTTTCCGTCGACGATTCGTTTCGAGGTATCTATAACATATTCTGCTTTACGCTGACTAAACTGCAGTTCCCTTAATTCTTCATACGGGATTGTCGCAGTTCTTTCGGGTTCGGGGTAATACCAAACACCATTGATTTTTTCTCCATATTTTTGAACAAACCGGGTTGACAAAGTGTGGGCAAACTTCATATTTAATTGCTGATGTATAATAATTTTCATTAACGCACCATATAAATCAAAATCTTTTACGATTGGAGTAGCTGGTAATGACTGAAATAACGAATTTAAATTCGTTTCCTGAAAGTGAGCATGTACCTTACTAAGATCCATATCCCACTGAAATAACTGGAAGATTACACTGACCAATTCACCTTTATGTAATTCACTATCCCCTTTAATATGAAAAACTGGTTTAGAGGTTGTCCCTTTCGCTTCCACTCGCACTACATGTTTGTCACTCCCAAGACGTAATGGTACATCCACCCATCTCTCTGTACGATTTAATTTATGTAACGGGTCTAAACTTAAACGTAAAAGTGTATAATCGAAATCATAAATATAGTCACTCTCATATTCATAAAGCCACATACAGGTCACTCCTTTACCTTTGGTGGTCAACATACTACATCTTAACACATCTAAATAAAATCAATAGAAAAAAGCATTGGAATATCAGTTTCCAATGCTAAAAGTTAAACGGTGGTTCTACTGTTTCTTTCCACAATAGGTAATCTAAGCTTTTAAATTCATAGCCATCTTTCCGTAATTCTTGGATTAAATGCTCTAGAGCTTCAGCATTAGCCTTTGATGTTGCGTGTAGAAGAATAATTGCTCCTGGGTGGATATGATCCATTACATTACGAAAAGCGGCTTGCCATCCACTATTCCTTCCGCCCCAATCGACAAGAGCAGAAGACCAAAATATATTTACATATCCCAACTTACTTGTGATAGCTAGTGTACGCTCACTGAAATCCCCTCTTGGTGGGCGTACGTATTTTAAGTCACCATCCCCCAACACTTTTTCTACACCTTTTTCAATTCTCTCCAAATCCTCTTTTATTTTTCCTTCGGACAAAGTCGTAAAATCTCGATGTGTCCAGGAGTGGTTCCCAATAATATGTCCCTCGTTCTTCATTCGTTTCAACAGTTTTGGCTGGCTGTCAATATAATGACCAGCTAAGAAAAAAGCTGCTGGAACTTTATGCTCTTTTAAAATGTCTAAAATATCTGAAGTATAACCAGCCTCATATCCCATATCAAAGGTTAAGTAAACGACCTTCTCTCCGGATTTATCAACATAAAAACCACCATACTCTTCTAAAAGGGGAGCATACTTTCCTGCATCAGGTGGATTATGTTCTGTGTTTTTCTTATAACCCCACCCGAATGTTGTATGATCAAGCGCAAGCGCATGTATATTGGTTGACGGTGAAACAGAATAAAAAAGCACAGAAATCAAAAATGAAATTACCTTTAATTTATTCAACATACCCACCACACTTTTTTCTTTATCTTTTGTAAGAAAGGCGATAGTCATGCATGTAATCCAAACAAAAAAGACTATGGACGGACCCATAGTCTTCTCATTCTTAATTAAAATATAACTGCAGCAATCCACCCGAATAAGAACAGTGGGATGTTGTAGTGTACAAAGGTTGGCACACAAGTATCCCAAATGTGATTATGCTTTCCATCAACATTCAATCCAGCTGTCGGCCCTAATGTGCTGTCAGATGCCGGAGAACCTGCATCTCCTAGAGCTCCAGCCGTACCAATAAGAATGGCAATCGCAACTGGTGAGAATCCTGCTGTACTTGCTAATGGTACGAATAATGCAGCTAAGATTGGGATTGTACCAAATGATGTACCAATACCCATTGTTACAAGTAAACCAACTAATAAAAGAATAAATGCAACCATTGCTTTACTTCCACTTAGTGCACCGGAAGTACTTTCAACTAGTGCTTCAACAGATCCTGTTTCGGACAACACATTTCCAAAACCAGAAGCAACCATCATAATAAACGCAATCATACCCATCATCGTAATCCCTTGGGACATTACCCGCTCTCCTTCTTTAAACGGAACAGCAATAAATAAGAACATCAGGATTAACCCGGTTAACGCACCCAGAACTAAACTTTCTGTTGCTAATTGAATACCTAGAGCTGCTATGATGGCTATAACTGTAATGCCGTGCTTCAATTCAAATTTCACATCTTTATTAGATTCTTCGCTAACGTCAATTGCACTAACACTTTCAGCTTCAATCGATGCATAATCACGATCTTTTCGGTATGTGAAGAAAACCGCAATTAGTAATCCGACAAGCATAGCAATGCCTGGTACAATCATCGCTAATGTCACTTCACTTAACGAAATGGCAACACCATTACTTTCCATACCATCTTGAATAATACCTTGGAAAATCAAACCGAAACCAATAGGTAACGTAATATATGGTGCTTTTAAACCAAACGTTAAAGCTGTAGCTACACCACGGCGATCAATTTTCATTTTGTCAAACAATGCCAACAAAGGCGGAATTAAAACTGGAATAAAAGCGATATGAACAGGAACAACGTTTTGTGATAAGGACGCAACTGCTGCAATAATTAGCAACATGATACTGCGTTTTCCTTTAATTACTTTTGTCATAGATTTCACTAATAATTGTGTAATGCCGGTAAAACTTATAGCTACGGCAAAAGCACCAAGCAGGATGTAACTTAATGCTGTGTTAGCACCACCAGCCATTCCATCGACTAACATGCCAACTGTGTCTACCATCGAATTTTGTGCAATTACTCCTGCCGTAATGGTAGCCAGAATAAGTGATAGTAGTACGTTAACTCTTAACAAACTTAATACGGTTAAAACGAGCACAGATGCTACAACCGCTATAGCCATATAAATCTCTCCCTTTTTTTATGTGTATCTCATTATTTGATTAGTGCATTATCACGCTAACAGTTTAATATACTAAAGTGTAACGGCGTAAAAATCAACCCCTACGAGTTAATTTTTACTTACATTTTTCTTCCAGTTGATCTAGAACATGAATAAACTCATCGATATCTTCCACTGTCAGCTTCTCTGGTTCAATACCTTCTATCCTTGTCATGACTTCTGCTAAGCGTTGTTTTAGTTCTATAACTTTTTCCTGTTGATCGTACATTCATGAATCCCTCTTTCTTGTTATTTTTACTGTTACACGGAAACTTCCTTTAGTATAATAGCTATAGTGTTAGCAAGGAGGAAGTTATATGAGTTCTGTTTTCGAAACATCACAAGAAATGATCAATTCGTTTAGTGAAAATACACTTCTGCAAATTCTCATTGTTGGAACCATAACCTTGATCGTTGTGTTTGCAGTCCGAAAAGTTGTTGAGCAGTTTTTTCGGAGAACGAGCCTTATAGAAGAAAGGGTTGAACAAACTCTTGAAGCTATGATTAATTCCATTGTGCGCTATGCTGCCACATTCGGTTTTATTATCTTCGTTCTCGTTAGACTCTTTCACATTCCAATCGGCCAAATATTAGCTGGGGCGGGTATTGTTGGTATAGTAGTCGGTCTTGGCGCCCAAAGCTTGATTAGAGACTTTTTATCAGGTTTGTTCCTTCTTTATGAGAAACAATTGCACAAAGGCGATTTTATCACAATTAATAATACGTTTCACGGTACAGTTGAAGATATTGGCTTACGATTTTTAAAAATAAGAGAGTGGAGCGGCAAATTATTAACAATTAGTAACGGACAAATCAATACAATTCAAAATTACAATTTCGAATTCATGCGGGTAATCGAAAAAGTAACAACAAGTTTTTATGAAGATCCAGATAAAGTGATGCACGCCTTACAGATCGCTTGTCATAAAATGAATGAGCAATTAGATTCTTATTTACGTATCGATGAAGAAGGTAATAAAGTAGAGCCCTTTCAAATATACGGCATGACATCATTAAACGATGGATATAGAGGCTATCAGTACACTGTAACAGGTGTTGTGAATGACGATGGGTATTGGATGGCTGCACGGAAAGTTCGTTTCATTATTGCGGAAACGATGTTTGAGCATAATATTAAGATGGCTGAACAACACATTGATGTAAGGTCCGCTTCTGGCATAATGCCAGAATAAGCGGACCTTTTTTTATTGGTCTTTAAGCTGGAATGTAAAGGATACGTGGTCCTGTATTGGTATCCATGCCCCGATGCCTTGCTTCGTTACATTTCGCACTTCTAAAAACTTTTTCGAACCTTTTAAAACTAAGTAAACTTCACCAAAAGTAACGACACCTTTCTCGTTTACGGCCGGAGCGAAGGCATATAAGTAGCCAACTTTTTTCGGTGGGATACCGTAGGATTGGCCTGTTTTTGTCCCCTTACCGAAAATGGTCTCAAATGATAACGGTAAATCTGTGTCCTTTTTCGCTTCTTGTAACATCATTTTTCTAACATTATCGCTTTTTTCAATTTTAGACGTGAGTCCACCTTTAATCGTCTTATGGTCCTCTTGGCTGTAATTAAGCGTCTTCTTATTGTTACCACCTAAATTATCTAACCGGTTCACATTAATTTGTTGATACTCCCAATTTACATTTGTTTCTTTTGATTTGTAATTTAGCGGCCAATCCCCTAAATAGATCTCCCCTCGATATCCAATGGCTAGTTTAGATGGCTTAAGAGAAGATTCATTGAGCATTTTAATTAAGTCCGGATTATCAATTTTTACATTAGATGAATTGATAAGCTGTTTTGCCAGAGCATTCGGTTCTAGGACAGTTTGATCCTTAGACGAGTTTGGATATGTGTTCTCCTTTGAAATATTTAAGACGTGACTAGGTACTTTTTCTTCCTTCTTATCTTTCACATTCTCTTCTTTCGCAAAAACATTGAACGGGTTTACAACTGCAGCAATGATGACGAAGATGAACATGCTGGAGATATGCTTTTTCATTGCTTTATCACAGTCCTTTCACATTTTTTTTTATTTTTTTACGGATAACAGAAACTATACATCTTCATTTCATAGCCCAATAGCTGATTAACCTAGTCGATCTCTTTTTTAGCATTTCCTGCAAATGTGTCATCATGCTTGAAATGTAAAAATATACATTTGTTTTCCCATACGTTACAATGAATGCTGATGTGAACGATATTCGAGGTGAAAGCATGCAACCTGTTTCAGCAAAAACTAGATTTTTTATATTAGTTAGTTTAGTCGGTATTTCAGGCTTCTCCCAAGGAATGTTACTACCTTTAATCGCAGTCATTTTGGAACAAGCGAACGTGTCGTCGACAATAAATGGTCTTCATGCAACTGGCTTATACATCGGGGTTTTATTAGCCTCCCCCTTCATGGAAAGGCCGTTACAAAAATTTGGCTTTAAACCTGTGATACTAACAGGTGGTGCCTTAGTATTCACCTCTCTATTTTTCTTTACGTTATGGGAATCTTTGTGGTTTTGGTTCATGTTAAGAATGGCCATTGGCATTGGGGATCATATTTTGCATTTCGCAACCCAAACATGGATTACAACTACAAGTCATGAAAATAATCGAGGAAGAGACATCGCATTTTATGGAATGTCCTTTGGGATAGGTTTTACGCTAGGTCCGTTAATGACCCGGTTTTTATCCATACATCCTGGCTTACCCTTTATTATTAGTGCGCTATTAAGTATGGCTGTTTGGTCCCTTATGTTTTTATTACGTAATGAGTTTCCTGAGCAGGATCAAGAATTAGATACGACAACAAAAGGGTCGTTTATCCGCTTTTGGGAAGCGTTAAAGATTGCTTGGGTTGCATTTCTATTACCGTTAACTTACGGATTTTTGGAAGCAACACTTCACGGCAACTTCCCTGTATATGGTATGCGTATTGGGCACTCTGTTGATATGTTATCGATTATTATACCGTGCTTTGCGGCCGGAAGTTTAATTTCCCAAATCCCATTAGGGACATTGAGCGATAAAGTTGGCCGAAAACCGATCTTATTGTATGTGTTATTTTTAGGGGCTATTTCTTTTTTATTTGCATCCATTTTCGAAACCTCCGCCTTTTCATTAATTATTTTATTTACACTTAGCGGGATGTTTGTCGGTTCATTATTCTCATTAGGGATATCGTATATGGCGGATCTGTTACCGAAACGACTTTTACCTGCTGGAAATATTTTGTGTGGTATTTCATTTAGTGTTGGAAGCATTACCGGCCCGCTGCTAGGCGGTTTATTCATTGAGTTTTTCCCGATGTTCTCGTTTTTTCACATTATTACAGTCACGTTGATCATCGTTTTTACAGCAGTGCTTATCAAGAAACCAACAAAAAAACCCCTTGCAGAAAGAGGTTAAACTTCCTTCTGAACCTGGGGTTTTTTACTCTTCTTATTTACAATGATAATTCCGGACACCACAAGTGCTAAACCTAATAAGGCAAACATGTGAACCGATTCTTTAAGAACAATCCCTGATAACATAACACCGAACATTGGTACTAAAAATAGATAAATGGATACATTCCCTACCTTGTTATACTTCATTACATTGTTCCATAGTATAAAGCCTGCCGCTGATATAAAGGACAGATATATTAACAGCATAACGGCTTTCCCGGTAAAGTCAAAAGGGAACCATCCTACATTTAACCCACCGATAACTAGTAAGCCAACCGAGCCGATCAACATTTGATACGCTGTTAAATAAGGGACTGGGAGTTTTTGACTCCCTTCCCGTGCTAAAATGTTCCCAAATGCACTAGTTAACATCGCAAATGTCAGCAATATTTCTCCTAAGCCAAAAGCTAACGTTAACGTTCCTTGTTGCACGTTTACAAGTACAACCCCTGAAAAACCTACTACAAGTCCAATGGACTTCTTCGCATTCATACGATCATTTTGATATATAAAATGAGCCAATAACATTTGAAAAAAAGAAGTTGAACCCGCAATAATCGATCCTTGAATTCCAGTTGAGTGACTTAAACCAATATAAAAAAGAATATACTGTAAAAACGTTTGGAAAAAACCGATTCTTGCTAATGTAAAAGTAGACGACAGTGTAATCTTCCCTATCCCTCTACCAATCAGTTGAAAAAACACGATTATCATCAAAGAAGCTAAGAAGAATCGATAACCTGCAAACAGTAACTGTTCCCATGTCTCATTAGGATGTATATCTAAAACTTCATAACTCCACTTCACAAAAGGGAGCGCACTTCCCCATAAAAAGGTTGCTGTTACAGCTGCAAACATTACCCCTAAAGGATGTTGAAAAAACTTTTTTGTTGTCATGTTAAAAACCTCATCTCTTGATTGTTTGCCTATCATAGAATAACACAACAAGAGAATTTTCACCCTTAAAACACCTTTGTTGAAAAGTGTGGAATATGTGATATTATATTAATAATTAAATTATAATTATTATAAATTAATAAATATAACAAATAAGTTGTTACACCTCCTTTCATTACATGTCGATTTTATATAGGAACACGATTATTGGTTATTAGGAGTTGAGACTATGAGCATTGAAACGTTAACTCAGCCCATGAATAAAGAGCATGAAGCTTGCGTAAACAAACCGAAACGTTTTAGCCAGTTGTGTAAACATGCGCAACTTATCGCTGCTCTATTCAGTGGTTTTCTTATTTTCATGACATGGTTATTAGAAGAATACCTTTCACAACCATGGACCGTCACATTATACGTAACTGCCTATATTATAGGAGGTTTTGCAAAGGCAAAGGAAGGTATTGAGGAGACTGTTGTTCATAAAGAGTTAAATGTTGAGTTATTAATGATTATTGCCGCGATAGGAGCTGCCTCAATTGGTTACTGGACCGAGGGAGCGATACTTATTTTTATATTCGCTTTAAGCGGTGCTTTAGAAACATATACGATGAACAAAAGTGAAAAGGAAATTTCATCACTTATGAACCTCCAGCCTGAAACGGCTTTACGGTTGCGGGACGGAAAAGAACAATTAATCCCGGTAACAGATTTAAAAGTGGGAGATCATTTTCTCGTTAAAGCAGGAGAAAGAGTACCTGCTGACGGGACTATTTTCAGAGGGGAAACGGCACTTGAAGAAGCGGCAATTACAGGCGAATCAATCCCGAACAAAAAAACGACCGGTGATGACGTATTTGCCGGCACAATGAATTTAAACGGGAGTATTACTGTTCAGGTGACAAAGCCAGCAAGTGAAAGTGTTTTTCAGAAGATTATCCATCTTGTTCAATCAGCAAAAAGTGAAAAGTCACCTTCACAATTATTTATCGAACAATTTGAAGGAGCCTATGTTAAGGTAGTACTCTTCGCTGGTTCAGTGCTTCTCTTTTTACCTTATTACGCGTTCGGTTGGACTTGGCAGGAAACATTTTATCGAGCTATGATTTTTTTAGTGGTCGCTTCACCTTGTGCTTTAGTCGCATCGATTATGCCTGCTACATTATCTGCGATCTCAAACGGAGCACGAAAAGGGATACTATTTAAAGGCGGAGTACATGTAGAAGGGCTGGCTCAAGTAAAGGCCGTCGCTCTTGATAAAACCGGTACGATTACAAATGGAACCCCTGAAGTAACAGATGTACTCTTTGCTGAAAACAGTTCCTTTTCGAAAGGGAAGCTGTTACAAGTCATCGGTTCTATTGAAAAGGAATCAAATCACCCATTAGCAAATGCCATTGTGTCATACATTAACAATAAAAATATTGAGCAAAACGAACAAATTGACTCACTCCAGGACATACCGGGAAAAGGTTTGAAGGCGAAAGTAAATGGGGAGACTTGGTGGATTGGAAATGAATCGTTAATCGGAACGGAAACAATATGTCATTTCTATAACGGAATTCATGAACAACTTGCCAAGCAAGGCAAAACCCTTGTTTTCGTTGCTAATGACGACGGAGTCGTTGCCTTATTTGCATTAAAGGATACAATTAGAAAAGATATTGTTGATGCCATCAAAGGGTTACAAAAAGAAAACATCGAAGTTGTTATGCTTACAGGTGACCATGAAGAAACAGCCAAGGCAATTGCTGAAGAAGCAGGAGTTCGACAATATTACGCCAACTGTTTGCCCGAGGATAAAGTTGCAAAGATAAAGGAATTAAAGCAGAAGCATGGACATGTAGCAATGATAGGAGATGGAATTAACGACGCCCCGGCATTAGCTACTGCAAACTTAGGTATTGCAATGGGGGATGGAACGGACGTAGCTTTAGAAACAGCTGATGTAGTACTGATAAAAAATGATTTAACGAAGGTTTCTTACGCCTTACAACTCTCACAAAAGATGAATCGGATTGTAAAACAAAACGTTGTCTTTTCCATTACAGTTATCATCTTGTTGTTATTATCAAACTTTCTTCAGCTCATTCATTTACCTTTAGGAGTTATTGGCCACGAAGGAAGCACGATTTTAGTTATCTTAAATGGATTGCGTTTATTAAAATAAGAGATACAGACCGTTTATGGCTGTACCTCTTCGTTATTCATTTTCCTTATTGTCGCATTAATTTCTCCACCAACTAAAATGATAAGGCCAGATAAATAAAACCAAATCATTAAAACAATAACTCCTCCGACACTTCCATATGTAGCTGAATAGTATCCAAAATGATCAACGTAAAAAGCAAAAGCCAACGAAACCAGTTGCCAACCTATCGTAGCAAATAAAGCACCAGGTAATACTTCCGAAAATGTTAATCTTTTATCTGGTGCCAGCTTAAATAAATATAGGAAGATAATCATCATTATAATAATGGAAATTACCCAACGAATTCCGTTCCAAACTTTTAAAAACCCAGCAGATAGACCAAATAAGGAAAAGACAAAAGTACCGATTGCCTTTCCGAAAACCGGAAGTAACAAAGCGATGACGATGACAAGGACCATTGCTATTGTTAAAACGATACTAACTAAACGGGAAATATAAAAGGGACGTTGCTCAGTTGTTTCATAAGCTCGATTTAACAATCTCATTAAAGCGTTTATGGCATTTGATGCGGCAAATAATGTCCCAATAATACCAACTGATAAAAGCCCTTTATTTTTTTGGGGTAATATATCTTCAATATTATCCTCTACCAGTGCCATTGTGTCACCGGGGGCATATCTTGCAACCAGGTGGAGCACTTGGTCAACCGTTAGTGGCAAATATCCGATGAGAGTAATAAGAAAAATTAAGAAAGGAAACAAAGATAGCAGAAAAAAGTAGGAAAGCTGTGCCGCTTTTCCTGCAATATCATCTTCTAAAAACCGTTTTATTAGGAGGGTAAAGAAAGTTTTGATCTTTTTCAAAGTAACACCCACCTTTTATGAATTCCGTTTTGAAGCTTTTCCCTCAATCAATGCTGAGCCTTGTTCCACATATTTTGTTAATTCATCTAGATAATCATCGATTTTCCCAATTCCTACCCGTAGATCATGAACTGCAACTGAAGGTTGTTTTCGATAAAAACAGATTTGATTTACTACGTGGAAGGCACTACCCTTTAGCCTAACTCTATTTTCCTTTTCTAGAAGTGGCAGTAGGAGCCCTACCATCGTTCCAATTGCTATCCCCTTTTTGAAATTTAAATTTTTCAAGTTACCTATTGCCTCCTTATAAGTTATAATCTTCCTTTATTTGTTGAAGAAGATGCTCGCACCCTGCTTTAACTAAGTCATATACTTCCTGGAAGTTTCCAGTGTAGTATGGGTCTGGTACGTTTTCTTTCGTAGCATTTGGAACGTAATCCATTAATCGTTGAATTCTTACATTGTTGAATTCTTTTCTTATGCCAGTAAGGTCTTGCATGTTTTGTTCATCCATTGCGACAATATAGTCGAACTCGTCCCAATCCTCATACTTCACTTGTCTTGCTGTCATCCCTTTAGTCGAGATGACGTGATCTTTCAGTATATTTTGTGTGCCTACATGCGGTGGTTGCCCTTGATGCCAATGGCCAATTCCCGCTGAATCAACCGTTATTTTCCCTTGTAAATCATTTTCCTTTACCATTTCACGAAACATCGCCTCAGCCATTGGGGAACGACAAATATTTCCTAAACAGACAAATAGCACTTTAATCATAGTTTATCACCCGCTTTTAGAATGTTACTTACTACTTATAAATATAACAAATATGTTCTTCATTTTCTTACCATGAAAAATAATTGGTGGTTTTTGTCTTTTTTTCTGATATTCTATTGACATTAGGCCAGAATTTTCGGAATATTTTAATTGTAGGTATTTATTTCTATATATGGGGAGGGAGAAAGCTTGGAAGCAGTTAATGAATTTTTAAGTACATTAAGTGGATTAGTTTGGGGGCCACCTCTACTCATTTTATTAGCGGGTACTGGTATCTACTTAACAATCCGACTGGGTTTCTTACAAATTAGTGCGTTGCCTTACGCATTACGCTTAGCTTTTAGTAAGAAAAAACAGGACAAGAAGTCAAAAGGGGATATTTCGCATTACCAAGCGTTAACGACTGCCTTAGCAGCAACCATTGGTACTGGTAACATCGCCGGGGTTGCAACAGCCGTTGTTTTAGGGGGACCAGGTGCCGTTCTTTGGATGTGGATTATCGCAATCTTTGGAATGGCTACAAAATACGCTGAGGCCATTTTAGCCGTTAAATACCGGACGGAAAATTCTAAGGGAGAGATGTCCGGTGGACCGATGTACTACTTAGAAAAAGGAATGAATGCGAAATGGTTAGCGGTATTATTTGCCATCTTTGCCTCTATTGCCGCATTTGGCATCGGTAACTTAGTACAATCCAACTCTGTATCAGATGCACTACGTTCTACATTCGCTGTCCCAACTTGGGTAACAGGTCTTATTCTTACAGTTTTAACTGGTTTAGTCATTTTAGGTGGAATTAAGAGTATCGGTAAAGTTACAGCCTTTTTCGTACCAATCATGGCTGTATTGTATATTATCGGTGGATTAATCGTCTTAATTTCCAATATTAATTTAGTTCCGGCTGCTATTGGTGTTATTTTCACAGACGCATTTACTGCAGAAGCAGTTGGTGGAGGTATCTTAGGTACTGTAATTCGTTACGGGGTTGCCCGTGGAGTATTCTCCAACGAAGCTGGTTTAGGTTCGGCTCCAATTGCTGCTGCAGCAGCTAAGACGGACTATCCAGGTCGACAAGCGTTAGTTTCTATGACACAAGTATTTATTGATACGATTCTTGTATGTTCCATTACAGGTATTACAATCGTAATGAGTGGTTTTTACGGATCCGGTACACCTATGGTTGACGGTGAACAAATGACAGGTGCAGCTTTAACATCTGAATCATTTGCCTTCTTCTTAGGTGATTTTGGATCTTACATCGTAACCATTGGACTTGTATTCTTCGCCTTCTCAACTATCCTTGGATGGTGTTATTACGGTGAGAAGTCCTTTAGTTACCTCGTAGGTGAAAAAGGAATACCATTTTATCGATTCGTATTCGTTGCTGCAGTATTCTTCGGAGCTGTCATTTCACTTGAGGTTGTTTGGACTTTCGCAGACGTTATGAACGGATTAATGGCATTCCCGAACTTAATTGGACTACTTGTCCTATCTGGTGTCGTTGTATCCGAGACGAAACGTTTCATGAAGGTAGCAAAAGAAGAAAAACTTCAAGAGAAAAACAACAGTGCTTCAACAAACGTGTAACTTACAAAAATCCCGTTCTCGTAATGAGAACGGGGTTTTTTCATTTAGAGCATTGTTAACATGAGAGAAGCAATTATGCCTGCTGCTGCAATTAATCCAACTGCAGGACCACCATCCTCATAAGCTTCCGGTGCCATCGTGGAACAAACCATAGCAACAACAGCGCCTGCAGCAAACGAGTTAATCGATGAGACTAATTGTGCTGAAGCATTGTCTAACAATACATATCCACCTAACGCACTTAAGGCGGTTAAACAGAATACTACAATCCAGAGTGTTAATATTCTAGCCCTTGAGTAGTTGTCCTTCTTCATTCCAATTGTACTCGATAACCCTTCAGGTAAATTACTTATAAAAATTGCAATAACTAACACCATACTCACTTTTGTATCAATCATACTAATACCAATCACAATTGCTTCTGGGAGAGAATCAAGGACCGTCCCTATAAATATTGCTAGCCCTGAATGACCGGTTGGGTTTTGCTTCGAACGCTTTCGATTGTGTGCACCCTTTCGAGCTAATAAAAAATTGAAAAACGTAAAGGTTGACGCCCCTAGAAGAAAGCCAATCGATGTTGCCCACATTCCACCCTTTTCGACTGAATTAGGTAATAGTTCAAAGGTTGCAGCCCCAATTAGAATACCCGTACCTAATGACATAACATAGCCGGTTACTTTGTTAGGGATTCGAAAAAAAAGTCCAACTAATGCACCTAAAAAAAGAGCAGACCCTGAAAATCCACCCCACAATAGCGCTTCCTTCATGAAAATCCCCTCTTCAATATTTCTTATTTTAGCTTTTCCCATTTAGGAGGGTTACTAAAAGCGTAATTTACCACTGAATTATTTACACTAACGGCAAGATACAATCAGGTCCATCATTTTTGGCATTGTTCACATAAGAACTCACCTCATAGGACACCAGTTTTTCATCGTTTAAACTTAATAGAAACTCTTTCATTCGGTGGCCATCTTTCTTTTCAGGCTCAATCCATTCTTTCTCAGCCTCTTTTGGTAATATAACAGGCATACGATTATGAATTTCCGTCATGAAATCATTCGGTTCCTTCGTTAAAATTGTACAGGACACGATCTCCTTCTCGTTTTGAACCCAGCGATCCCACAATCCAGCAAAAGAGAATAACTTTCGATTCGTTAAGGAAATACGAACAGGTTGTTTCTTCTTTCCTTCTTTTTTCCATTCATAAAAACTATCTGCTACAATTAGACAGCGCCGTCGCTCTATAAGCCGTTTAAAACTTGGTTTTTCAGGTGCGGTTTCAAGTCTCGCATTAATCATTTTATAACCAATGGAAGGATCTTTAGCCCAACTCGGAACCAATCCCCATTTTAATGTCCCTGCTTTAGTCTTATTGCCATCATGAATCACTACAAGAACATTCTGTCCTGGTGCAACATTATAACGAGGTTCGTAATCTTCCGGCATATTGTCTAAGTGGAAGGCGTCCATAATATCGAATTGATTGGTTGTTAACGTAAAACGTCCACACATAGTTTACCCACCTTCTTTCTCATATCATTACATAACGTTTATTGTAGTATCTAATACCTTTTATTGATATTTTTTCGGCCGTCTGAGATACATTTCTATCTACATCCTCCGCCCAGTTATAATTATGTAGTATTATAACTTTCCATAAAGAAGGGATACAGAAAAGTAAAAAAACAATAATATATATTAAGGTTTTAAACATCTTCATATGATAACCCTTTATTCTTTTTATATTATGACTATGTTAAAATGAGGTAATATTCACAACTTTATTTTACAACAATTATGAATTTGTGTAGAAAGGAAATGGGTAATGCTACAACAGTTTATCGCAAAAACAGATGTTATTATTTTTGATTTAGATGGGACTTTATACGAGGGAGAGAAACATTTCAGTTTACTAGCTGAAAATTTAAAAAAACGTCTTCCAGAACAACACCGAAAATCCTTTGATTATATTTATGCTGAGGTATTAGCAGGGAACCATCCACTCTCAATTGGAAAAATATACGATGCAAAAGAGGATCTCATCTGGACGTGGGACCCATTTACAGAAAAATTAGTAGAGGCAAGAAATTGGGATAATGAAACGGTCGAAGTTGAAAATGTCCCTAATACGTTAGGGGTAAATGAATTTGATTTTGAGCGCTGGATTCCTCTCGGGGATGGCTGGTGGCCACCACATACGATCGCACGTCATTTCGGTCTATCAAGCAAGGGAACACAGGATGCTTATCACGAAACAAAAGAGCAAATGGCCAACTTAGAAGGTTTTTTACACCCAACACCAGGCTTACAAGAATTTTTAGCATCATTATCAACTGAAAAGGACCTCGTATTAATGACGAATAGTGATGCAGAAGATGTAGAGCGACTGTTACAATTCCTCGGACTACATAAATTTTTCACTGATATCGTGCCCAGTGCACTAAAGCCAGTGAAAACAAAGCCGTATTTTGAAGAAGTGATCAAACGGTACGACGTGAGGCCGGAGCAAGTTCTTTCTATCGGGGATAACTTCATGAATGAAATTGCACCTGCGTTACAACTTGGTATGTATGCAGCCTGGCTAACGAAGGAAACACAACATCCTGTTCAAGATGAAAAATTCACAATGTTTCCCAGCTTGGCAAACATGAAAATTAAAAGTTAAAGAAATTAAATATATATTGGCAATATTAAACATAAAAAGAACCGGCATTCTGTTGAATGCCGGTTCTTTTATATCATTTTCTATTTCTGTTATGCCTCATTACCTTTCTCTTCAATCCAGTTCTTTAGCCATACTGGTAAATAATTATGCTCATACACATCATTCGGATATTGTACCTTACCTGTATCTCCTTGTTCAAATAAATATTGGGCAAGCTCATTTAACGGTCCCATATATTCATGATAGAGGAATTCATAACTTAATGTCTCTTTCGGCATAAATTCCTTTTCACAAACTTCCGGATTCGTATAATTTACATACGTACGACAAGGTATTGGGCGAGCCTCATATGCTAAACAAACGTTTGATTGAGTATCTAAAAATGGGCATGGAAGCTGTTTTTGAATATACTTTTTCTTAAAATGAGGATCTTCCTCAAAATCTAAAGAAGTTGCCTCCTTTATCTGTTCCTCATAGTTCACAAAGTATTGTTGTAAGTGATTGATGAGCTCATTCCGCCGCTCGACAGGCATATCTTCAATGGCCTCAACCATTAATTTTGCTTCCATTCCGTTCACAATAATCGGAAAGTAGCAACAGAACGCACAACCTAAACGACATGTAGGTTTCATATTGGAAGCCTCATTCATATCGTTAATTTCATCACTAACCCCTTGCAACAATTCAAGGAATGCCCCTTTTAACATTTTATCTGCACTATTCTCACTGTTTGCCCATTTCTCTATAACAGAGTAATACCGCTCTTCATCTATTTCATAATGATTATTTAAATGAGAAATTCCCTTTTGGACCTCCTCATACGTCAACCATTTCTTCATGCTTATGCTCCTTTACTGAATGAAACGTAACCTATTTATTCTATCACATTTTTTATAAAAATTTTATCCTATCCCTATCATAGCTCTTCTTATAGATGTTACAATGGACCCCACTCTTCACAATAATGCTTTAAGGGAGGAAGAGAAACATGCATATCGGAAGTAAAGGCTGGTTTGTCAGCGAACTGAAAAAACTTGGCGTAACTCACTATGAGGAGCGTAAGTTAGAAAATTACAAAACACACATTTTAGCGAACTTGTTATACGAAAAGCAAAAGTAGCCAAAATTATTACAGGAGGATACCCTCCTGTTATTTTTTTGTAAAATTTTTTAATTTTCCAGACGGACAAAAAATGATAAACTATCAAAGAACTACTATGTTAAAAAAGAAACTTTTTAATGGAGGAAATCAAATGTTTTCATCTGCAGAAATTGGCATCGATCTCGGCACAGCAAATTTACTTATCTATACAAAAAATAAAGGAATTGTATTTAACGAACCTTCCGTTGTGGCAATAGACACTAGAACGAAAAACGTAATCGCTATAGGAAACGAAGCAAAACAAATGATAGGAAAAACACCCCAAAATATTGTTCCCGTTCGTCCATTGAAAGATGGAGTCATTGCTGACTATGATGTAACGGCACAAATGCTAAAAGCTATGCTCAAAAAAGTTAGCAAAAAATTGGGACACTCCTTAAGAAAACCTTCTGTCATCGTATGTACGCCTACCGGCGCAACTTCTGTAGAAAGACGAGCGATTCATAACGCGATCAAAGAGTATGGAGCGAAATATGTACATCTGATTGAAGAGCCTGTTGCTGCGGCGATTGGAGCTGGATTGCCTGTTGAAGAACCTGTTTCTAACATGGTTGTTGATATTGGCGGAGGAACAAGTGAAGTAGCTATTATTTCCTTCGGTGGAATCGTATCTGCCCGTTCAGTTCGAGTTGGTGGAGATAAAATGGATCAATCTATTATTCACTACGTTCGTAGGGAATACAACATACTCATTGGCGAACGTACTGCTGAAAATGTGAAAATGGGAATTGGACATGCTCTTGTAAATCATGAGCTACAAACAATGGAGGTCCGCGGCCGGGATATGGTTACTGGTTTACCTAAGACAATAACGTTGTCTTCCAGTGAAATTCAGTCTGCGTTAAAAGAATCATTAGAACAAATTTTAGAAGCGATTCAAAATACATTAGAAAACTGCCCACCAGAACTTAGTGGGGACATCGTTGATCATGGTATTACCTTAACAGGAGGCGGAGCACTCTTGAAAGGAATGCAAGAATGGCTGGCAGGCGAGTTAGATGTGCCTGTTCACGTTGCTCCAGACCCATTAGCTTGTGTTGCGATCGGTACTGGAAAATCATTAAAGATGATTAGCAAACTTCAAAAAGCAGCAAAATAATGAGAAAGGAGTAACGAATGCTTCGACATTCGTTACTCCTTTTTTTGCATTCATACGCTAATATAAAAACGCCGTTACCTTTATTTATGCAACAGATTAACCCATTAACGCCCGTCATTTATAGGTTCATGACCTACTTCCACTTATTCCCTCCCCATAAACTCTAATCATTTAGGCACGAATCACACTTTCTTGTATATCATAGTCATTGACGATAAGTTAAAGGAGGAATGGGTTTGCCACTTGCAAATGGAACCTTTTTTCTTTACTCTGTACGGCCTAATGACACATTGTATTCAGTAGCCGACATGTTAGATAGTAATGTACAACAAATGCAACAGTTAAATGCCTTGTTTCCCCCTATTACAGACCAAGGTACTATTTATGTGAACCAGACATTAATCGCGCCTTTTAAAGGTAATGAGATGAATCAAGTATTTTATGTAGTAAACCCCGGGGATACTTTAAATCGAATAGCAACGACATTTTCTACATCTGTGCAAGATTTGTTAGCATTAAACCCTCACATTTCGGATCCAAATAACATTGATGTAAACGAACCAATTCGGGTACCGGTGAGCATCTATATCGTGTCACAAGGAGACAGCTTACAAAAAATTTCGTCTCGATTTAACGTGAGAATGTCCCATTTAGCTCGTTTGAATCAAAACAGACCAGGCTTCTCACTAGACTTCCTAATTCCAGGTTACGCTATTATCATACCAGATTAACAAAAGCAGTGAGATTTCACTCACTGCTTTTGCGTTATAGACACTTCCTGCTTTTGTGATGTGTTGTTTACCTTCTTTTTTACTTTTGCCGTAGATAACAGCACTCCTGTTATAACGAGAACTCCACCGAGAAGTTGCGCTAAAATAACTTGTTCCCCTAAAAATAAAACGGCTCCTATTGTTGTAAAAACAGGTAACAAGTTTAAAAAAATCGACGCCCGTGAAGGTCCTATATCCGCTACTCCTATATTCCAAAACAAAAGTGCGATAACAGATGGGAATATCCCTAAATACAACAGTCCTAACATGAATTTTAATTGAAATGGTTTCGGATTAATGAAATACCACTCAATTATCGTAAAAGGCAGAAGTATGATTAACGACACAAATAACATTGCTGCAATACTTCCGTATACAGGGAATTTACTATTGTGTTGTTTTATAAGAATGGAGAAAATGGACCATGAAATAATGGCTAACAGCATAATAATATCACCGATATTAAATTGTAACTGTGAAATGATTGTCCAAGACCCTTTCGTAATAACCCATATTGCCCCAACCAATGAGATAAACATCCCTGTAAGTTGAATTTTTCCTATTTGTTCTTTTAAGAAGATGACACCTAATATGATCGTGAAAATGGGGGTGGTCGCCTCCACAATCCCGGCATTGGTAGATGTTGTGAAATTTAACGATGAATAAACGAGAACATTAAACAAAGTAATACCGAAAAATGACATCCCAACCACTGCTTTCCACTCTCTTCGAAAAAGCTCCTCTTTAGCCCGGAGCTGGTTAAAAGCAATAGGGAGAATAACGAGAAACGCAATGAAACAACGAAAGAAGGTAATTGTAAAAGGAGGTAAGTCATTAATCGCTTTCCCTACTAATAAGTTCCCTGAAAAAATTATGACTGTAACCACTAGTAATAAATAAGATTTAAGCATAACATTATCACCTTTTCTCTATAAAAAAAGCAGAAAACATCTGTTTTCTGCTAATTAAGAATGTGCTTATCTATGTTCAGTATAACATTTCAACCTAGGATTTTTTAAAATTTTGATGTATTTTTCACTACTTTTTATACATCCATCTTCGTGATTTAAACATGAGATTAGCGTTTCCCTTTATATACAAGTGTATAATGCTTCCCGAATTCGCCTTTCACGTTTATCGTTACAAATTCTTAAATCTAACTTATTAGGGGCATAGGTATAAGCAATTTCGGCATCCGGGTCAGCAAAACAAAATGCTCCCCCAACCCCTGGGTGTCCAAAGGCTTTTTCGGACCGACCGAACTGACATGTTGGGTTTGGTTTCCAAAAACCTAACCGGTATTTTACTTCTGTTTGTAACACTTTGTCTTTAAAACCTTTCCTCGGCTTCTGTGCAGGGCCCATTAATTCCTGCAGTGTACTTCGATTTAGCCCAATTTCCTTTCCACCCTCTAATATGTGTGCATATAGTTTTGCCATATCTCGAACTTGGCCAATTCCGTTAGCAGATGGTAATTCAATCTTTTGAAACACGCGTCGATTAAACTGTTCTTGCGTTAGTTCCCGGTCCTCATCCATAATCGCTTTGTGAGTTATCGAATACTTCCATAGATACTGAGTTTCCAGTTTGAATGGTGCTTCAAAGATATGCGGAATTGCCTTAGGGATTGTATCAATCCCCTTTAGCTTAGCAATACGCTTTGAAGGGACACTGTCAGGCAAACCGATATATATTTCAATTTCAAGCGGGGTCGCAATTTCCTCCTGAAAAAAAGTTCCTAGTTTCCGCTTTTTTGGATCAACTCTTCGTATTAACTCACCAATGTACCATCCCAAAGTCCAGCAGTGATAACCAGAATAATCACCTGGCTGCCATTCGGGAGTTTTTTTCGCCAAATGTTCATTGATTTCGATTGTATCTAAATCAAGAGGACTTCTAATTGGCAATCTTTCTAATGTACATAAACCAGCCTGATGATCTAACAGTTGCCTTACAGTAATATCTTCTTTCCCGTTTTGTCCAAATTCAGGCCAATAGGTAGACACTCGTTCGTCAAAATCAATATAGCCTCTGGAATGTGCTACTGCCAACGTTAATGCCGCAAACCCCTTTGTCGCCGAGAAAACAAGAAGTAATGTATCTTTATCCCACTCCTCCTTTGTTTCGTCATTCTTAAATCCTCCCCAAAGGTCCACTACTTTTTGACCCCGGTAGTAAATTGTACAAGCTGCCCCCACTTCATCATACTCAATAAAATTATCAATGAATGCTTCTTTCACTTTTTTAAATCGGGCATCAATATAACCTTCAATCGGTATCCTATTTTTCATTGTGCATACCTCCTTCTTAAGCTAGTTCATTCCAAAAGTTAGCGTTTTCATGATATGATATAAAAAAGTGGAGGTGGATCATTTGAATATTGTAATCATTGGGGCAGGAGCTTTAGGTGTTTATTTTGGCGGGAGACTCCAAGAAGTAGGAGAGAATGTAACATTCCTTGTACGTGAACGACGAGCCACTGAACTACGTGAACATGGTCTAGCAATAAAAAGTATAAAAGGGGATTACCCATTACCAAACGTTTCCTACACAACAGATGTTCAAGATATCGATTCTGCAGATATCGTTTTGTTAGCGGTTAAAGGATATCACTTAGATGGGACGTTACCTCAATTAAAAACACTTGTCCAAAAAGGAGCAAAGGTAATTCCTTTATTAAACGGAATTGAGCATATCGATACTCTTCAAACAGAGTTAGGGGAAGAGAACGTAATTGGTGGTCTCGCCTTCATCATTGCAACATTGGACAAAAAAGGCCACGTTGTTCACACGAGTGAGCAACACCGTTTCGTATTCGGACCATTACATAGTTCCCAAGAACAACTTTGTGAGCAATTTCATGAAATAACGAACAAAGCGAATATGGAAAATGAACTACATGAAAATATATTAACCTCATTATGGAACAAATATATGTTTATTACTGCCTTTTCCGGTATTACAACAGCTACGAATTTACCTATTGGACCGATACGTGACAATGACCAAACATTACAAGTCGCTAAAGATACATTGCTTGAGATGAAGCGGCTTGCCAATGGATATGATGCACTCATTACTGAGGATCATGTTGAAAATGCCGTAAACCTTTTATTTCAATTCCCGAATGATGGCACTTCTTCTATGCACCAAGATAAGCGAAAAGGTTTAACGATTGAAGTCGATCACCTTCATGGGGGAGCATTGCGTTTAGCTAAAAAAATTGGCATTGAATTACCGGTGATTAAAACAATACACGGTGTTATAAAACCATATGAACATGGTAGCCCAACAGAATAAAATATTATTAGCACCCTGGTAAAGGGTGCTATCTTTTTTATACAATCAATCTAAAAATTAGTTTTCCTGTTGTGACGAAATCCATACATCATCCAAGGGGAGAGAGCCCTTCTGATTCAACATATAAAAAACGCACACAATTTTGTGTACGTTACTTACATAGACTCCCGTTCATATAATTTATACAACGCTTGTGTACCTTTCTCTCCTTCTCCCATATTAAGTAGCTGATCATACCGCTTTTTTGCTAACTGTAAGCCTGGAGTATCAATTCCCATGCGTTCAGCCTCTTCTAATGCTATCCCCATATCTTTAATGAAATGTTTCACATAAAAACCAGGTTCAAAATCCCCTTCCGTAATCCGTGGCGCTAAGTTTGATAACGACCAACTTCCTGCCGCACCTGAACTAATACTTTTCAATACATTATGTAATTGCAAACCAGATTTCTTTGCGTATATTAAAGCCTCACATACCCCTACCATATTCGAGGCAATTGTAATTTGATTACACATTTTTGTATGTTGTCCTGCACCTGCCAAACCTTGATATTCAATATTTTTACCTAATACTTCAAAAATTGGCTTCATTTCACGGAATGCAGTTTCTTCACCGCCAACCATAATCGTAAGGGTTCCATTTTGAGCACCAATATCTCCGCCTGATACAGGAGCATCGAGGGCAAATAGATATTGCTCTTTTGCCTGCCCATATATTTTCTGGGCAAGTGTGGGGGTTGATGTCGTCATATCAATAAGATAAGATCCTTTTTTTGCACCTTGTAATATCCCATCTTCTCCGAAGTAGATGACCTCCACATCCGAAGGGTACCCGACCATAGTAATCACTATAGAGGAATGTTCAGCTACATCTTTTGGTGTTTCACGCCATTTAGCCCCTTTATCTAGCAGTGATTGACCTTTTTCTTTCGTTCTTGTATAAATGTTAAGTTGATAACCTGCGTTCATTAAATTTTGAGCCATACTTTTCCCCATAACTCCTAACCCAATAAATCCAATCGAGTTATTGCTAGGCATATCCGTTCCTCCTTTTGTCACTTTATATACCTATTCAATAATAGTTTATGTGAACCCTGCTCTGTTACATAAAAAAGTCCTTATAGATCATCTATAAGGACTTTTCCATTTAATATGTCGCTTTATTTTTCTTCCAATGATCATGATCCCAATTTGGCACAAATCCATTCACCTTTAGTTTTTCATAATAATTGTCCAGGCGTGTCATCTTCTTTTGTGCCTTTTCCTCTGAGCATACACCATATTCCTTATACTTTTCGATGATTTCCTTATGCTTAGCAATTAACTCTTGATACAATTGATCCATTTCTTTTTGCTGTTCAGCTGTAAGGGTAATTTTTTCTCCCTTCTCACCTTCCGCTTCGGCATTTACAGTCGTTTCCATGCTGGAAAATGGAAGTATACATGTTAGTGCAACAATAAAAACATAAAACATTTTTTTCATGAACTGAACTCCTTCCAATGATACACAGTTTTCTTTAGTTTTCTTAATTTGGAAAGGAGTATACATCATGTTTATCTATCGTAGGCTGTAATTTTGATAAACCATTTATTACCCATACTTATATTATATAGATCAGCAAAAGATCCTTGGTTTATGGCAATACCTATTTTATCAATCGAATTCACATACATGACAGGTTCACCTACAGGTACTTCTCCAAACGTACGGGCATAGATCAAACGTTTGTTTAAAATGGTTCCTAACTCTCCGTATACTTTCACCTTAACCATATCGCCAGTTTGAATATTAAGATCATGCAATAATGAGCGATTAATATTTGTCCAAACATTACCAAACCTAACATCTAAAATATCAATATTTCCTTTCACACTATTTCCTTCAATTCGGGACTCAAACATTGGTAATAGAACAATATCCTCTTCTGCTGATGGTCCCACCTGGGCAAAAGTGATAACTCCAGATGCCAATTTCGCCCCCGTATAAGCATAAATATCCCGACCATGAAAAGTGTAGGAATTTTCCGATTTGGGGAAACGATTGATTGTTTCATCAATTTCCCGAACTTCAGCAATTCCATACTGTTGATTAAGGTGGGTTAACGTTCCGTTATCAGGGGTTACGACATAATGATTCGTCTTCGTTTTCGCGACAACGCTACGTCGGTCTGTACCAACTCCAGGGTCTACAACTGAAACAAACACAGTATGTTCTGGCCAATAGGGTAAAGTTTGAACTAAACGGTAGGATGCCTCCCATATATTAAACTGTGATATATGATGGGTTAAATCAAAAATGCGTAATGTTGGATCTATTGTATTCGCCACTCCATACATTGCACTAACGGCTCCATCACTTGTACCAAAATCAGATTGCAATACTAAAGAATTTCCCAATTGCTAACCCTCCTCAATAAAAAAAGATGTCCTTATCAAGACGACAAGGACGAATACTTCGGTAAAATCACCTTATACAATTATTTATATATTAACGAACCCCACGAATTATTAATATAGATTTACATATGTACTATTTCTTTATAAATATCAAGTTTCTTTCATCATATCATGGTCTCGCTTCGACTTGTTTTTCGTCTTCCGAACTTTTTTTTTCTCTAAATGTTCACCTTGGTAAACATTCGATATTCCGGTCCTGCGTAATCCTATCTTAAAATATTCTTCATTAATATCGAACCCAACCGCTTTTCGATTTAGTTTTACAGCTACTGAGGACGTCGTAAACGAACCTGAGAATGGGTCGAGTACATAATCATCTTCATGGCTTGACGCTTTAATGATACGCTCTATTAAGCTCTCTGGCTTTTGGGTAGGGTGATTTTCGTACTCGTTCATTTTGTATCTTACCCTAGGAAAATCCCAGACATTTCCTGGCACTTTTTTCGTATTGTATGGTTGTGGTGGTGTTTTTCGATAATCGATTAACTGCCGTTTTGCACCAGTCTTAGCTTCCACCATAATATCTTCATAATTAAATGTATATTTACTTTTGCTATTTTTAGTTGCCATAATAATTGGTTCATACAAAGAACCAAACAGTTTCTTTGATTGCACACCCGAACTATCGTAACTCCAAATAATACGTGACAAAATATGATAATGCTCACTCACGTATATATCTAAGTATGGCATATGTTGTGTAGCTGTCATGAAATAAAAAGTTCCATTAGGCTTTAATACGCGAAAACATTCATCAATCCAACTTTTACACCATTCTACATAATCTCTCGTTGTTTTCCACGTATCTTGGTTATTCCCAAAGTCTTTACCTATATTATACGGTGGATCAGCGAATATTAAATCGACCGTTTCGTCCTTCATTTTTTGCAGTAAAGTAAGTGAGTCCCCTAAACCTACAAAACTTTGCGTACTGCTTTCATATGGAAAATTTAATTGATTAAATATGCTTGTCCACATTTATTCCACCTCTATAAGCTTTCTTATCTCTATCATATCACGATTTGTTTTCCAATCTTACCCCTGACAACTAAAACAAAAAGGATACATCATGTATCCTTTTTTTCTACACCGATTGATGAAACGTGTTGTGTTTTTCGAGCAGTACGTTAATTTCATAAGCTGACAGTGGCTTGCTGAAATAATATCCTTGCACATATTCACATTGGTTTTGTTGTAAATACGCTAATTGTTCAGCATTTTCAACACCTTCTGCAATGAGCTCTAAATTCAAGTGATGTCCCATATCAATAATCGTTTTCACTATTGCCTTACTCCGATGGTTTTTTGCATGGATCCCATCAATAAATGATTTATCAATTTTTAACCTGTGAATCGTTAATTGTTGTAATACACTTAATGATGAGTAACCTGTACCAAAATCATCTACTGATACTTTTACACCAAGTTCATTTAACTGTTGTAACACTTGTTCTGTTTGTTCGTAATTATGCAATGCACTTTCAGTAATCTCGATTTGTACATATTGCGGGTCTACATTTGTTTCCGTTAAAATTTCGCGAATATCATTCATAAAGTTCCTATCTTTAAATTGGATAGTGGAAACGTTGACAGATAGACTAATATCGTTAAAACCTTGAGTATGCCAATGTTGTAGTTGCTTACAAGATTCTTTGAAAACAAACTTCCCAAGCTTATGAATATATCCTATTTCCTCTGTAATAGGAATAAATTCAGATGGCGGTATAAAGCCAAGCGTCTCATGCTCCCACCGCACTAACGCCTCCATACCTACTATCGTATGGTTCCCTATTTTATACTGTGGTTGATAATGTACAGATAGGTCCCCATGTTCGATTGCTTTGCGTAACTCACTCTCAATTAACATTTTTCTGCTAGACGATAACATAAAATTAGGAGAATAAAATAGAAAGTTGTTTTTCCCTTGTTTTTTCACTGCATACATTGCTTGATCTGCCTTCTGTAATAACTCTTTTGTACTGTTTCCATCCTGAGGGTAAACGCTAATACCGATACTTGGTGTAGTGTACAGTTGCTGACCTTGAACGATGACAGGTTGATTTAAATAATCGATTACCTCTTTCACAAACTCTTCTGTATCGGTTTTACTCGTTTGTTTTAACACAATGACAAATTCATCTCCTCCGTATCGAGAAGCGAACCCATTTGAAGGAACGAGCTTTCTAATACGATCTGCAGTCTTTTCAAGGTACACATCACCTACATGGTGTCCTAAAGAATCGTTAATAGCTTTAAAGCGGTCTAAATCGATAAATAGTAGTGTAGTGACATGATCCTCATGATTTTTTGCATTCAATATTTCCTCTAAATATTCAGTGAGATAGTAACGATTCGGTAAGCCTGTTAATATATCATGCTTTGCAAGCTTATCGACTTTTCTTTGCCATTCAACTCTACTAGTTACGTCATGGAAATACACTGATAACCCGTATTTTGTCGGAAATGCACGGACCTCAAACCAAGCCTCTAATGGTTCATAGTACTCTTCAAAATGTACTTCTACTTGATCATTGAGAGCCTTGTAATAATTTATATGAAAGGTAGATCCAACTGCCTCAGGGAACTCGTCCCAAATAATTTTTCCTATTATATCATTAGCGTTTTTTTCTAAAAGTTTAAGAGCATTTGAATTCGCGTAAGTTAAACGCCAGTTTTTATCAAGGGATAAAAACGCAGATGTCATACTTTCAAATGTATCCTGCAATTCATTTTGCTTTTCTATCACTTTCTTATTTAAAAATTTTGCTTTATCGAACTGGTAGCCAGCCCACCAAGCAAAAGGAAAATAAACACCTTTTAATAGTATTTCCGTCGGCGAAAACAGCCCATGATAAAAAAAGTCATAGCTGGTCCAACCGAAAACACTAATGGATGCAACTCCTAACATAATTAAGCGTCCAATATATTTCATCGGCTCGTGTCCCCAATCATCAATATAAATAAAAAACATCCGTTTTATACGGATGTCCCTTAATAAAACGGTAGCTGGCTGGCATAGTAAAACGTTAGCCCCTTTAGCTTTGCGTCACTACATTTCTGTAGGTTTGCCTTTTCATCCATTTTTAATTTTTAGTAGTCTTAAAGAAACAGTACCATAGCCCTACACACATTGTAAATGTTATGTTTATCCATTCCTCTACCTCTTTCAACTATATAAAAAAGTGAAGGTTATACCTTCACTTTTTTATTATTCATATTTACATTTTATAGTCTATATTAGATCCTATTGGTCCAGTATTAAATACATTTTCACCATTAGTTACGCCGACTGTAGTCTCGTTATTCATACTTTCCCATGTGCCTACTTTATTGGACTCGGTTTGTACTTCTGTATTCTAAACTGTTGTATCTTTATTTACAGAAGTATTCATACCTTCCCATGTGCCGTCATTTTGCACCGACGTTCTACTAGATACACCTTCTTGAGACGTTGTGTTATCGGTTTGATTATACATAAAACCGTCGCCACGTTGCACTTCTACGTTCGTATCTTTAGTTTGTACTTGTGTACCACGGGCCGCCTCAGTAGCTGCTGTACTGGAACTACTATTACCACTTGCAGTCGAATTATTTTCAGTATAATTCGTTCTTGATTGATTCTTTACGTTAGATTCTGTTCGACCACGGTTTTCAACTTGATTCGTATATGTTTCATTTTCTGTATGATTTGAAGCAGATCGATTCTCATCATTTGCACTAGATTGAGAGCGTCCTTTATTATCAGCATTTTCATTTGAGATATTCTTACCGTTACTAGCTGTTGCTGCTTTGTCATTGCGATTGGCTTGTCCATTCACACTTGCATTGTTACGATTTTCAGATGGATGCGCCGCAGAATTATTTTGACGACTTTTACTATATGCTTCGTGGGCTTCGCGACTTATCTCCATCTTAAAGTTATGAACTTTCGATTCGAACTTTTCAGAATGCTTATCTACACGATAAGATATACTCTTTTCTGCCAATTGATTTAACTGTTTCTTCAAGTCACCACTACTATTAAAACCTGATTTCATAGAATAGTAGTTATTCAGCACATTTTGCATACTTTGCAAGTTGTTCTTTTGACTACCTGTTTCATTTTGAAATCCTTTAGTTTCATTTAATTGGGGGTGGTTTGTCACTTTGTTTTGTTGATTTGGTTGTTGCTGATATGTAGTGTTATAAGATTGATTTCTCCAAAATGGCTGGTAATTGGCTTGGTCTTTATAAATTTGCATGACTTTTCCTCCTCTGGTAGCTGGCTGGCATGGTTTACACCTTAGCCCCTTAAGCTTTGCGTCCCCATCTTTCGATAGGTTTGCCCTTATCTTGAAGGCAATATTTACATAAATATAGAATATCATACTTTAGTACCAACAAAAAGTAACTCTTATTACCCACAATAAGATTTTGAAGCAGTTA
The DNA here is from genome assembly GCF_024259515.1 of Salirhabdus salicampi. Classification (NCBI taxonomy): domain Bacteria; kingdom Bacillati; phylum Bacillota; class Bacilli; order Caryophanales; family Bacillaceae; genus Salirhabdus; species Salirhabdus salicampi. The sequence goes on along the minus strand of NZ_JANBWE010000005.1, from coordinate 85,565 downwards.
ACTATTCCAAAATAACGAAAAATGTTCACTATGTGCACCGTTCTTGTTAACCTATCATTATGTAAAGTAGACGATTTCTATTTTAAAGTAGTAACATCTTTTTAAAATAAAAAAAGACACTTCTTATACCAAAGTGTCTTACTTTAAACATTATTGTTTGAACCAACCTTTATCCTCAAACTTTGAAACAGCTTCAACCCGGTTTGATACGTCCAGTTTGTCAAAGATGACTGATATATAGTTACGAACTGTACCATACGTTAAGTGGAGTTCTTTTGCAATTTCTTTTGTGCTTTTTCCCTTTGCTATCAACTTTATCACTTGATTTTCCCGCTCTGTAAGTGGGTTTGCTTCTTCGTAAGCTAAATCAACGAGTTCAGGGGAATAGACTCTTCCACCGTTCATAATTTTCCGTATGGAACTTGCTAACTCCTCACTAGGACTGTCCTTCAACAAATAGCCACTAACTTGCACTTGTCGTGCACGTTCAAAATATCCTGCTCGTGCAAAGGTCGTTAAGATAATGGTTTTACATGGCAAGTCAATCATTTCTTCAGCAGCATCTAGCCCATTCATTACCGGCATTTCGATGTCCATAATACAAATATCCGGATTGTGCTGTTTCACCAGATCGACTGCTTCTTGTCCATTTGCAGCCTTCCCTACTACTTCCATATCATCTTCTAAATCAAGTAAAGAACCGAGTGCACCGAGTAACATTCGCTGGTCTTCCGCAATGACGATACGAATCATCGCTCTTCCCCCTGTTTTACCATTGTCATAACATTAGGTATGGTTATATCTATTGTGGTACCATTTTTGTTCGTAATGTTCACTTGGCCGTTCACAAATTCTAAACGTTCAGCCATACCTTTTAAACCGTGACCATTTGTTTGTTCACTTTCGTCACTAAATCCAACCCCGTCATCTTCAATCTTTAAACGAAAATGATCAATCGTTTCGTTTATTTCAATTATGCAAGATTTTGCTCCACTATGCTTTACGATATTTGTTACAGCCTCTTTTAAACACATACTCATTACATCTTCCACTAATGCAGGCGTATTGCGCAAATTTGTTTTCCCATGTATGGATACGTCAATATTGGCAGCTTTTAAAAGTTGCTGAACATGTTTCAATTCTTCATCTAACTTCGCCCCACGCATATCCGCAAGCATATCCCGCACTTCTTTTAACGCTGTTCTCGCGGTTTGATTAATATCCGTAATTTCATTTTTGGCACCATTTATGTCTTTATGAATTAACCGGCTCGCTAAGTCACTCTTCAACCCAATTAACGTTAATTTTTGCCCAAGTGTGTCGTGTAAGTCTCGTGCAATTCTTTGTCTTTCTTCGTAAACCATTAATTGTGAAATTTTTTCTTTCGCATCATTAAGCTGAACTTCGAGCTTTTGCCTTTTAATTCTGTTATATGTATTAATAGGCAACAATACAACCCCTAAGATTGTAACCCCAATAAAAGGCCATTGTGAAAAGAATAATTCACGTTGTGTCAATACGCTCAATGACGCAGCTGTAATGGTCGTTACAACATGAATAATATAGAGGGTTATAAATCCACCTTTATGTTGTACATTCCCAATATAAAAGGCTAAAAATAGTGAAAAATATACATACCCATAAAAAAGTGACATGCCTACACTTATACATATCATGATGGAAACACATACGTATAGAAACCATCCATTAGACAAAAAAGATAACCGGTAAGCTACGAAGAATAAAATGATCATGACGAATCCGAACACGATTTCCCAAAGCATAGTCGACTTAAATATAAAGTAAAAAGGTAATAAACTAAATATGATCCATACGTAAATGCTTAAACTTTTGTTTTTCGGAAAAATATTATACCAATTTTGCATATTCGTTTCCTTTCCTTACAATTCCTATCTATTATACCATCTTCCATTATGATAAAAGAAAAACCATTCAATTTACATTTGAACGGTTTTTCCCTTAGACTTTTACGTTTTATTTACTTGCATGGATACTTTTTTATTTGGTTGCTTTAATAAATGTTTAACCTCTTTAAACGTAACGAATGTTTTCGCTTCTTCATCGTACAAACGGAAACGAATGGATTTTAAACTTGAACCAACCGTAATCGTTGTCGCCTGCTGTAATTCTGGTGTTGAATTGTGTACAGGCTCCAAATGGTAGTTCGGTACTTTCGGACTTAAATGGTGAACATGGTGGTAACCGATATTACCCGTAATCCACTGTAATATTTTAGGTAGTTTATAATATGAACTTCCATCTATAGCCGCCTTCACGTAGTCCCAATCCGATTCATCTTCAAAATAGGAGTCTTCAAACTGATGCTGAACGTAGAATAACCATATTCCGAGCATTCCTGATACGAACATAATTGGTAATTGAACGATTAGAAAGTTAACCCAACCGATGGCTAACATTAAAACAATTGCAATAGCAACAATGGATACATTCGTAACATACATGTTGATTCGTTCTTTTTTTCGAGCATCTTTACGGTTTTTTCGATTTTCCACAAAGAATAACATTAGTGGACCCAGTACAAACATTACGAACGGATTACGATATAAACGGTACTGCAGACGTTCAAGCTTTGTCGCTTTTACATACTCATCAACTGTCATAACCCAGATATCGCCAGTTCCACGTTTATCTAAATTTCCACTAGTAGCGTGATGAATTGAATGTTCACGTTTCCACTTTTCATATGGAAACATTGTTAAAATTCCGGTAATAGTACCGACAATGTTATTTAGCTTGCGGTTATGAAAAAATGATCCATGACAACAATCATGAAAAATAATAAATGTCCGCACAACAAACCCTGCCGTTATTACTGAAATCGCTAATGATAACCATATAGATATAGAAATCGCCTCGTATGCTAAGTACCATAGCAATATATATGGCACTATTGTATTAATCATTTGCCATACACTTGCCTTTGTATCTGATGTTTCAAATTGTTTAATTTTTTTTCGTAGTTGCGCTAATTTTGAGTTAGCCATAATTATCCCCCTTGTTTCCTTTATGACCTAGTCTTAATGATAGGTGAATTTCTTGTTTCGTAATAGTCATGAACGTCAGCAGTTTTTTATGACAAATGTCATATATTTGATTTGCGGCGGCTTTTTCAACATTAATATTCCATAAAAAGGGGCGTAACATTCACGAAAAAATGAACAATAAAATGGAGCGTGTCTGTCTACAGTTCAGACAACGCTCCTTATATCCTAAACTCTTATTTCTCTTTCCATTAAGAAACGAAAAATATTATCAGCCGGTAATGGGCGGCTTAAATAGTAACCTTGTACTGAATCACAATACAATGAAACCAACATATCCCATATTTCTTCAGTTTCTACACCTTCTGCTACAACTGAAATTCCTAAATTATGCGCTAAACTAATGACAGATCGAACAATCATCGCATCGTTCGGATCCTTTGTCATATCAATAACAAAAGACTTATCAACTTTTATTTCATCAACTGGTAAGTTCTTCAAATAGGCCAACGAAGAATAACCTGTTCCAAAATCATCTATAGACAAGCGAATTCCGAGTCCTCTTAGTTTCAATAATATATCCATTGCCCTTTTTGGGTTTGCCATAATAAAGCTTTCCGTAATTTCTAATGTTAAACACTGTGGTGGCACTTCCCATTTCTCTAATAATTCTTTTACTTGGTCGGGCAAATATATGTCTTGTAAATTGCGAGTTGATAAATTAACGGCTACTCCCGTATTGTACCCTTCTTTTCGCCAACGGGCGAGTTGACCTAAGGACTTGTTCAACACTGTTAAAGTAAGTGATTTAATTAATCCATTTTGCTCTGCTAAAGGAATGAACTCATCCGGCGGAATAAAACCGTGTATCGGGTGTTCCCAACGAACAAGAGCCTCAAGTTCGAATACTCGATTAGACTTCACATCTAGTTTTGGCTGGTAATAAACCATTAACTTGTCATGATCAATACTATCCCGAAGTTCACTAATTAATTGTAGGCGATTTAAGCTGTTTGGATCATTTTCGGTTGAATAAATAGCGTAGCCACTTCCCGTACGCTTCGCTGTATACATCGCAACATCTGCTCTTCGCATTAACGTTTCCACATCGTCACCATGATATGGGAATATTGCCACACCGACACTTGGACGAACCATCAATGTCTGTTCATTAATTTCAATCGGTTGTTCAATGACTTCAATAATTTCTTTCGCCAACGTTACTGCTTTGTCTGTATCCATATTGGACAATAGTACACCAAACTCATCCCCACCTAATCGTGCGACTGTGTCTTCTTCCCCTACAAGGGTCTCAAGTCGATTCGCTATCTGCTTTAATAAAAGATCACCACAATGATGGCCTAAGGTGTCATTGATTGCTTTAAAGTGATCTAAATCAAAGAGGAGTAGGGACATTTCAGTGGAGGAAGCTTTACTTTTCCCCATACTTTCTTGAATTCGATCATATAATAACGTACGATTCGGTAGCCCTGTTAAACTATCATGTAAAGCTTGATGTTTTAATGCTGCTAGCTGCTTTTTCCGTTCCGTTATGTCGCGAATGGTACAAGCAAATAACCTTTTACCATCGACAATAGCCTTTCCAATTTGTATCTCAACTGGGAATAATGACTCATCTTTCTGAAGGGCTTGTGTTTCAATTAAACGCTCAAATATGTGCTCATGTTTGCCATCTTCATCATTAAAAATAACATTTAATTTATCCGATCCAAATAGAGGAATCAGTGCAACAATATTATCCCCTATCAACTCTGATTGAGAATAGCCAAACATTCCCTTTACGGCAGGATTCACCGTTAACACTTCGCCTTGATTATTAAATACAATCATCGTGTCAATTGAAGCGTCCCCAATAATACGCGAAATAGCCTCTGCTTTCCGTAATTCCGCCGCCTGTCTTGATAATTCCTGGTTTGCTTTTTCTAAATCTCGTAAGCTTCTCTTCAACAAATCAGATTGTTTTTTTACTCTTTGATTTTTTTCATAAATACTGGCAAAGTTGTCGACTTTAGCCTTTAAATTATCAGGCTCAAATGGCTTGAATAAATAATCAATTGCCCCAATTAAATAACCTTTCGATACATGTTCTGGCTCTTTATTGATGGCTGTTAAGAAAATAATTGGAATGTGTTGAGTTTTTTGTCGACTTTTAATGACTTGTGCTGTTTCAAATCCATTCAGACCAGGCATTTGAACATCAAGCAAAATGACTGCATAGTCATCTTTCAGGAGAAACTTAAGAGCTTCTTCACCAGATGTTGCCCGAACTAAATTGTACTCCGGACTGGAAAGTACAGCTTCAAGTGCTAGAAGGTTTTCGGGACGGTCATCTACCATTAAGATGTTAATTTTATCACTTCGCTGCATATTTAGACTCCTAACCTATTAAGTTTCAGCTTGGAATTCCGTAGATTTTGGTTACTTCGTCTTTCGATAGAACTTCTCAGTTGGCAATACTTCTTCAAAATGTTGTGCATGTTGTGTAAATCGAATGGACTCTTTATCCCCTAACGCTAATATACCAAACCTGCTTAAACTTTGATAAAACAAATCGTGAACTTGATCACGTAATTCATTATTAAAATAAATAAGGACATTTCGGCACAAAATTAAGTTGAATTCGTTAAAAGAACCGTCTGTAACTAAATTATGTTGGGCAAAAACAACGTTCTCCGTTAAGCTTTGATCGAGAATAGCAAAATTCCCTTGTACCGAATAATATTTGGAAAAGTCTTTTTCACCGCCTGCTTGATGATAATTATAGGTATACTTTCGCATCTTTTCTAACGGTACTTTTCTACTTTTAGCAATTTCTAACACATTTTTGTTCATATCAGTGGCATAAATCTTACATTTTCCTAGTAAACCTTCTTCTTTCAACGTAATTGCCATTGAATATACTTCCTCACCAGTTGAGCACCCTGCATGCCAAATTCGAATGACTGGATAGGATCTTAACAATGGTACAACATTCTTTCGAAATGAGGAGAAAAAGCTAGGATCCCGAAACATTTCGGTAACATTTATGGAAAAATCGGCGAGGAGCCTTTCCATAAAAATCGGGTTGTGGAGTACCTTTTCTGTTAATTCAGAAATAGATCTAAGCTTTTCGGCTTTTATTCGATGCCATATACGCCTCCGTAGAGACGAATATGAATAATTTCGAAAGTCGTATCCGTAACGAAGGAAAATCCCTTCGAGGAGTAGACGTATTTCAATCTTTTCCACCCCGTCGTAAGTTGTCCAACTTTTTTCATTAAATAGATTTTCCTCCACTCATCATTCTCCTTACTTATATAACCAAACTCGCATTAACGATAATAATTGATCATTGTTAATTGGTTTCGCGATATAATCGGAGGCACCCGCATCTAAACACTTTTTCCGATCATCTTTCATCGCCTTTGCTGTTAATGCAATGATTGGTAATGATTTAAATTCAGGGTTGCTGCGAATCTTTTGCGTCGCTTCGTATCCGTCCATCTCAGGCATCATGACGTCCATTAAGACAAGATCGATATCTTCATTTCTCTGCAACGTTTCGATTCCTTCTCTTCCGTTTTCAGCAAACAACACTTCCATTTCATGATGTTCAAGCATATTAGATAAAGCAAAGACATTTCTTATATCATCATCAACGATTAATATTTTCTTACCTTCAAAATGATTGTCCTGCAAAGTTTCTTGAACATGTTCGATACTCACATTTGATAAATCTTCATCTTTTTTGTTTAACAAATATGATACTTCCTCAAGCAATCTCTCGGGTGAGTAAATATCTTTCATAATGATCGTTTTCGCATGCTTCTTTAATCTTAACTCATCCTTTGAAGATAGGTCTCTTCCTGTATAAATAAGGACTGGTATATAGTGTAACGAGCTTTCTTTCTCGATTTCTTCTAACAATTCATAACCAGACATTTTCGATAAACCTAAATCTAATATCATACAATCGAAAAATTTGCCGGTTAACTCTTGTAATGCTTCTTCCCCTGAAGATACAGAAACGATATCTACATACATTCCTTGGATGAGTTCTACGATACTGTTCCGTTGTGTAGCATCATCCTCAACGACAAGAATTCGTTTTCGGTCGGACTCCATTTCTCGGACTAGTTCTTCATCTGATACGACATCTTCTATTGGAGGTATGTCCGTGACAACAGGATCAGCAATTCGAGTGGATGCAATTTCGTCTCGTGCATCAATAATAGGTGTCTCTTCTTGCTGGTTTACTTCGTTTGGTCCTACATAAGAGATTGGCAAGTAAAGGGTGAAAGTACTTCCTTCTCCTTCTATACTTTCGACTTTTATGTCGCCGCCTAGCATAGAAGCAAATTCCCGACTAATGGAAAGTCCTAAACCTGTACCTTCATACTTTCGACTTGTTGTTCCATCTACCTGTTGGAAGGCATCAAAAATAATTTCTTGTTTATCTTTAGGGATTCCAATACCAGTATCTGAAATGGAGAATGCAACGGTAACATCACCGTTATGGAAAGCCTCTCCTGTTAGTTGTTGTAATTCTTGTTCACTTGCCCTCCGAATGTTTAAGTTTACATGACCTCTTTCCGTAAACTTAAAGGCATTTGATAGTAGGTTCTTTATTATTTGTTCAAATCGTTTTTTATCTGTAAATACTGTTTTAGGTAACGTGTTGCTTAATTGAACATCAAACTCGATTCCTTTATTTTCTGCTACGGGTTTAAATGTATCTTCCACGAAACGTTTCACATCATTCAATAGGAAGCGGCTTTTATAAACTTCCATATTCCCGGACTCTACCTTTGATAAATCAAGGATATCATTAATGAGATTTAATAAGTCTGCACCAGATGAATAGATTGTTTTGACAAATTCTACTTGTTTGTCTGTGAAGTTTCCTTCTTTGTTTTCAGAAAGAAGCTTCGCTAAAATTAATAAACTATTTAACGGAGTTCGTAGCTCGTGAGACATGTTTGCTAAAAACTCTGATTTATATTTAGATATAAGCTCAAGTTGTTTCGCTTTCTCTTCAGCATCTACTTTAGCTTTTTCAGCTTCTTGACTTTTTTGCTCAAACTTTTGATTTTGTTCTGCTAGTTGTTGGGCTTTTTCTTCTAACTCTGTGTTATTATGCTCCAACTCCTCCTGTTGCTGTTGAAGGACACGCTCAGATTCTTTTAAAGCCTTTGTCTGCTGCTCAAGTTCGGCATTAATTTGCTCTAATTCTTTTTGTTGAACTTCTAATTCTTCTGCTTGTGTTTGAAGCTCTTCTGTTAAAACTTGCGACTCTTCTAACAACTCTTCGGTGCGCATTTGCCCTTTAATATTTTCAATCACAATACCAATACTATCTGTTAATTGTTCTAATAATTCTTTCTCAATCTCTTTAAATTGATGGAATGAAGCAACTTCTAGTACACCTAGCACTTTCCCTTTGAAAATAAGTGGTAGTACGATGATATTTAATGGCGTAGCTTCTCCTACTCCTGAATTAATTTTAATGTAGTCATCAGGGACATCGGTAAGAAGTATCGTTTCTTTTTCATACGCAGCTTGACCGACTAAGCCCTCACCAAAGGAGAATCGATCTGATAAATGTTTTCGTTCTTTATATGCGTAACTACCCACTAGCCTTAAATCAGGTGCGTCATCTTCATCACTATCTTCTGTAATGTATAAGACCCCTAAATTCCCTCTGACTAGCGGGGTGACTTTTGACACAAATGTTTTCGCCAGTGATTGCAAGTCCGGATTCCCTTGCAATTCAACTGTTATTTCGGCAATGTTAGATTTCAGCCATGCTTGCTCTTCATTCAAAACTGCTGTTTCACGTTCCCGGTCTGTTTTCTCTTGTAACCAGTCAATCATACGATTGAAAGCATCTGCTAACTTACCAAATTCATCCTTTGATTTAACGCTTAATCGTTTGGTCAGGTCGAGTTTTCCAGATGTAAATCCTTCAATTCCATTTAATAGCAGATTTAAGTTTTTAGTAATATTGCGAATGATTATAATGGCAATCACAAGACCGGCACCGATTACTAGCGTAGATAAAATAATGATAATTTTTCTTGTATTTTCAAATAACGCTTGAGATTCTTCTGTAATCTCTTCCATATCTTGTTCATAGACGTTTGTAAGTTGAGTGATGTTATCAAGTAGTTCTGTTTGAATGCGGACACTTTCTTCATTAAAAAATGGTCGATTCACTCTGCTATCTGATGCAAGATAAAGATCAACTAGGTTATTATAGTTCTGGTATTCCACCTTTAATTTCCTAAAGGTAGAAATGGCCTCCCTTTGGACAATGACATTTTCCAGCGATGCAATTGTAACTTCTATATCTGAACGCTTTTCATCCACTGCATTCAAAAATTTAAAAGTCTCAGATTCATTTTCAAATGATTCAGCCTCTCTTACTAATTTAACGTAAGAACTGAAATCATTTCCCAATCGATTCAGTAGAACAATTTTTTGATAATCTTTCTCAACAACTGTTTCAATATTATGATTAAATTTTTCTAATAGCACCACTGCTGTAGTTGCTAGCACAACTAATAGAAACATTACAGATGCTGAACCAATAATCAGCCTGCGTTTAACCGACATCTCCTAACGCCCCGTTTCTAAATATATTCATAAAAAACAATGATAGACAAAGCTCAGAACGTTAATGAAAATATGAAAAGAGAAGTAATGCCCGCAAAGGGAGTCACTTCTCTTTCCCTACGGTAACCCAGCCATCTTAGCTTCCGCTTTAGACCTGAGGCTTTGCGTCCTCATCTTTCGACAAGTTTGCCTTTATCGTACCATTATTTTATTTCTTTCTATATTTTATATATTTCTAGTACATATTCACTATTTTTATTTTAACATATTTTTCATTCTAGGATGATGGTAATTATTATAGAATGAAATAAAATTCCATTTTAAAATAGATGTAGGTCACCATGACTTGAAACCATTTATATAGAAAAACGCCGTACCTATTCTAGGCACAGCGTATATGAATCATTAGTAGTTTTCTATGAAGTGTTTTAAAACATGGATCGTCTGAACACAATCGTTCAAGGAAGACCATTCTGCCGGGTTATGACTAATACCATCTTTACTTTGCACAAACAACATGGCAGATGGAATTTTTCTCCCAACGACCATTGCATCATGACCTGCTCCACTCGGTAAATAGAAAGGTTCTATGCCATTTGCCACAATCGATGCATCTAACTTTTGTTGTAGATCCTTTCGTATTAACAACGGATCAACTCGTACGGTTTCATTCCATGCAACGTTTATGCCGTACTTCTTGGCAACACTTTGTGCTGCATCGGTTATTAACCCAACAAGTTGATCACGTGTATTCTCATGGATATCACGAATATCAACCGTTAAGTCCACTTCACCTGGAATTACATTTACCCCATTTGGTTTGACGTTCAATTTTCCAACAGTTGCTACTGCCGTTGAACTAACTCGTGGAGGTAGATTATGAATCTCACTTACAAACTTTCCGGCAGCAACGAGGGCGTCACATCTTTCATCCATGGGGGTATTTCCAGCATGACCTGCTTGTCCTTTAAAGTTCATAGATAACCAACAAGGTCCAGCAATACCTGTTACGATACCAACAGGGAGTTGCTCTTTTTCCAAGCGTTTCCCTTGTTCAATGTGAACTTCTATAAAAGCTTCTATCTTCGTTAGATCCCGTTCGGATTGAAAGAATTCTTCTTCTGTTAAGCCAATTTCATCTAGAACCTCAGAGAAAGATTTCCCCTCTGTATCTGTTAACTTTGTTATCGTTTCTTTATCATTTTGCCCAGTAAAGGCCTGACTTCCTAACAACCCACCATTGAAGCGTGCCCCTTCCTCATCTGTAAAAATCACAACTTCAACCGTGCGTTCTGGTGTATAGCCAGTTTCTTTCCACGCTTCAACTACTTCTAATGCTGCTAATACACCTAACGGCCCATCAAAATGCCCTCCATTTGGAACGCTATCTACGTGTGAACCAGACATCAGGAGAGGTAGTGACTGATTTTTTCCTTCTAATCTACCAAAAACATTGCCCGCACCATCAGTCGTTACGGCTAACCCCGCTTCTTTCATCCAATCTATTACTTTATTTTTCGCTTCAGCTTCTTTAGCAGAAAATCCTACACGATAAGACCCACCGTACTCTGTTTTACCGATTAAGGATAACTCATTCAGACGGGAAGCCACTCTATTACCGGATACACCTGAATGATTTAATGTGTAATCGAAATCAGCCATTAAATTATGATATAAATCGTCTTTTTTATGTAACACGAATTGAAGTCTCCTTTACTTACCGTATTTATTCAAAGGTATTTCAAACTATTATAAGGTAAAGAACCAGAATTTTCTATAAATTGAGCATGATTTTTATTTAGGAGAGAGCTTTGGTATCAAAGCCACCATGAAGATGTTTTATTGTATAAAAGGGGAAGGTGAAGTCGAGACATTGTCAGTGGTAAGGTGCTTTTTGTGATTTCAGCAGGTAAAATATATGCCCTAGATAAACATGATATGCGCATGGTTTGCGCATTCAATCCACCTTTGACCGGGAAAGAGGTTCACGACGAAACGGTGTGTATCCCTTAGTTGAAGACGATGAATAGTCTGACGACCTCTTCCACGGAGTTTGAAAGAGGTTGTCTTTTGCTATATATATCGCAAATGTTGGTTTCCGTAAAAAACTTCTAAAATAAATTCCTTCCCAGGAACATTTAAGCGCTCGTATGAGAGTAAAAAGTCTTTATTGTCATATGGTACTTCTCGAAACGATATATTTATATTCCCAAATGCTCCTAATTCAACAACTCCGTATGGTGCTAACGGCTTATGATTACATCCTAATGAGCTTGGATTTACATACAGCCGTTCTTTCGATTTAAAATGATGAACAACGTGATGGTGGCCAAAACAAACGATGTCCGCGGTTGACTCCCGGTACAACTCATCTAATTTATTTACTGAAGGGGTTTGATCGACGGGTAAAAAATCACCCCGTTCATTTACATGGTAATGGGTAAAATAAAACGTTTTCCCATTATGATTTGCGTATAACTTTTGCGAAAGACCAGATAGCATCGGTAGGTAAGCAGGATCTAACCGGGAAGCAATCCATTTATGGTGTTCTTTTTCTTCTCCCTTACTTCCAGGTTCCTTACCCGCAAAAATATTTAAAATTGCTTGATCATGGTTACCAGCCACAAAGGAAATGTTCTTTTGTACGGACAATAATGAGAGAACTTCATTTGTTTCATGACCAATTCCAATTAAATCACCTAAACAATAAATATGAACTATATCTTCATCCTTATTAATGTCATGTAAGACCGCTTTTAACGCATTATAATTACCGTGAATATCCGTAATAATTGCAACTTTTTCCGCCATGTTGAATCCCCTTAACTCTTTTTTGTACCCTTTAATTACATTTCCCATTTCTATTTAATTTAAAAGAGAAGATTATCTCTTTCTTATTGATTTTATAGTAATTATTATCCGATAAAAAAGTCCCTTTTCCTTTGGAACTATATTGTGCTATCTTTATAAAGGTGATATTTGAGGAGGAGACTACATCGACCATGATTAGACTATGGAATAACAAGGAGTTATCCCCTGTTAACGACAAGGATATCCAATCACTGAAATCATTCCTAAAGAAATACGGCGGAAACCATGTATCACATCTTAGTTTTCTTAAAGATAAAGAGTTTTTTTGGGATCCACAACGAAAAGTACTCATTCTATATAAACGCATTGGAAAAAAACTTTTTGTATTAGGAGACCCCCTAGGTGACCCGCTCTTCTTTTATGAAGGTATTAAACAGTTTATAACATATAGTCAAAAAAATGGGTGTAACGTATTCTTCTACCAAGTAAGCCAGCAGTTTATACCACATTACCTTGAAACTGGTTATCGTGTTATAAAAATTGGGGAAGAAGCAATCGTGAATCTTCATCATTTTTCTTTACGTGGGAAAAGTAAAGGAAATTTGCGTACAGCATTAAATAAGTTAAATCGAAGTGGGTATTCCTTTCAAATTATGGAACCACCCTATTCAGAAAAAACGATCGCCCAATTAAGGAGCATATCGCAACAATGGTTAGGAAGCAGGCAAGAAAAGAGCTTTTCAGTAGCGTTCTTTTCAGAGGATTATATTTCACATTTTCCATTAGGGATTATAACCGACCCAAATGGTGATATCGTGGCTTTCGCTACTTTAGCTACAAATTATCGTAAAAAGATAAGCATAGATTTAATGCGTAAAACCCCTCACAGTCCAAATGGAACGATGGAGGCATTATTCGTTCATATCTTTAAATGGGCAAAAGAAAAAGACTTTGAACAGTGCAGTTTAGGAATGGCTCCACTTACAAACGTGGGTACAGACGCAAACGCAAGTTATTATGAGAAGTTATTACACTTCATTTATGAAAAGAGTAATAAACGATATAACTTTAAAGGACTAAAACGTTTCAAGGACAAGTTTGCATGTACGTGGGAGCCAAAATATATAGCATATCACTCGAGTTTCTTACCATTAACGTTCATACAATTATTAACACTTATCCATCAACAACCTAACGAAGGTCATTATGATGAAATGATAGAAGAAACTGTATAAAGCCTTTATATATAGAGAGAAATAAAAAGATCCCCTTTATGTACTGTAGACCCAAAAGCGAGAATTTAATCTTACCTTTTGGCAGTACAACACAGGGGATTTTTTATAAGCTATTATTATAGAATTTTACTTAAGAAGGATTGAGTACGAGGATCTTGTGGATTTTCAAAGATTTGCTCTGGATCTCCTTCCTCCATCACTACACCTTCATCCATAAACAAGACACGGTCCCCCACTTCACGAGCGAAGCCCATCTCATGGGTAACAACTACCATTGTCATACCCTCTTTTGCTAAGTCTTTCATAACTTCTAGCACATCTCCAACTAACTCTGGATCAAGGGCAGATGTCGGTTCATCAAAAAGCATGACTTTCGGGTTCATGGCAAGTGCCCGAGCAATTGCAACACGTTGTTTTTGCCCACCTGATAAGCTATCAGGATAGGCATCAGCTTTATCAGCCAGCCCAACCTTAGCAAGTAAAGGCAGGGCAACTTCTTTTGCCTCTTCTTCTGAAAGCCCTTTTACTTTTACAGGTGCTAACGTAATATTTTGCAAGACTGTTTTGTGAGGGAATAGGTTGAAGTGTTGGAAAACCATTCCTACTTTCGTACGTAGTTCGTTAATGTTTGTAGATGGATCTGTCAACTCTTCACCATCAATTGTAACGCTACCAGAAGTAATCTCCTCCAGTAGATTTAAACATCTAAGAAATGTACTTTTTCCGGAACCGGATGGGCCAATAACACATACAACTTCTTGTTCTTTAATTTCAGCATCGATTCCCTTCAAAACTTCTAAATCACCGAACGACTTGTGTAAATCTTTTACTGTAATCATTTAACATCCATCTTCCTTTCTAATCTGTTCAAAAAGAGTGCGGATGGAATCGTAACACATAAATAAAGTAAACAAACCATTACAAGCGTCTCAAATATTTCAAATGTTGCGTTCCAATATTCTTTACCCATAAAGATAATATCGTGTACAGCGATAACCGAGAATACAGACGTATCCTTCAAACTAATAATGAACTGGTTACCTAGAGGCGGTATCATCCGCTTAAATGCTTGCGGCCAAATAATAAAGCGCATTGTTTGACGTTCAGAAAGCCCTAAAGATCTTCCTGCCTCACGCTGCCCTTTATCGATAGAATATACTGCTCCACGGACAATTTCTGCAATGTATGCACCAGCGTTTACTGCAATGGCAATGACACCGGCGGTAAATGAGCTAATATCTATTCCTATATCCGAAATACCGTAATATAAGAAAAGAGCTTGCGCCAGAATTGGTGTACCCCGTACAACCTCAACATAAATAGACCAAAAGTTGCGAACAAATTTTATTTTTGATAGTTTTCCTAACCCTGCCATCGCACCGATAATCATACCGAAAAACAGACCGATTGCTGTAATACTAACTGTTATCTTTAATCCCTCAAACAAATAAGGCAAACTTTTCACAAAAGCACTATCTATGAATGTTTCTATCATTCAGTAAACCTCTCCTTAATAAAATAGCGTAACAAGCCTCAACTTGTTACGCTTGATTTGTTATAACTTCGCTGTACTTTTTTATTGTGGTGGTTGTGTTCCAAACCATTTTTCATAGATTTCCGCATACTTACCATTTTCTTTCAACGTAGCTAAAGCTTCGTTAATAGGACCAACTAAATCAGATCCTTTTGGTGTAGCAATACCATATGGCTGTCCTTCCAATACGTCCCCGACTGTTTTTAACTCGTCAGAAGCATTTTCTTTAATATAGTATTGAACGTTCGGTAAGTCATAAAGCACAGCGTCTAGACGACCACGTTGAAGATCCATGTAAGCTGTAACAATTTCTGGATATGCTGAAACTTCGGCATCTGTATTTTCTTTTAAATAGTCGTTACTTGTTGAACCTTGACGTGCACCAACTTTAAGGCCGTCAACATCTTCAATTGACTGAACATCAGAGTCAACTGGAACAGCCAAGATTAGACCGGAATCATAATATTTATCAGAGAAATCAATGTACTCTTTACGTTCTTCTGTAATTGAAATTCCTGCAATTCCAATATCGTTTTTACCTGTACGCATAGAAGCTAGCAGACCATCAAATTCCATTGTTTCAAATTCAACATTAAAACCTGCTTCTTCAGCTATAGCTCTCATTAAATCAATATCGAAACCTTCCATTTCACCTGTGTCTGGATTTTTGTATTCAAATGGCTGGAAGTTAGCATCTGTCGCGACAGAGTATGTTGGTACTTCTTCTTCACCATTTCCATTCCCATCCCCATTATTTGAGCCATCACCATCACCATCACCGCTAGTACTTGTCCCACAAGCTGCTAGGATTCCAAACGGAACAATAGCGAAAAGTAAGAAAAATAATTTCTTCATTGTAAGTAAATCTCCTCCCAAATATTTATGTCGTTCTATTCACATTGTCCCATAATTTTCAGAAAATACGAAATTGAATATACAACTATAACTGGGAATTATTTTCTGTTTATGCACATTTAATACAGTTCACCTAACCTATCGTTACAAAAACTTTTATTTTGACAAAAATACTCGCCTTTAGTCCACATTTGTTTATTATCTTCTACGATATACGAAGTTAGTCTTAGGACTATATCACTGTTTATAAAATATTTAGCATAATCATGCACATATCACATTCATTTCCCACGAATTGTTACTCATTTGTATAGGTATAGGACAATGATAATTCAATCATATTCTCTAAAAAGAACATTTATGAATCTTTTTATCCAGAAGGATCAACAGTATTCCGCACTTACTTAGTACGGATAATCTCAGTTTGCTAACGAACAAAAAGAACAATCCCGGTATACATCGAGATTGTCCTTCCATATTTCAATTATATCCATCACTATGAAAGACTTTTCAAGCAAAACATCATGCTTTGAAAGTCTCCTTTTAATTGGGGGATTGGTAATCCTGCATACAATAATTGGTCTCCTAAATAGTCATTATTTATACCATCTACTTGATATATTAATGAAGGTTTTAAACCTTTTAATTTTAGCCGGTCCTTTGGAAGTAAGTTAGCTTCGGCTAATACTTTCGAATAGAAAACGATTGCTTCTTTTTGATCATTCGATACAAACATCCAAGCCGTTTCGTTTCCTTCAAAAGGACTTTTCAATCGATACATTTCCCCACTCTGAACTAATAAACGTATTTCCTTATATAGTTCCACTTGGTTCTTTACAATTTCTTTTTCCTCTGGAGTAAAGAGAGTTAGATCTAACTCATAACCAAAGTTTCCTGACATAGCGACATCACCCCGTGTTTTTAGGGGAGTTATCCGATTTACCTGGTGATTCGGTACAGCTGAAACATGTGAACCCATTGTGCTCACCGGATAAACAATACTAGTTCCATATTGAATTTTTAATCGTTCCACCGCATCAGTGTTATCACTAGCCCAAATTTGCGGCATGTAATGTAACATACCTGGGTCAAATCGTCCCCCTCCCCCTGCACATCCTTCAAACAATATATGAGGGAAGGTATTTGTAATCTTTTCAAGTAAATCATAAAGTCCTAGAATATAACGATGACCTATTTCTTGTTGCTGAGTAACAGGATGGTCAGCAGATCCTACCTCCATCAAATTACGATTCATATCCCACTTCACGTAAGAAATTGGTACTGTTTTAAAAATGTTAGCCAAGGATGTAAAAATATAATCTCGAACATCCTGTCTCGAGTAGTCAAGTACTAACTGGTTGCGAAATTCCGTTCTCCTTCGGCCCGGCACATGAATACACCAATCCGGATGTTTACGGTAAAGCTCACTATTAGGGGAGATCATCTCAGGTTCAAACCATAAACCAAATTGTAGTCCCTGTTCATTTACTTGTTTTGCCAAATGCTTTAAGCCATTCGGCAGCTTCACTTTATTTTCAAACCAATCACCTAGTGAGCTTGTATCATCATTACGTTCTCCAAACCAACCATCATCTAAAACGAGCAATTCTAACCCTAATTCTTTTCCCGTTTTTGCTATAGACAATATTTTATCTTCGTCAAAGTCGAAGTAGGTCGCTTCCCAATTATTGACGAGAATCGGCCGTTCGTTATCTTTGTGAACTCCACGACATAACCGATTACGATATAATCTGTGATAAGTTCTAGACATATCACCTATTCCTTCAGAGGAATACACCATCACAACTTCTGGTGTTTGAAAACTCTCCCCCTTGTGTAGTAACCACGAAAAATCAAAGGGATTAATACCGATTGAGGCTCTAGTTGTAAAAAACGGATCCACTTCGATCTCTGCCCTAAAACTCCCACTATAAATTAAGCTAAAGCCAAAAGCATCCCCATAATCCTCCGTTGTATGAGGACGAACCATTGCAAAGAAAGGGTTAAGATGGTGGCTGCTCGCATTCCCTCGTCTGCTTTCAATACTCACACTACCCGGGGCAATAGCCTTTCTTTGTATATGTCTTTCCCGTCTAGAAGCACCTGATAAATAAATCATTTCATAATCAGGATCATGGAAATCAAGGCTAGCCGACAGTGCGCGTAATATTTGCACGTCTCCGTTCCCGTTATTGATTAATCTTGCTGATCTCGTAACGACATTCTCATCTTCGTAAACGGTATAATATAACACTACGAAAAGCCCACTATATTCATCTAACAATTCAAGTTGTATAGTTTGGGCTTCCTGCTTATCCTCAACGTATGTAGATGGTAAACCCTCTAACGAAGGTTTTCCTTGAAATATTCGATATCCTTTATAAATAAGTTCAGTGATACGGCTTCCGTCTTTAAGTTGTACTTGATATGCAGGATGCCTAAAATCTCCACTGCCATACTGCGGATACTCTTGGGGTAAGCGATCAATTGTTTCACTACGCATGGGGTCAATCAAATACGAAAAATTGCTTTGGTCCTCCAACCGTTTTCCCCAATACAAATGAACGGGAAACCCATCTAATACTTTGATGATATAGCTCATACCTTTAGACTGAATGTGAAAGATATTGTCTTGTTTATGATAGTAGATTGGCATCCTGTTCCCTCCTTCAATCTCTCCTTAACAAAGGAAGACAGGTTCTAGTATTAGAACCTGCCTTTTCTATATAGACTTCATAAGTTTAATTAACAGTATCCTCCATCTTTTGTTGCGCTTTTTCGGCAACTTCTTTAGGACTTGCATCCTGCTGAGTCATGTTAAATATCGCTTCACCTACAATGAGTTTTGCTGAGATATCACCCATTGATGGGTAAAGAATTCCGTCTTGGAATCCAAAACGCTGTAAGTTTTCAAGTCCGGATGCGATAACTGCAGATTCTTCACCGTATGCATTTAAGACCTCATTGTCAACATACTCTGGCGCTTCCGCGATAGATGCTCTAGTTGGGTTTTGCCCACCTGGAGACATATGAAGATACTTAATATAGTTTTCTTCCTCTAAAACATAGTTTACAAATTTCTTAGCCGCTTCTTTTTCCTCATCACTAACTGTATTTGGAATCGTTAAAGATGTAATTTGGCCGAACGTTGCAGGCTGTAAGTTTTCAGGTGTAGCGAATCCAGTTTCATTTGCCAAATCTGCATCAACTAACGCGCCCATTAGGTAAGAAGAATACATAACCATTGAAGTATTTTCTGCTAAGTATAAATCCTTCGCTTCTCTCCATGTTTCAGCACCTGGAGGTGTCAATTCCGCAAGATCTTTATAGTATTCTAGTGCCTCAATCATTGCTGGTGAATCAAAACTTACATTTCCATCGCTATCAAATACATTCGCATTGTTTGATAAAGCGAATTGACTAAATACTTGTTCAGCAAATTCGTCTTGTTGTGTACCTATTACAATACCGTACTTTTTATTATCAGGATCATGTAACGTCTTAGCAGCTGTTAAAATATTTTCCCAAGTATTTGGTGCCTCTAAACCATTTGCTTCAAAAATATCTTTTCTATACCAAACACCTTGTACCCATCCATAGAATGGTACACCGTAATATCCGTCCCCTGCTGGAGATTCAACAAGATCTAATGTACCTTGGAAGAAATCATCTTTTCCAAAATCATTAATGATGTCTTCATGTATTCCAGTTTCAACTACTTCTTCCTCACCTAGTAGTAAAGAAGTATCAACTCCTGCCTCTAACAATGCAGGCATTTGGTTAGCACCTAATGCTGCAGAGATCTTTGTTGGATAATCTCCCTCAACGATTGGTACTTGTTTCACTGTAATTCCTGGATTTTCCTCTTCAAACCCTGCAATGATATCTTTAATGACTTCTACACGCTCTTCCTCAACATTCATGTGCCAATATTGAATTTCTACTTCGTCGCCTTGGCTTCCTGAATTTCCACCACATGCAGTTAGACCCAACAATGATAAAGCAAATATCCCTGCTCCTAATATCTTTTTCAATGTAACTTTCTCCCCTTTCACCTTATACAAAAACGTTTTTGGTTTTTCGTAAAAAAACAGAATGAAATAAAAACTAGAATGAATTCAACTTGATTAATAATATTGAAGTTAAAGATCCCCTTATATCCCCTCTTCTCTATCTAAATCTCATTTGGATAGAACGGATAGTTCTATCACCAACCTAGTTAAATCAACGAAAACGTTTTTGGTTTAACCGCTTTCATTATATAAGGAAAACGCTTTCAAGTCAATATCATAATTGCTAGAATTGTCGAAAAAGTTAACTGGAGTAGGACACTATTTTAGATGCCACTAATTCTACTGAATCCACATAGCTTGGTACGGATTGATCACTAGTTTGCCTTTTACATTTCGGCCACTAATAATGTCTTTCCCTTGTATACTAGCATTTGATAGTGATACTTGTTCGTTGGATACATTTACGAGAACAGTAATTTTATCTCCTGTTTCCTCATTATGACGTACAATAGAAAACAGACGGTCATCAAGAAACAGTACTTCTTGTGATGCATTTGGACTAAATGCTTTTTGTGTTCTTCTAAGTTTAATCCGATCTGACATATTACAAAAGATCTTGTGACGAAGAGAATCGCTTTCCAACTCTTTGACTAATTCATCGAGGTCAAGCTTTTCACGGTTGATACGTCGGTTAATACCTGACTCTTCAACACCTTTGTAGTAGTTTCGTGAGCCAAGTAAACTATGAACATATATACCAGGTACGCCGATAACAGATAATAAAATGGTATGGGCAGCCAAAGATTTATCAACTCTTACGTTGTCATCTTCCTCCAGTCCTGCTAACGCATCTAAATAATTAATATTTAATTCATAAGGGCTCTTTGTACCATCTCCGTTATCCTTATATGAAACTTGTCCTCCACTCTCTAGTGTCTTATCAACCATGTACTGCTTTTCTTCGGAAGTGAGTATACCTTCAGTCGGGCGCATCCCAACCCCATCATGGGATGATAAGAAATTAAAAAAAGATGTCGCTTCAGTCGTTGGTTCAAGACTTGCAGCCCATTCTGAAAGTTTTCGGGCATTTCCGGTCAAAAAGGAAAATAGTGTTAATGGCGGAAGTGGAAATTGGTATACCATTTGGGCTTCATCATACCCATTTCCAAAGTAACTAATGTTATCCTTATGAGGTACATTTGTTTCTGTAATCAGTATCGTTCCAGGTGCACTAATTTCTAGAACCTCTCGAATGAGTTTAATTAAGGCATGTGTTTCTTCAAGGTGCATACAAGTCGTCCCTTGTTTTTTCCACATGAAGCCTATTGCATCTAAGCGAAGGAAACGTGCACCGTTCGTAGCATACATACTTAAAATATCAAGAATTTCAAGCAGTACGTCGGGATTTTTAAAGTTTAAGTCAATCTGGTCTTCGCTAAATGTTGTCCATACATGCTTAACACCCCGGCTTGTTTCGAAAGGTGTCAGTAACGGTAATGCCCGTGGTCTAGTAACTTGGCTATAATCGAGCGAAGGGTCAGCTTCAATAAAATAGTCCTTGTACTTAGGGTCCCCGTTCAAGTAGCCTTGAAACCATTCACTACTTTTAGATATATGATTAATGACTGCATCGAACATTAAATCGAAATGTTCCGCTAATTCATTTACGTCCTCCCATGAACCTAAGTCAGGATTAATTTCACGGTAATCAGTAACTGAAAACCCATCATCAGATGTGTAAGGATAGAAGGGTAAAATATGAACTGCTGTTAATGTATCATTCGCATATTTCACCAAAAATTCCCTCAGCGTCTGCAACGGAGCCTTCCCCGTTTCTTTAATAGAGTCTCCATAGGTGATGAGCATCACATCATTTTCTGTTACCCATGGTTTCTCAGAAGAACTACGGTTAACGTATTTTTCTATTACTTTTTCGATCCCTTTATAAACTTCTTCACTTCTATCTCCATACAATAGTTGAAGCTTATCTTCTATACTCTTTCTCATCGTAATATTCATTTGCCAGCCTCCTAATAAATAGGTAGATTTTTTTGATGCATCATATAAATTGTTTTTACGGATTTCCAGCTATTACCCTCATAACATTTTGAACTGTATGCGATAAATTATCTCTACCTTTTTGTAATGCTTGTTCCAGTGAACATGGTCCTTGTGTGATGCTGTGTACAGATAGTAACCCCTGTTCATATAGTGGCTCATATCCTCTTGCAACCGAGCCCCCAAAAGCAATAACAGGGATATTCATTTTTGATGCTCGCTGTACAATTCCTGCGATCACTTTTCCATCAGGTGTCTGGTTATCAATTCTCCCTTCACCCGTGAAAATGTAGCTCGCTCCTACAATCTGGTCATCGAATTGTAGTGCATCTAATACTAAATCAATACCGCGCTTAAGCTTTCCCCCACACATAAGAAGTGCTGCACCTAATCCACCTGCTGCTCCAGACCCACGCTTATAGCCTATATCGATACCTGTAGCTTTTTTTACAACCAAAGAGAAGTGGGATATATTGCGATCTAATAGCTCAACCATTTCAGGGGTAGCACCTTTTTGTGGTCCAAAAACATAGCTTGCACCATTTTCACCAGTTAAGGGATTATTGACATCACAAGCAACAGACAAAGTAACTTGATTCATTTTGGAATCAATTTGACTTAAGTCAATGTGAGCAACTTGATCGAGTGATCCCCCACCGAATGTAATGTCGACTCCTTCATCATCAGTAATCTTTGCGCCAATGGCTTGCAACATGCCAACACCACAATCGTTTGTCGAACTTCCACCAATTGTCACGATTAAATGTTCGATATTATGTTGTAACGCTGCCTTCATCAGTTCACCAGTACCAAAGGTAGTCGTTAAAAGCGGGTTTCTCTTTTCAAGCGGTACTAAATGTAAGCCACTCGCCTCTGCCATTTCTACAACAGCAGTTTTTTTATCCCCTAAAATAGAATAGCGTGCTGTTACCTCTTCCCCTAATGGACCGGTAACAGTTGTTTCATAGATTTTACCGTTGGTTGCATATGTTAGAACTTCTAACGTCCCTTCTCCACCGTCTGCAACAGGGAGCATTGAAACATCAGAGTTTGGGAGGACCTTACGTACAGCTTCCTTCATCGTTATTGATGCTTTTTGAGCCGACATACATTCTTTAAATGAGTCGGGTGCTATTACGATTTTCATATACCTTTCCCTACTTTCCTAAGTTCAATAACATCTTGCAAACTAAACCTTGTTCCATTGAACTCTATCGGTAAACTTGGGTTGTTACCGGTTTCGTTTCTTATCATGATCGAGTTCAAAGTAAGTTCAACGGTTAATCGGTCACCTCTCCAGTAAATTGGAATGGTTATACTATTCCATTGTTCTGGAAGATTGGGCTTAATCATTAGTACTTCACTAGTTAGCTTTATGCCAGCAAAACCGAACACAACTGCTTTCCATATTCCACCTAAGGATGCGGCATGGACTCCAGCATCAGATGATTCCATGTTTTCGCCAAGATCGATTAAAGAAGCCTTTGTAAAATATTCATAGGCATCCTTCACATCACCTACATTTGCTGCAACGATACTGTGAACGGCCATGCTTAATGAAGAATCGTGGATTGTTCTTGATTCATAATAGTCTAAATTTACTTTTTTTACGTAATCTGAAAAACGATCACCTAGTAGATAAAGTAACATTACAACGTCTGCTTGCTTTGAAACCTGCATATCTATCACTTGTTCTCGGCTGAAATCTTGCAAAATTGTTTGTACTGCTGAATCCGTCTTATACTTTGTAATATCAATGATTGGCTTTGATAAATATGTGTCATCCTGCGGAATTAAGTTGTCTGATTCTCTAGGTACAGGTAAATAAATATGATCCACAGCCTGTTTCCATTTCTTATATTTCTCTTCTAATGATAATTTGTCATTTAGGCGCTCAAATACGTTTTTTCGATTTGTTTTACATTCGTCGTAATGTCTAATGGCTGTTTGAATGGTCCAATGTGCTAAGTAATTTGTGAAGGCATTGTTATCAACATGCTCTTTATATTCATCAGGGCCAACTACATCTGTAATGATATACTGTTCTTTTCCGTCGTCCCATTCAACTCGGCTAGCCCAGAATGTTGCTGTTTCAAACAAAATCTCACTACCGTACTTATTCATAAAGTCAACATCCTGTGTTGCGGTGTAATAATTCCAAACCGCAAAAGCAATATCAGCGGTAATATGTTGTTCAATAATCCCTGACCAAACTTTCGTTGCTTTTCCTGTTAAAATATTAACCGCTGCCCATAAAGGTGTTTCTTCTTCTCCTGTGAAAGCAGATTCCCACGGATACATCGCGCCATCGTAGCCGTTATCTTTCGCCTTTTTTCTTGCTCCATCAATAGTGTGATAACGATATTCCAGCAACGAACGGGCAATTTCTGGCTTCGTATAGAGAAAGTACGGAAGAATAAAGATTTCAGAGTCCCAAAAGGAATGACCTTTATATCCTTCTCCCGTTAGTCCTTTCGCACCAATTCCAAACCTTGAATCATGATGTGGGGTCATGATTAATAGATGATACGAGGCAAATCGGACAGCAAGTTGATCAATTTCATTTTCACTATTAATTTGAATATCCACTTGGTTCCAGTACTTTAACCATTCACTTTTACTTTCCTCAAATAGTTGTTCATATCCTACTGCACGTGCTTTTTGTATACCATCTAAAGATAATTTTCTAAGTTCTTCCAGGTCATACGAACGGGAATCTATTTGACTGTCCCGGCTTGTATGGACAGTGGAAAGTTTTTCCACTGTATATGTTTTATCTTTTGCAACTGTTGCGCTATACTGTAAATCTACCCTTCTCCTTCCTAGTGACATTTGGGGTGAAAGGTCGATCTCTTCATGATTCATTTTTAAACGATGTGTCGCATTAATTACAAAATCGATATTCGTTTCTGTTGTTGTTTGAATCAGTTGTAGGAATTTTTTATCAAAAATTCGCTTCTCACCTTCGTGGAAATGTTGGGCACCAGAATTCGTCATTTGTCCATTAATGCCCGATGTTACTTGTATATTCGCTTTTTCAGATAAAGGTTTTATATCCACTCTCATACCTATTAAATGTAAATTTTTAAGGGAAATAAATCTTCTAAACGTTAACTCAAACCGTTCTTTCTTAGGACTTTCCCAATCCACAACACGCACTAATTCTCCGGTTTTTAAATGTAAATAACGGTAATAACGATGTATTGTACCTTTATCCAATGAAAACTGTTCGCCGTTTAGGTTGATCTCCAGTGCCGTAACATCTGCTGTATTAGGCAATTCTGATGGTTCCGTCTGATCGAATCTATTAAACGTACCGGCGACGAACAAATTACGCGTTTGTTTTACATATGATTCTTCCGTTGAAGATCTAACTCCCATATAACCGTTGCCTAAAGCCATAATGGTTTCGCACTTACCTAATAAGCTTGAGTTAAACTCTGTTTCAGCTATGACCCAGTTTCTATTTTCACCACTCCCAAGGTTGTAACTAAGCATACAATGGCTCCCCTATATCTTTTTAAAGTTAATAGCATTTCCCGTTTCTGCTGATTGATAAAATGAATGAATGATTTTCTGTAACATAACACCTTGTCTGGCCGTTATCAGCGGCTCCTTTTTCCCTATACAACTATCAATAAAATCATTGATTGCCTTCTCATATTTATTTATGTCCGGCAAAAATGGAATATCAATATCTACTAAAGCACCATGTTTTTCCTGATAAATCGTTGGGGGAAACACATTTGCTCCCCCTTTGTCACCAAATAATTCCACGTTCATCTTTGACTTGCTTTTCATGTTCAAAGCGAAGGATGTTTCGAGAATAAGTGATGCTCCATTCTCAAAACGAATCATCCCCATTGCTGCATCTTCAACGGAGAATTTAACAGGATCCCAATCCCCCATCAAGCCAACCCCCTCTTTCGTACCAATTCGTTGATGGGTTGCGGCTAAAATACTTTCTGGTTGTGGATAGTCCATCAAATATAAGGCTACATCAAGCATATGGATACCGATATCAATTAACGGACCTCCACCTTGTATATCTTTATTTGTGAAAACACCCCAACCTGGAATTCCCCTTCTTCGCAGTGCATGTACACGAGCGGAATATATTTCACCAAGTTCTCCTTCACCAATAAATCTTTTCATCATTTCAACTTCGGAACTATGCCGATAGTGTAAGTTGAAAGTAAGAACTTTACCAAAGTCTTTTGCCGCCTCTTCCATTTCTATGGCTTCTTGCACCGAAATAGCTGGCGGCTTTTCACAAAATACGTGACAACCTGCTTGTAAAGCTAAAATGGCAGCTTCTTTATGATATTTGTTAGGTGTACAAATACTTACAGCATCAAGGTCACATGTATCCAGCATTTCTTGTACATCATCAAAAGCATACGGTATGTCCATTTGATTAGCGATTTGATTTGCTTTATGTTTAGAAGTACCAACTAGTGCAACTACTTCAACTTCGTTCGGGCGCTTTACATAATTCGGAATGTGAGCTGTCTGTGCTATTTGCCCAGGTCCGATAATTCCGACGCGTAATTTTTTCATTCTTTTTCCCTCCTGAAAATGGGGACATTCGTTAAGGGGAAGGCTCAGTTTCCGTACACAAAAAAAGATATTAGACATTAACCATGATAGAAATGCTCCAGCTTGTCCCTGTAAAAAGTGGGGATTGCATTTGCACACAACCCTCACTAGGTTTTTTAACATCGTCTATTTATTACTTAGCTCTACTTTTTTCAATACATTCTTTAATATAGCGAATAGATTGAGTGTATAGCTTTCGTTCATCTTCGCCTAGTACACGACATTCAAATGTCATATAACCGTTATAGCCGATTTCCTGAAGAGCGCTAAATCCGGAAATGAAATCTAAATGTCCGTGCCCCGGCTGATACCGATGACTATCCGCGATATGAACATGACCTAAGTATTTCTTTTCACGCTTTAAACTTTCAGCGATAATAGGTTCCTCAATGTTCATATGATAAAAATCAGCGATAATTTTCACATTTGAGAAGTTTCCTTCTTCAATTAAGCTAGAAGCAACCTCTAGTGTATTAATCATATGGTCCTCGTAGCGGTTAAGAGGTTCTAAATACACGTATGTTCCTGTTTCTATTGCCACTTCATTTAACTGGCTTAAGGATTCTATTAGAATCCTTCGATCCTCTTCATCAGAACGTGGTGGAACCATAGGTGGAAGTCGTTTTGAGAACATTCCCCAGGCCGCTGGTACGACAATGCCCTGCCCCCCCAACTTTCCAAGCTTCCTTAATATATCCTTAATTTCCGAAAGACCGTTTTTCCGTTTAGCCTCATCAAAATCACCAATCCAACCTTCATATCCACCGCACGCTGCAATAATCGGTACACCTGTTGCTTCGCTTGCTCTCTGTACCTCATCAAAACGTTCCAGCAAGAGCTTTCCATCGATTTCAAATCCTTCAAATCCAATCGATTTTATATATTCTAGCTTCTCTTTTAAACTTTCAGGAAAAAACGGTTTATCTTGTGTAGCTAATTTCATGATATCCCTCTTTTTTTCTAGACTTTTAATATCATTCTATGATGTTTCCAAAGTCAGTTAAGCTATTCTATTTCTGAAACGTAACTCCCAATTTGATACTTTTCTCTGGGTGATGATCAACATACTCGCAATAAGCTTTCGCTGATTCTTGAAATGGTACAACTGGAGAAACAATGTATTCACAATTTAGTGTTCCATTACTAAGCATTTCCCAGCTTACCTCTTCAATACGACGTCGGTTCCAACGTGGATAATCAGGGTTCGGTTCGCTTGCAGCACGGGAGAAAACAATCTTAGCGTTGTTAAAATGTGCTTCCCGGCCAAGGTTTAAACCAGCTCTAAATTCTCTAGCCCATCCTACAAAGGCAATCGTTCCTCCATATGCAAGACCTCGTAATGAATCTTGAAGGGCATATTGGTTTGCGCTAGTCTCAATGATAATATCTACACCCATTCTGTCTGTTGCTTTTTTTAGTTCAAATCCAACATCATCCTTGATAGAATCGAATGCCACATCTGCACCAGCTTTTAAAGCTGCTTCTCGGCGAACTTCGATTGGGTCTACAACTGCAACATAGCTGGCCCCTGCTTTCTTCACCATCTGTGCAGCAAGTTGGCCAATAGCGCCAAGTCCGATTACTGCAACTCGATCACCTGGACGGAATCCGCTATCCCGAACTCCTCCTAATGCAAACTGAGCTGGGTCATAACAAACAGCATTTTTCCATGACATATTTTCAGGCACATTCAGGAGACGATGGTTATCGACTGCGTTTACAATATGTGTCTCACGAATTCCTCCATAACTACAAACTGTATCTCCAAGTTGGTAGTCTTTTACTTCAGACCCAACTTCAATAATTTCTCCAACCCATTGGTTACCTAGATTCCACTCGCCGAATTTAACACCTTCACCTGGCTGCTCTCGTTTCATGAATAGATTCCATTCCGAATCGAAGTATTCATTTAAAAATGGGGTTTCACCGCGAAAATCAGCTAACTCAGATCCATGTTTCGGGGAGGCGTATTTGATTTTCACCCTCACCTCATTTGGTTGTATCTCCCTATCTTCATACGGTAATATCTCTGCTTTCCTAGGTGCAACCGCTACTAATTGTTCGTACATCATAAATCCCCCTATTGCCTTTTAAGTAGTGTTCGTTTGTAAAAAAGTTTACTTCTCCCATAACTCGTCTTATAAAAGAAATGAAGAAACAACCTATTCCTTTACTCCACCTTCCGTTAAACCACCGGTAAAATATTTTTCTAACAATCCGAATAGAACAACAACTGGAACGGCGGTTAATAGTGAAGCTGCCATCATTCTTCCCCATACATAGTGTTTTGTATGGAATAAGTGACTCAACCCAATAGGTAGTGTCATGTTTTCTTCAGAAGTAATAAATACGGACGCAAATAAATATTCATTCCACGATATCATGAACACGTATATAAATACGGAAGCGATTGCAGGAATAGACAACGGAATAACGATTTTAAAAATTACTTTAAATCTGCTTAAGCCGTCAATCATCGCTGCTTCTTCCAGTGAAATAGGTATTGTTCTAAAATAGTTTCCTAGCATATACAGTGCAACAGGCATTGTTAGGACGAGGTATGTTATGACTAAAGAAAGTTTTGTGTCATAAAGATTAACTGATGTAATCATTTGGAACAATGGAACGACTAATAGAATTCCTGAAAACATGTAAATCATAAGAACCCCTTTTTGGAATGCTCCTCTACCCTTATACTCTAGTCTTGCAAAACTATATGCCCCTAAAGTGCCAATAACAACTGCTAAAAACGCTGTAGAGAGGGAAATAATCATACTGTTTGAAAAATATGACCAAAACGGGAATACCGCTGGATTTAACACATCTATAAAGTGTTCAAATGTGATATCTTTTGGTAACAATGTTGGTGTCGTTGACGTAGCTTCCTGACCCGTTTTCAGGGACGTACTTAACATGACAAGGAATGGAAATACAGTTGTCACAACGGTAAGTGTAATTAAGCAATAAAGGATAATTCGGTTTATTTTTTTATTTTTCGTTACCATTTTAATACCCTCCTAACTGCCACTAAGACAAATCCCATCACAATGATAAATAACGTTGCAGTAATTGCTGCAGCTAAACCATGGTCGTAGGTAGCAAATGCTGTCTGATATGTGTAAACTCCTACTACCGGTACTTGTTTTGTTAATAAATAGATTTCATCAAACTTGTAGAAATTCCAAATAAAGCGAAGGATAACTAGTGATCCTAATACTAACGTTAATTCAGGCAGTGTAACATGGCGTATTTTATGCCATAAATTAGCCCCATCAATCTCTGCTGCCTCATACAATGATTTGTCTATTGATTGAAGCTTCGCTAAAATCATCATGAATGAGAATGGAAATAGATGCCAAATGTCAAAGATGATAACTAACCATAAAGCTGCTGTCGGATCGTTTAACCAATCAATACTTTGACTCATGATTCCTAACTTTTCACCAAGAGTATAATTGACCATTCCGTATACCGGATTAAACATATATTGCCACACAAAAACTACTGAGATTAGTGGAGCAACATATGGTAACAACACAACAGATCGTACAAATCCTCTTCCTTTAAACGAATTATTTAAAAGGAGGGCTACAGCTAAGCCAACAATTGTTGCCCCTGCTACAGTCAATACTGTGAAAATTATGGTAATCCAAACGGAATGCCAGAAAGAGCTGTCCGTAATTAAGTTAATATAATTTTGCAACCCAACAAATGTATTAGGTCGGTTCGGGTTCAATGACACTTCGTGAAGACTTAACCAAATGTTGTATATAACCGGATAAAAAATAATTGCAACGATAAGTATAAGTGCAGGTGCGATTAATAAATAACCTAATCTAGCTTCGCCTTTCTTAAAGGAACTCGTTTTCTTTTTTGATACACCCTCTTCAAAGGGGCTAACTTCTTGTTTTGGTACACCCTTTTGCATGGTTCACACATCCCCCTAAAATAAACTTTTCCACTATTTGTTTGTATTTCCCCTTGCTGCTTATTGTCATCTATTTGCAGATACACCCAACTACCCGAAAACGTTTTTGGTATGAGTTAAAAAAAATATCCTATTTTGGTGGAGCAGTAGAATCTCTTATAACGAGATCACAATCTAATGTTTTCGGCTTCGGTTTTATGTCGCTCTTTTCAATGATTTCTAACAGCATTTTCGCTGCCTCACTTCCAATGTCGTGTTTGTTTTGCTTCACTGTAGTTAACGGCGGAGTACAAAAGCTCGCCTCTCGTATATCATCAAAGCCTACAACGGAGACATCATTTGGAACGTTTTTTCCCAATGCTTTTAATGTTTCTATAACAGTTATGGCCATTTCATCACTTGCTACAAAAAAAGCCGTAATATCAGGCCTCTGTCTCATAAGTTCCTTTGTAGCCTTTTGAGCAATTCCCTTAGAAAAATACCCTAAGTAGACAAGATTAGGATTATAACCAATCCCATATTCCATCATTGAATCTTGATATGCTCTTAAACGATCATAACTCGTCTTACTAATTTCATCCCCACCAATAAATGCTATGACTTGATGCCCTAAATTAGCTAAATGCTCCATTGCTAACTTTGAACCAAAATAGTTATCCGATTCCACATAGGTACATTTGTCGCCCTTTAGTGGTAAATCGATCGCAATACACGGTATGCCACTTTCCTGAAGTTCAATAAACTGCTCGTTCTTCTTCTTACCTTCACCGGTTAATAGAAGGACAACGCCATCGACACTTCTCTCTCGACATAGTGTCGTATATGTTGCTCTCTCTTTATTTTTATTTGTAAAAATAATAAGGTCATAACCGGCATTACCAACTACCTCTCGAACAGCGGAAATGATATCCAAAAAAAATGGATGGTCAAATCCTAAGTTCATGTTATTTCCGAAAAACACGCCAATTGTATGCGTCTTCTTCTGAACTAAACTCTTTGCAACCGCATTTGGAAAATAGTTTAGTTCCTCAGCAATTTTTATAACTTTTTCCTTTGTTTCTGGCTTAACATCAGAATAATTATTCAATGTTCTAGAAACAGTTGAAATTGATACTCCTGCTAACCTGGCAATATCTTTTATAGACGTCAACTTCTTCACCCTATTCTATTACAAAAACGTTTTTGTTAACGTTTTCATTTTAACAAGATTACGTTAACTCGTCAAACTATTTTGACATTCTATGAAAGCTTTTATCAACTTCGAATATGTCAATTCAACTGTACTATTAACAACCAAATCCGCCCTCGATAAGATTTCTCGTTGGCCTACACCTACAGCAAACATTGAGGCTGCTTTTATCGCTTCAACTCCTGCTGCTGCATCCTCAACTCCTATACAATTTTCTTTCGGAACATCTAAATGTTTGGCTGCATTTAAAAAGATTTCAGGATCAGGTTTCCCGTTCTTGATTTTCTCTACATCGACAATGTAATCAAAATAATCTAATAAGCCTAAACTTGTTAAGATTGTCGTAGCATTTTTGCTTGCAGAAGCTACTGCTAATTTAAGATTATTTCTTTTCAGTTCCTCTATTAGTTCCTTAATACCGGGCAATATGTGAGCGGGAGTAACTTGCTTTATCAACTGTTTGTAATACTCATTTTTCTTATAGGCTAACTCTTGTTTTTGTTCAAGGGTGAATTCATTTGCCTTTTGGCCATATTTAAGTATTTTTTCTAATGATTCCATTCGACTGATGCCTTTTAAGTTCTCATTAAATTCACGGTCAAAAGATATTCCGAGTGAGGAGGCTAGATTTCCCCATGCAACGTAATGAAACTCTGCAGTATCTGTAATAACCCCATCCAAGTCAAAAATAACTGCTTTTACTCTACTATCCATATGATGCCCCTTTCATAATTTCATAATTGCTTAATTTACAACGCTAATAGTTTTTCATATTTTAAGAATAATTCAACACTTTCTACCAAAAACTATACCACCCTGCGAAAACGTTTTCAATAAATCTTTTTTCATTTATTTCGACGGTTGGACTCATAGTTCTTGATATTACTCAATGTATACAACAAATATATCTTCACATGAAAAATAAGCAGATCCTTATGATCTGCTTATTCTGTCTTAGCTAGATGGATAGTTTTTTAAAAGAGTCCGTACACATTTCCACTTTCATCTACATCCATCTGTAATGCGGCGGGCTTTTTCGGTAATCCTGGCATTGTCAAAACATCACCTGTTAATGCTACGATGAATCCCGCTCCTATCGAAGGCTTTAGTTCACGTACTGTAATTGTAAAATTAGTTGGTCTCCCTTGTTTTGTGGGGTCATCTGAGAGAGAAAATGGTGTTTTTGCCATGCAAATCGGCATATTATTCCAGCCTAACGACTGAAATTGTTCAATTTGCTTTTTAGCCTTCTCTGTAAATGTCACACCTTCTGCTCCATAAACAATTTTGGCTATCTTATCAATTTTATCAACAATCGGTTCGTTTACGTCATATAAAGGAGTAAAGGAAGCGTTACTATTGTCGATTCCATGTAGTAATTGTTCCGCTAAATCAATTCCTCCTAAACCTCCTTTTTCCCAAACTTCCGTTACCGCATGAGTATAATTATTTTCCGAACACAACTTTTGTAATGCTTCAAGCTCTTCCTCTGTATCCGTCGCAAAACGATTAATCGACACGACGAACGGGAGACCGATAGCTTGGATTGTTTCAATATGTTTTTTTAAATTATGAAATCCAGCTTGTAATGCTTTGAGATTCTCTTTATGTAAGTCTTGCTTTGCAGCACCACCATGCATTTTTAGAGCCCTAACGGTTGCTACTATGACAACTGCCTCAGGTTCAATTTCGGCTAATCGTGCCTTGATATTGAAAAACTTTTCAGCCCCTAAGTCGGCACCGAAGCCAGCCTCCGTCACAACGAAGTCACTTAATTTTTGTGCCATTTTTGTTGCTACAACACTATTACAACCATGGGCAATATTGGCGAAAGGGCCGCCATGAACGAGCGCAGGTGTATGTTCGATTGTTTGGACGAGGTTAGGTTTTAGTGCATCCTTTAACAACAGGGTTAGCGCACCTTGAACACCAAGGTCTGATACTGTAACAGGTTGTTTATCTATGTTATACGCAACAACCATTTTAGCGAGACGTTGTTTTAAATCGTTCAAATCTGTTGCCAGGCATAAAACCGCCATTATTTCAGATGCAACAGTTATATCAAAACCATCTTCACGAGGTACACCTTGAACTGGGCCACCTAAACCAACGATAACGTTCCTAAGTGCTCGATCGTTCATATCCACGACACGCTTCCACACAATGCGCCGAGAATCGATCTTTAATTCATTCCCTTGATGGATGTGGTTATCGATAAAAGCGGATAAAGCATTATTAGCGGTTGTAATGGCGTGAATATCTCCAGTGAAATGAAGATTAATTTCTTCCATTGGTAACACTTGTGAGTAGCCACCCCCTGCAGCTCCACCTTTCAATCCCATTGTTGGACCAAGTGATGGTTCACGCATAGCAACCATTGCATTTTTTCCAAGTTTCTGTAGTGCCTGTCCGAGCCCGACTGTTACCGTCGATTTCCCTTCACCCGCAGGCGTAGGGTTAATCGCAGTCACTAATATTACTTTTCCGTCAGGTTTTTCACTTAAACGTTCCATTAAATCAAGAGAAACTTTAGCTTTATAATGACCATATGGTTCTAATTCTTCTTCTAAAAGATTCAGACCATTCGCAATTTCCTTAATCGGCTTTAGCTTTGTTTCTCGTGCTATTTCAATATCATTTTTAATTTCAACTGTCATCTTTTAGCCCCCAACGTAACGATATGAAAAACATTAATAGATTATAGTTCAAATTGTATTATAAAGATGGTTTCAAAGCAAAAGTAACTGCAAATTGATGGGAAGGTGAATTCCTTTTCTTTGCAATAGGTCCACAAACTAGTCATCATAAAAAAGAGGCTCTCCATTTATATAAATCATATCCATTTAGGTCGGTTTTCAGTAAGCGTTTTTGAGAAAATGGGAAATTGAGGTTAAAATACTATCTAATAAAAAAAATTTTACTCAATATCCCTAATTCGAAAGGGTGAAAAAAATGGAACTACTATTTCTATTCACAACTATACTTGCATTAACTTTGTTATATTTTAATGAAAAAAATAATAATGATGAGGTTAAGAAGCATAAGGAACTAATTGAAAGTCAACATGCTCTGATTGAGTTATTGGCCGCGAAACTTAAAGAGGCCAAGGGGGATAAGTATAATGTTTAACTTTATAGTGTGGATTACTAGTGTATTAGTAACTATGCTGGGGATCAGCTTACTTGCACCTAAATACTACTTTTATTATGGTCTGGAAGGGTTTTTGTTTTTAACATTTATAATATCAACACCGTTATTTTTTGCTATTCACGGCCTGGAACAACATGGTCAAAAGTTTAGTGACGATTGGAACAGACAAGGCAGGAAAAGATAAATTTACAAGTTCCATAATGTTTATACTTACCGCTCCTCCATTTTCTTCTTCAGGAAGGGGACTATTCTGTTGTCGTCCTTAGATCATTAACAGAATAGTCCCCATGCCTTCAAAATGTTGTTTGCATATCCAATATTGCACAAAAAAACAGCAGAATCCCTTACATGGAATCCGCTGATTCTTCTTTTAATACTAACTGCGCAACTGCTTCAACGTGTGTAGTCTGCGGAAACATATCTACAGGTTGTACTTCTTTCATTTCGTAACTACCTTCTTTTAAGATGTTGATGTCACGAGCTAAGGTAGAAGGATTACATGAAACATACACAATTCGTTTCGGTTTCATTTCAATCATAGCTCGTAACAATGTTTCGTCACACCCTTTACGAGGAGGGTCCACGACAATGACATCAGGTCTCAGGCCTTGTGCTTTCCACCAGTCCATCACCTTTTCAGCTTGTCCAACGAAAAATTCGGCATTATCAATTTTGTTAAGTTGTGCATTCACTTTCGCATCTGTAATCGCTTCAGGTACGACTTCAACCCCATATACCTTTTTCGCTTTTTGGGCTAGGAAGAGAGAAATTGTACCAATCCCACAGTAGGCATCAATAACTGTTTCACTCCCAGTTAAATTCGCATATTCTAATGCTTTGTCATATAACTTCTTCGTTTGGACCGGATTTACTTGATAAAATGATTTAGCAGAGATTTTAAATTTAATATCACCAATCATGTCATAAATATGGTCTTCTCCCCATAGTGTAATGTTTTTATTTCCTAATATGACATTGGTTTTTTTTGTGTTTACATTTTGCAAAATTGATTTCACATTCGGAAAGGCTTTACGCAAATCAGCGACAATCTTCTCTTTATAAGGCAATTTTTCGGTTCTCGTTACGAGTACAACCATTAAATCATTCGTTTCTTTGCCGTTTCGTACCATAATGTGACGGAGTGTCCCTTTATGGGTTTCTTCATCATAAGGTTCAATCCCTACGTCCTCGGCCAGTCTTCTAACAGCTTCCACCATACGATCATTTTGCTCATCCGTAATGGGACATGTATCCATATCTATAATTCGATGAGACTTTTTTTGATAAAATCCTGTTACGATTTCTCCGTCCTTGGCACCTACAGGAATTTGGACTTTATTTCGGTAACGCCAAGGGTCCTCCATTCCAATTACATTACGAACTGGAACATTGTCTAAATGCGCAATTTTCCTTAAGTTATCCCGTACTTGCTTTTGTTTCATTTGCAGTTGCATATTATAACTCATATGTTGTATTTGACAACCTCCACATTGGTAAAACACATCACAAGGAGGCTCAATTCTATCCTCATTCTTTTCTTGAATCTCAATCAATTTTCCAAAACCGAAATTTTTCTTTACCTTAATTACCTTAACTTTTGCTGTTTCACCTGGAAGAGCATATGGAACAAATAATGGATAACCATTTACTTTTCCGACTCCAGACCCTTCATGAGTTAAATCTTCAAAAGTTAACTCAATTGTCTCATTTTTTGATACTGGTGGTTTCACTTTTGTCATGTATAATCGCCCTTTTCACTTATATATCCTTTAGCATTTTACCACATAGTTTTTCCAAATGCTGACGAAAAACTACATTAAAAAAGACAGCTTTCGATCAGCTGTCTTTTATTAGTAGTCCTCGGGCACAAAAAAATCAATATGTCGATGCAAGTTGACAAATTTCCCAGGTAATAATCCGCCATATTCCCCGTCAATATTTAATTGCATGTCATCTTCAGATTCAATGGTTACGTGAGCCGTTTTCGCATAAATAACTCGTTCATCATTTATATGAGCGCCTCTTAATGCAGCTGCTGCTAAGCGAACAAAATCTGCAACATTTGTTTTTTTCAAAATAATCATATCAAATAAGCCGTCGTCTAATTTTGCATCTGGGGCAAGCTTTTCAAATCCACCTACAGAATTTGTATTTGATATTAAAAACATCATAATTTCATCTTCATATACTATATCATTGTACGAAATCCGGACTTTTGTTGGCCGGATGGAAGGAAGTATTTCAACACCCTTTAAATAATATGCTAACTGTCCAAGTGCAGTTTTCAACTTACTTGGGACATCATAGGTTAGCTCCGTTATTTTCCCTCCGCCGGCTATATTTACGAAGTGTGAGTCATTTACTTGCCCAATATCCAGCGGTCTGGAATGGCCGTCTATGATAATCGCTAAAGCATGTTTTATGTCCCGTGGAATCCGGATAGCTCTTGCGAAGTCATTCGTTGTACCAACTGGAATAACACCTAATTTTGGACGGTACTCTTTACCCGCCAAACCGTGGACAACTTCATTAATCGTTCCATCTCCACCTGCTGCAATTACGATATCATATTCTCGTTGTACTGCTACTTCAGCAGCCTTCGCTGCGTCGCCTTTCCCCACAGTAGCGTGTGCAGAAGTTTCGTACCCGGCCTTTTCAAGCTGCTCCATAACATAAGGAAGTTCTCTCTTGAACGCTTCCCTACCTGAAGTTGGATTATAAATTATTCTTGCCCTTTTCATATATATTCACCTACAAAAATGAGATTAAACACAAGGAAAAGAAATCCAGTTACTATCATATATCTTTTCACAAAAAATAGAAAGTTTCCAACATATGATTAGGACTTTCGACATACGGAAAACTTTTCTATTTTATTTATATTCATGTCCAACGATGAACTTGCTTAAAATATAGGGTTATAAAAATGCTTGTTTTGTAATATACAAAACAAGCATAAATTAGACATTAGCACTAACGTTAAGTGCTAATGTCATTGTCCTACCTCTTATCCATTTCCGCTAAGATGATTTTATTCACCATTTGCGGGTTTGCCTGGCCTTTTGTTTGTTTCATTACTTGTCCAACTAAAAATCCTAGTGCTCGATCTTTACCATTTTTATAGTCAATAATGGACTGTTCATTTTCATCTAAAATACGAGAAATAATCTCTGTTAATTGCCCTTCATCGGAAATTTGGACGAGCCCTTTATCTTTTACGATTTTCTCTGGATCGCCACCCTTTTCTACAAGTTCACTAAACACTTTCTTGGCAATTTTAGAGGAAATGGTTCCCTTTTCAATTAAGTCAATTAGTTTTGCTAATCCGTTTGGTGTTAATGCTATGTCTGCAAGTTCTTTTTGATGCTTGTTCAAATAACCTGAAACTTCACCCATAATCCAGTTGGATGCTTGTTTCGCATCTCCACCTGCTGCAATGGTTTCCTCGAAGAAATCGGACATTTCCTTTGTACTCGTTAATACCATTGCATCATACGCAGGCAAATCTAACTCTTCAATGTAACGTTTTTTCCTAGCATCAGGCAATTCAGGAATTTGTTTGCGAACTTCCTCTTTCCACTGTTCATCAATATAAAGTGGAACTAAATCGGGCTCTGGGAAGTAGCGATAATCATCTGAACCTTCTTTGACACGCATTAAGATTGTTTCTTTCGTTTGTTCGTCATAACGTCTCGTTTCTTGTTCGATAACTCCGCCTGTTAATAACACTTTTTCTTGACGTTTCTCCTCAAACTCTAAGCCTTTTTGTACAAAGTTAAAGGAGTTTAAGTTTTTCAACTCTGTTTTCACACCAAACTTCTCTTGCCCAACTGGACGTAGAGATATGTTAGCATCACAACGTAAAGAGCCTTCCTCCATTTTACAATCGGAAACACCAGTATATTGAATAATGTTTTTCAACTTTTCCAAGTACGCATATGCTTCCTTCGGGGTACGGATATCCGGCTCAGATACAATTTCAATTAACGGTGTACCTTGGCGATTAAAGTCTACAAGGGAATAACCGTCATCACTATGTGTTAATTTACCTGCATCCTCTTCCATATGAATGCGTGTAATCCCGATTTTCTTTTTCACACCATCTACTTCAATTTCAATCCAGCCGTTTTCTCCAATCGGTTGATCAAATTGAGAAATCTGATAAGCTTTCGGGTTATCTGGATAAAAGTAATTTTTTCGATCGAATTTTGTATCTGTGGCTATTTCACAATTCAAAGCCATAGCAGCTTTCATTGCAAAATTGACAGCCTCTTCGTTCAACACCGGTAATACCCCTGGGTAACCTAAATCTATTGGGGTTACATTAGTATTTGGTTCAGATCCAAAAGCATTGGCTGCAGGACTAAATATTTTCGATTGTGTTTTTAATTCAACGTGTACTTCTAATCCAATGATTGTTTCAAAGTTCATGACTTCACACCTCCAAGATCCGGCTTTCTTTTATGGTGGTCAGTAGCTTGTTCATAAGCGTGCGCTGCACGGAACACTGTACTTTCATCAAAATGCTTTCCAATTAACTGTAGTCCAATCGGTAAGCCTTCTGAT
Organism: Salirhabdus salicampi; assembly: GCF_024259515.1. Lineage (NCBI taxonomy): Bacteria > Bacillati > Bacillota > Bacilli > Caryophanales > Bacillaceae > Salirhabdus > Salirhabdus salicampi. The sequence goes on along the minus strand of NZ_JANBWE010000005.1, from coordinate 45,989 downwards.
GAGAAACCACAAGGAATCGACATTCCCGGTACACCTGCAAGGTTTACAGGAATGGTTAAAATATCGTTCGCATACATTGTTAACGGATCATCGATTTTCTCGCCAACTTTAAAAGCCGGAGTTGGCGTTGTCGGTCCAACGACAACATCATACTGTTCGAACACTTTATCAAAATCTTGTTTAATTAACGTACGGACCTTTTGAGCTTTCTTATAATACGCATCATAGTAACCTGAGCTTAGTGCAAACGTTCCAAGCATAATACGGCGTTTAACTTCGTCACCAAACCCTTCACTTCTGGATAATGTAAACATTTCATCCATCGTTTTCGCTTTTTCGGAACGGACACCGTAACGAACTCCATCAAAACGTGCTAAATTCGCAGATGCTTCAGATGAAGATAGCAAATAGTATGTTGCGAGTGCATATTTTGAATGAGGTAAAGATACCTCTTCCCACTGTGCTCCAAGCTCTTCGTATTTCTTTAATGCTGCTAAAACAGCATGCTTTACTTCTTCAGAAACGCCTTCTCCTAAATATTCTTTCGGCACTGCTATCTTAAGTCCTTTCACATCACCTGTCAGTGCATCAGAATACTTTGGAACTTCTACATCTGCACTAGTAGCATCCATTTTGTCGTGGCCTGCGATCACTTCTAAAACGCGGGCGCTATCTTCTACCGTTTTTGTAATTGGACCAATTTGGTCTAATGATGAGGCAAAGGCGACTAGACCGAAGCGGGAAACACGTCCATATGTCGGTTTCAAACCTACTACTCCACAATAAGCTGCAGGTTGACGAATTGAACCACCTGTATCAGATCCTAAAGAAAATAATACTTCCCCAGCCGCAACAGAGGCAGCAGAACCTCCACTGGAACCGCCTGGCACATAATCTGTATTCCAAGGGTTTCGAGTAGTATAGTAAGAAGAGTTTTCATTTGATGAACCCATAGCAAACTCGTCCATATTTAGCTTACCAATCGTCACAGCTTGGGCATCCTTTAACTTCTCAGTTACGGTCGCATCATACAATGGGTCATGAAAGTTATCTAAAAATTGACTGGCACACGTTGTACGTAACCCCTTAGTTACGATGTTGTCTTTAATTCCAACTGGCAGTCCATATAATGGGTTGTTGGATTTTTCGATGTTATCATCCATTGTTTTTGCCAGTGCTCGTGCGTTTTCTTCATCTAACGTAATGAAGGATTTCACTTCATTCTCTACTTCTTTAATTCTTTTTAGTGATGTATTCACTAAATCACTTACCGTTATTTCTTTCTTATGTAACATATCTTTAATTTCGGATATGGAATGGTCAAATAGTGACACGTCATTTACCTCCTTTTATTCTAAGATTGATGGTACCCGGAATTGACCATCTTTCTGATCTGGTGCATTTTTCAATGCTTCTTCTTGGCTAATCCATTTTCTAGCTTCGTCTTTACGCATGACATTTTTTAAATCTAAGACGTGTGTCGTTGGTTTTACGTCATCTGTATTTAATTCATTCAATTCCTCAGCAAAATCGATGATAGAGCTTAGCTGATCTGTAAACATTTCAGCTTCTTCTTCTGTAATGGCAAGACGCGCAAGTTTTGCTACGTGCTTTACTTGATCCTTCGAAATATTTGCCATTTTCATTTCACCTCCACATTATTCGAACATCCTTACAATACTATTGATAATAGCAAATTTCCTTATGAAATACCAATTTATCTATTTCCTTTAGCTCTTTTATTTTACCACGGTGTACACGAACCGAAAAATCATTACCTATTGAAAAATAGGAAAAAGACCTATGTTCATCATAGGCCTTTCCTCGCTTCCCTTTTTTACTCTTAATAACCGTACATGAAGAATTCCATTAATTGTTGAAACGGAATGACATTATCGCCACTTGGTGTTGAAATATTTTCGTCAACATTATTAAAGTTATAAGAATTGGTTTCAATGATAAAACCAACATCAGCAGAACCAAAATCATCATTCACGTTGAGGTTTACATCTACTTTTTGATAAGAGACATAACCATCTTTGTTAACACCATGTAAATATTCAAGAGTATTAATAGAGACCGTTTCGTTTAACTCCGCAACTGCTTCATCAATTTCAGCTTTTTCAGCTTCTAATTCCGCCTTGACAACTTCCAGGTCTTCTTCTGAAATACCAGTTAGGTCAGCGTACTTGTCCTCTCCGAACAACGCTAACATATCTGGAAGGAAGTCATTAATTACTGTTGTTACAGTGCTTTCCAGTTGTTCATCTTTAACCTCAAATATAACTGCATGGTCAATTCCTTCAATTTCTGTATCTTTGCCTTTCATTACTTCAAAGTATTCTTCTTCATCAAAATGTTTCCATAGAAGACTTGTGAATTCTTTACCAAACTCTTCGGCCAACTCATAGTCATCAGAGTTAGGAAGTACAACTTCTTCTCCTGTTTGTGCTGCAAGTTGCTCTAACTCTTCAAAGTCAAATTCAATCCAGCTACCCTCCAGGCCATCTGGCAGTTGTGCCATCGGAATGCTTGGCACTTGAACCCACATTTTATTTTCTGTCATAACAAAAGGTACTGTAAGATTCATAGATAGTGCACCTTTTAAACTTACATCTATTTCACTATCAATCATATAAGGGTTCTTTTGATATACACCAGATACATTAACTTCCGCATCTTTTAACATATTAAAAACCATTTGTTCTTCGTAAGATGTCACCAGTTCTTCAGGCACGCTTAAGTTCAATGAAAACGACGTATCAAAAGCGTAAGATTCGGCTTCTAACGTTTTGTCGAAAGAATCTTCTAGTGATTCTTTTGCACTTGGGAGACTGCTGCATCCAGCTAGTAATGTCCCTATTGTAAATAAGAATACGAAAAACAACGCAAAACTCTTCCTCATTTTTCCCTCTCCTACCATATAATGTTAGTTTTTCATAAAGAAAAACTCGCAATATCATTGCGAGCCTTTCTTTATATTATTCTATTATAACATTTCTGAAGTCGTTTTGCCTTGCATAAAGTTTAATAGGTAATCCGGCCCACCTGCTTTTGAATCAGTACCTGACATGTTAAATCCACCAAATGGATGGTATCCAACAATAGCAGCTGTACATCCGCGGTTGAAGTATAGGTTACCTACATGGAAATCTTCTCTAGCTTTTTCGATGTGTTCACGATTGTTTGTAATAACAGCACCTGTTAAGCCGTAATCAGTATTATTTGCAATTTCAATCGCTTCATCGAAATTTTTAGCTTTTGTAAATCCAACTACAGGACCGAAAATTTCTTCCTGCATAATACGAGCGTTTTGGTCGAGGTCAGCAAATACTGTTGGTTTCACGAAGTACCCTTTAGAGTCATCGCCTTCTCCACCAGTAACGAGCTTACCTTCACTCTTACCAATTTCAATATAGTTCATAATCTTATCAAAAGCACCTTGGTCAATGACAGGACCCATATAAGTATTAGCGTCTGCAGGATCAGCTACATTAACGTTTTCTTCAGTTAGCTCTTTCACACGTGCAACCAACTCGTCGTATACATCCTCATGTGCTACAACACGGGAACAAGCTGAACATTTTTGTCCTGAGAAACCGAAAGCTGAATATGTGATAGATTGTGCTGCTAGTTCAAGGTCAGACTCTTTGTCAACGACAATTGTATCTTTACCACCCATTTCAGCTACAACACGTTTCAACCAAATTTGGCCTTCATTTACTTTTGCTGCACGTTCGAAAATGCGTGTTCCAACATCACGGGATCCAGTAAAGCTGATAAAGCGTGTTCTTGGGTGATCTACTAAGTAATCTCCAACTTCTGAACCGCTACCAGGTACGTAGTTAACAACACCTGCAGGCATGCCTGCCTCTTCAAGAACTTCCATTAATTTATATGCAATAACAGGAGTTGCACTAGCTGGTTTCAATAGTACTGTGTTACCAGTAACCATTGCAGAAACAGTTGTACCAGCCATAATTGCAAATAGGAAGTTCCAAGGTGAAATAACAACACCAACACCTAACGGAATATAATTATAGCGGTTAAACTCGATTGGACGGCTGTTGATTGGAGCACCATCTTTAAGACGTAACATTTGGCGACCATAGTACTCTAAGAAGTCAATTGCCTCAGCAGTATCTGCATCCGCTTCTTTCCAAGGCTTACCGCCTTCTTTTACAAGCCATGCAGTAAATTCAAACTTACGGCGACGAACAATCGCTGCAGCCCGGAATAAGATGTCGGCTCTCATTTCTGGCTTCGATTTTCTCCACCATTGGAATGTTTCATCTGCTATTTTCATTGCCTTTTCAGCAAGTTCTTGATTAGCCTTAGAAACAACACCAACAACCTCTTCTTTATTAGCAGGGTTATAGGAAACAATTTTATCTTCCGTTGTAACTCTTTCCCCACCAATAATTAAAGGATACTCTTGGCCTAGTTCTTTTTCTACTTGATTAATAGCTTCTTCCATCACTTTACGATTTTTCTCATCAGAAAAATCCGTAAAAGGTTCATGAGTATAAGGTACTACCACCATTAACGCCTCCTTTTAGTATCGATCATGTCGCTTTTTGTAAAATAAAAGCATTTCACCTTTATCATTCTAACGCAATAGTCAGAACTCTTCAAATAAGTTTGTTTAATTTTTTGAACATTTTCACGAATTTGTTTATTGATAAATATAAACGAATGGTTCGTCTTCTCCAGCATCTCTTGTAATTAAGGCTTCTTGTTTCTCGGTCGACTCAATAGTAACCTCAATATCATAATAATTTGGGAAGATATCGACTAAAAGTCCATATGCGTACTGGGTAAACCCTACTACTTCTGCTTTTCCTTGGAATTCAATTGGAATGTTTATTTTTAGCTGTCGGAGTTCATCATCTATATAAAAACCTTTTCCAATAACTCCAATATAATTCGGAAAATACTTCGTTACTTCTCGCTTGAAATCTTCAACGTTTACTGCATCTTCATAATGTTCCCGCTCCGCTGTCTTTGAAGGGAATAAAACATATTTTTCGTTAACAGTCTCCCATTCATCAATCGTCATATCACCTGCTGACACGTAGGTTTTTGCTACAAAGTTTCCTGGTACTAATGAAGAGTGTGACTGTTCTCGATATAAGGCAATCATGACCGGTATGTCTTGGAGGCTTTGCATATTTCGTACACGTTCGAGTATCGTTTGTGCCATTTGCTTCCCTTCTCTTACCATTTCATCCGTACCAATCGGTTCATAGTAATAATCTGGCCCCGCCTCTAACTGAAAACGATAGGATGATTTTAAAGCAAGGGCGATGCTAAGTCCCCCTAAAACTACTTTATTTTCATCCGTGCGAGATAAATAATTATGCTCTAATATATGGGACAAATACCTAGGGGCTTCCCGGTATGCCTCAACATCTTTATCGTCTTCCAAAGGTGGGTTTAAACCGATTTGTAAATTTTCCTTTTTAACATTTTGATTTTTCTTTATATATTCTTCCGCTTGTTTATCGCTCATACTTCGTCCAAGCCAATCATAAATGACGTTAGCAGATAAATATTGCCCTTCTTGAAAGTAATATTGGTTCGTTGAGAAATAAGTTGTAGCATGCCTTTGCAAGCCTGTTTCAATTTCATCAATATCAAACCGATTTGCCATCTGATTCACGATGACTCCCCTCGCCGCACTCGGTTCATAAATTACCCCTTCACCTTTCCCTTGTTTATATGGGAGAATAACGCGGTAGTAGTCATCAGAAATATTCACCTTAGGCACAATCGCTGTTTCGTTTTGCTGTTCTTCATTTTCCTGTACAATTTCTTCTTCCGTTTCATATGTCGGTGCGCAACCAGCAACAATCGTTAAAAAGGCGGCAATTGTGGTAACAAACCTTTTCATTCTTCCACCTCCTTTATTCCTCTTGTAATACTCTTATAAAGCGGTTTTCATCCCAAACTTCAACTCCTAAGGAGGTTGCCTTTTCTAATTTAGAACCTGCATCCTCCCCAGCAATCAATAGGTCTGTTTTTTTACTTACACTACCCGTAACTTTTCCACCTAACGTTTCGATCTTCTTTTTCGCCTCTGAACGTCCATACACTTCGAGCTTTCCCGTTAAGACGACGGTTTTTCCTGCAAACGGTGAATCTTCCGTTATTTCTTCCATTGTTATCCCATTATATTTCGTATTAATACCTAATTGTTTTAACTCTTCTATCAGTGATGCAACTTGAGGCTTTTGAAAATAACGGACAATGGAATCAGCTACTTTCTCCCCAATGTCTTGAATTGCTTCTAAATCTTCCTTATCAGCCTTCATCAAGGCATCAATCGTTTTAAAATGTTGCGCTAACGTATCTGCTACTTTACTTCCTACATATCGAATTCCTAAACCAAACAGTAACCGTTCTAACGAATTTTCCTTAGATTTTTCTATCGCCGATAATAGATTGTTAACCGATTTCTCACCCATTCGCTCTAATTGTAACAGTTGTTCCTTGTTTAGTTTGTATAGGTCTGCAATCGTATGAACGAGGTCTTCTTTAAACAATTGAGCGATTACTTTCTCACCTAGTCCATCGATATTCATCGCATTTCTGGATACAAAATGAATTAATCCTTCACGTAATTGTGCAGGACAATTCGGGTTAATACATCTTAAAGCAACCTCTTCTTCCAGACGGACCAAGTCGCTCCCGCACTCTGGACAATGTGTTGGCATTTGAAATGGTTCTAGGTCTTCTGTTCGCTTTTCTGTGATAACCCTTACGACCTCAGGAATAATGTCCCCTGCTTTTTTAATGACGACAGTATCACCGATACGGATATCCTTTTCTTGAATTAGGTCTTCATTATGTAAAGAAGCCCGTTTCACTGTCGTGCCTGCAACTTTAACAGGTTCTAAGATGGCGGTAGGTGTAACAACGCCTGTTCTGCCAACACTTAATTCAATATCGACAAGCTTCGTAATCGCTTCTTCTGCCGGAAATTTATAAGCGATTGCCCACCTAGGACTTTTTGCCGTAAAGCCTAATGCGTCCTGGACATCAATCTGGTCTACTTTAATAACGATACCGTCAATTTCATAACTTAAATGTGGACGATCTTCTGTCCAATGTTTAACATAATCAATCACTTGGTCAATTGTCTCGCAACGTTTCCACTCTGGGTTTGTTTTAAAACCTAGTTGCTTTAAGTAATCTAGCCGTTCACTGTGTGCATTCAAATGTTCTCCTTGCCATTCACCTACGCTATAAATAAATATATCCAAATTTCGTTTTGCAGCAATTTTCGGATCCAATTGACGTAAAGAGCCTGCTGCAGCGTTACGGGGATTCGCAAACAACTCCTCACCTTTTTGTGCACGTGCGTCATTCAAGGAGTCAAAGGAGCGTTTTGGCATAAACGCTTCTCCCCTCACTTCAATGGTTTCATCTTGTTGTAGCTTTAACGGGATACTTTTTACGGTTTTCAGATTATGCGTAATATCTTCTCCTGTTTTCCCGTCACCCCTAGTAGCACCACGGACAAACTTTCCGTTTTCATATGTTAATGAAACGGCAAGACCATCAATTTTCAGTTCACAAACATAAGAGACAGGTTGATCCGAACCTTCTCGAACCCGTCTATCGAAATCACGTAAATCCGTTTCATTGAAAGCATTTCCTAAACTGAGCATCGGAAGTTTATGTTGAACTTTTACGAACTCGTCAAGGGGTTCTCCCCCAACACGTTGGGAAGGAGAGTCTTCCGTTTTTAGTTCTGGATGTTCATTTTCTAACTGGATTAGCTCACGCATCTTTTCATCGTACTCGTGGTCGGAAATCGTTGGGCGGTCAAGTACATAATACTCATAGTTATATTCATTTAGCTCTTCTCGTAGTTTGGTTATTTTCTCTTTCGCTTGATGGGTATCCACGTCGTTCACCTCATTTATCCTTTCGAAATTGGCGCAAACTTAGCTAGCAACCGTTTAATACCAATATTAGGAAAAGCAATGTCCAGTTCCATATCGTCCCCTGAACTTTGTACTTTCACTACCGTACCCTCTCCCCATTTTTTATGCTGCACTTTATCTCCCGGCGCCCAATCAATACTTTCTCCTCCAGTAGATTTCTTCTTTTGTAATCGTTGAGGTTTTCGTTTTGATTGTCCGACAGATGACTGGTTAGAACTATTCGATTGAAATCCGACAAATGGGTTGGCTTCTTCTTCACGATCAATTAATTCACTTGGAATCTCTTCAATAAATCGACTAATAGGGTTCATATTCGTACGACCATACAATGTACGCATTTTTGCATGGGTTAAATAGAGCTTTTGTTCCGCACGTGTAATCCCTACATATGCTAGACGTCGTTCTTCTTCCATTTCCTCCTCATCTTGCAACGATCGATTATGTGGAAAAATTGTTTCTTCCATTCCAATTAAAAAGACAACCGGGAACTCTAACCCCTTTGCCGAGTGTAAAGTCATTAGTACAACTTTCTCTTCATCTTCTTCCTCATTATTGATATCTGCAATTAATGCTAGATCTGTTAAAAAGGCTACAAGGCTTTTATCTTCTTCGCTATCTTTTTCAAACATTTGTGTAACGGTTTTAAATTCATCGATGTTTTCAAGTCTGCTTTGCGCTTCTAGCGTCTTATCATTACGAAGCATTTCAATATAACCTGTTTTATCTAACACTTCTTCCACTAATTCCGTTACAGATAAGTACTCCTGCATTTGGTGAAAGTTTCGAATAAGGTTATGAAACGATACGAGGGCATTGGCCGCCTTTTTGCTCACGCCAATAAAATCAGCTTCAGCAGCAGCATTGTAAAGAGAAATTCCGTTACTGGCGGCATAAGCTACCACTTTATCTAGTGACGTCCGGCCAATCCCTCGTTTAGGCTCGTTTACAACTCGCTGAAAACTAATATCATCGGATGGATTCACCACTAATCGTAAATAGGCTAACAAGTCTTTAATTTCTTTTCTGTCATAGAACTTCGTCCCACCAACGATTTGATACGGAATATTCGCTTTAACAAAAACGTCTTCAATTGCTCGGGATTGGGCATTCGTTCGATATAAAACAGCTACGTCTCGATAGCTTACCCGTTCTTCCCTTTTTAACTTGTCAATCTCATCCGCTACAAACAATGCCTCTTCTTTTTCACTTCCCGCTTGAAAGTATTGGATCTTGTCTCCATCATCATTTTCAGTCCATAATTTTTTCGGTTTCCTTGATGTATTCTTTTTAATCACGTGGTTTGCTGCATCCAAAATTTTCTTCGTAGAACGATAGTTTTGTTCTAGCATAACGACATGGGCATTTGGATAATCTTCTTCAAATGACAATATGTTGCTTATATCTGCACCACGCCAGCGGTAAATAGACTGATCAGAGTCACCAACGACACAAATATTTTGATAGCGTTGCGCTAACATTTTCACTAACTGATACTGAGCATGGTTCGTATCTTGATACTCATCCACGTGAATATATTGAAAGCGTCGTTGGTAGTTGTGTAACACTTCTGGTACACGCTCAAATAATACAATCGTTTGCATAATCAAATCATCAAAATCGAGTGCCTGGTTTTGTTGCAGTGTTTTCTGATATATTTTGTACACATCTGCAATTTGTTGTTCATAAAAATTTTGTCCTGCTTCTTTCTCATACTCTTCCGGTCCCATCAGCTTGTTTTTCGCTGAACTAATTGCACCTAAAACAGCCCTCGGCTCCAAACGTTTCGGGTCGATATTTAAATCTTTCAACGCTTGTTTAATTACTGTTAATTGGTCACCGGTATCTAGAATTGTGAAGTTACGGCTATATCCAATACGGTCAATATCGTAACGTAAAATCCGTACACAAAGGGAGTGGAATGTTGATATCCAAATATCATTCGCTTCACTTCCAACTAAACGATACACACGCTCTTTCATTTCTTTAGCTGCTTTATTTGTAAACGTAATCGCCAGTATACTTTTAGGAGACACTTGTTTTTCTCCTAATAAGTATGCGATACGGTGTGTTAATACTCTTGTTTTCCCACTGCCGGCACCGGCCATAATTAATAAAGGGCCTTCTGTATGTTGAACTGCTTTTGCCTGTGGTTGATTCATACCTTTAATAACGTCTTTTGCCGTAAAGCTCACAATATCCCATCCTTACTTGTATTTTTAACAGCTTTCACCGTACGTAATGCGTTTTTGATGTCATCATATATAATGTTCCCGACAACTACTATATCTGCGTGCCTGGCCATTTCTTCCGCCTCTTTAGCTCCAGAAATACCGCCACCGTATATAAGCTTCGTATCATGTAAATAATTTTTAACTTCCTTTACTAATTCCGGATCCCCATATGTACCACTGTACTCTAAATAAAAAATTGGGAATCGGAACATCCGTTCAACTAATTGTGCATATGCCACCACATCTTCTTGATTTGGCATAGTACTGTTTGTATATTGAAAAGCTTTCGCTTCTTGGTTTAAAATACAATATCCTTCCATTACAATCTCATCCCAGTTCATTACATCCCCAAATTCTTTGACTGCTTCGTGATGTAAGTCGATAATCCATTTTGTCTCTTTACTATTTAAGACAGAGGGGATGAAATAGTAATCGAAACCTGGACTAACGGACTCTAAATTGGAAATTTCCATTGCACAAGGAACTGAATAACGCCTGACTCTCGCCAGAAGATTCAGTACATCATCTAATGTAACTGCATCTGTGCCTCCAACGATAATCGCGTCCGTCCCTGACTCACATACCCGTTCTAATTCTTCGTCTGAAATTTCTTTGTTTGGGTCTAACTTAAAAACATGTCGCCACTGTTTCCATTCCATGATTATCCAAGCCTCCAATATCATTTCCGCTTCATTATTATATCAAAAATTCTCCCCTTCTTTGAATTGGATCCCCTTTTTGATAAAATTAGAAGGCAGTAACTTGTTTCCATCTTTTCCGTATGCTAATATAAAATAACTAAAATAAAGTCGTACTATGAAGGAACAATAGTAACTAAATCCTCTACTCTAATAGCGATTCGAGGTTGGTGGGAGCTCGAAGTAAGATTTAGCGAAACGGCATTCCAGAGTACTTAGACCGAAAGAGGACGTTTCAGCAACTTTGAACGTCAATCAGGGTGGAACCGCGGGAGTCAACTCTCGTCCCTGGGCACAGCAGCCCAAGGACGAGAGTTTTTTATATTATTGTAAGTTTTCAAATTAAAAGGAGGAATAACGATGACGAAAAACATGGATGATGTCGTCAATCACGCCAAACATAGAGGCTTTGTCTTTCAAGGGTCAGAAATTTACGGAGGTTTGGCGAACACTTGGGATTATGGTCCTTTAGGTGTTGAGTTAAAACGAAACTTAAAAGATGCTTGGTGGAAAAAGTTCGTTCAGGAATCGCCCTATAACGTAGGACTAGACGCTGCAATATTAATGAATCCAAAAACATGGGAAGCTTCTGGTCACTTAGGGAACTTTAACGATCCTATGATTGATTGTAAAGATTGTAAATCTCGTCACCGTGCCGACAAATTAATTGAGGACCATTTTGCTGCTAAGGGACAAGAGATAATCGTAGACGGACTACCGTTTGAAGAGATGGAAAGCATGATCAAAGACGAGGGAATCTCTTGTCCGGAGTGTGGCTCAACCAACTTTACTGAGGTTCGTCAGTTTAATTTAATGTTTAAAACATACCAAGGAGTTACAGAAGATTCTACAAACGAAATTTACTTACGCCCAGAAACAGCCCAAGGTATATTCGTTAACTTTAAAAATGTACAGCGAAGCATGAGAAAAAAACTCCCATTCGGAATTGCCCAAATCGGAAAAAGTTTCCGAAACGAAATTACACCGGGTAACTTCATCTTTCGTACAAGAGAATTCGAACAGATGGAAATGGAGTTTTTCTGTAAACCGGGTACAGAAAAAGAATGGCAAAAATATTGGTTAGAATTCTGTTATAACTGGTTATTGTCCTTAGGTCTAACAGCTGAAAATGTACGTAAGCGTGACCATGGTGATGATGAACTTTCCCACTATAGTAATGCAACAACAGACTTGGAATATAATTTCCCATTTGGATGGGGTGAACTATGGGGAATCGCTTCACGAACAGACTTTGATTTAAGCAAACACGCTGAACACTCCGGTGAGGATTTCCAGTATATTGATCAAGAAAACAATAACGAGCGTTATATTCCATACGTCATTGAGCCGGCACTAGGTGCCGACCGCCTTGCACTTGCTTACTTAACAGATGCATATGAGGTCGAAGAATTAGAAGATGGATCAACTCGTACTGTCATGCGTTTCCATCCTGCTGTTGCACCTTTTAAAGCAGCTATTTTCCCACTTTCAAAGAAATTATCTGAAGAAGCCCAAAAGGTGTTCGCTGACTTAGCAAAGGACTTCATGGTGGACTATGATGAATCTGGATCAATTGGTAAACGATACCGTCGCCACGATGAAATCGGAACTCCATATTGTATTACCTTTGATTTTGACTCTGTGGAAGATCAACAAGTTACTGTACGGAACCGTGACACGATGGAACAGAACCGTATGCCAATTGCCGATTTGAAACAGTTTTTGCTAGAAAAAACACAATTTTAATGATAGAAAAAAGGAGTGTGACGTTCTGTCACACTCCTTTTATTCTGCATTATGAATACGATTCAGCACCATTTCATAAGCATCGTTACCGTAGTTTAAGCATCGTTTTACACGGGAAATGGTCGCCGTCGATGCCCCTGTTTCTGTTTCAATCTTATGATATGTGTACCCTTCCCGTAACATTCGCGCCACTTCCAGCCGCTGCGCAAGTGATTGAATTTCATTTACAGTAGCTAAGTCATCAAATAAGCGATAACATTCTTCGATATCTTGCAATGACAAAATGGCATTAAATAATTGGTCTAGTTCTTTTCCTCGAAGTTTATCAATTTGCATTAGGCTCACGCTCCTTTATTTCATGGTACATTTATTTGATTTGGACTGCATGTTGTAATCCTGGAGAAGTAGGAATAACGTTAATCCATGTTTTACCCGGACTAAACTTCGCTTCTGTCCCGTCCTTATAAAATGGCAAAATGCGTCCATTGACGTTTTTCCATTCAACTTCTTCAACAATGCCATTGCGGATTAAATAGCCATTTCCGCCGGAGTTTAAATCGATGGAACGACGATTTGCCGAGTCTATGACACGGTGCGGTGTCTCAACAATGAAGATGTTATCAATATAAACCGGCTCCTCGTTTTCTAGTTCAACTGTTTTTTCCCCATCATTGAATCGAATATACTTTTTCTCCGTAGAATCAAATTCGTACGAAACCTCTTCTAAACCCTCTCGATATGTGATATGAATTTCATTTGCACTTTCTCCTGATATCTCGTTTGCGCCATCTTTCGTTAAAAACGGATACGGTTCATAATTCTTTTTCACATCATAATTCTTTTGCTCTGCCACCGTATACACATTCGGAAATATTAAATACGAATCGTGTGGAGCATTACGAAAATCTTCACGTTTGAACAAAAATTGATCATTATCATAAATTGCTCCACTGATAAGATTTAACCCTGTATTGATGATATTTTGTTCTACATGTGTTGCTGCGCCGTGATAAATATATATGGAATCCATACCTAGCGCGAGATCAGCGTAATATTCTCTTGCACTGCGTACAGGACCAACAAGTTCAGGTTGGTCACTATGGAAGAATGCCAAAAATCTTGTGATCGGCCCTTCTGCTAATATTTCATAGACGATATCTGCCTTAGACAGCCCTGTTTGCGGGCGGGCTTTTGTATGATTATTTATCATTACACTAACTAAACGGTTATCGATTGGCTCATCAGTCTTTATACCTGTGAAAGGGTAAGTATATTCAGGTTCGGGTTCGGGCTCAGCCTCTGGTTCAGGGTCTGGTTCCGGATCCGGCTCGGGATCACGATTTTCTACTGGTGCATTTACGGGCTCTGTATCTTCGTCTGTCGATGATTTTTCACTTGAGCATGCAGTCATCAAGACGAACAAGAATACGATGAAGTAAACCATCAACCAAGCTTTCTGTTTCACTTTATCCCACCTTTATTACGTTTAAACGTTACCACTTTTATATTTTAACGCATAATCGAAGGAAAGAGTACCTCTTTCTTTTTCACATCGATAATTCCTTGAGGTGTAATCCGAATATAAGGCAAATGTATCGCTGATAAGAATAAAATTGTATAAATAGGGTCATCAAAAGCGTATCCATATTGTTTTAACAACTTCGTTAATCGAGCTTCTTTCTCCATTAACGTTTCCATATTACCATCGTACATCATACCACTTAAAGTTAAAGGGAGCTCAAAAATGATATCCCCTTCATTCGCTAACACAATACCTCCGCCAATCTCCTTCATGCGTTCAAAGGCTAAGTTCATATCCGATTTTCGTACACCAGTTAAAATAATGTCACCCGTGTTAGAATAAGAACTCACTAAACCACCAAGTGACTTCGTAAACCCCTTTAATAACGTTGATATACGCCAACTGCCTTTTTGATCTAACATAATGAGAAAGGATAGATTGTCACCATCGTCTAACTTATTTAGTTCATTTTCATATTTCGCTTTTATCGTAAACGGCTTCATAATAACATCGTTCACCATTTCCAAACCTACAGGCACGTAAAAACGGAAGTCACTGTCATTTAAAGACCAATCAATTTGTAATGGTTGAATCCCATATTCATGCCAATTCACTTTCGTTTTTTGACTTGTTTGATCTACCCAATTCCCTTTTGCAAGTACGCGTACTGGTGTGGGATTATCCAAAGCTTCTAAAAAGTTAATATGTGCCAATCTTCCAGGTCCAATGCTTCCTGTATGATGATCAATACCAAAATACTTTGCCGCATTATAGGATCCCATCCGATACGCCTCTTCCGGACGTACACCTTCATCTATGGCAATTTCAATACATTTATTCATGACACCTTCCTTATAAAACGAAGGTGTCGCACCATCAGTAGTAAGCATCATTTGATCAAACTCGGTAATCTGAAATGATTTTAACTCCTGAAACAGTCTTCTTAAGTCTGGTCGTATGGATGAGTTGCGCAATGCTACATAATAACCGAGAATCAGTCTACGGTAAACTTCTTCGCCTGTAATAGCTTCATGGTCACCATCTGCGCCTAACAATTTCATTTTCGTTAAAGTTTCAGTTGATGACCCGGGAAAGTGACCTTCTACAGGCTTCTTTAATCGCTTTGCTTCTTGCATCCAGTGCAACATGCGGTCATCATCTTTTAATACAGATGGCCATGATGTGAGTTCTCCCCCTTGTAAAACCGCATCGTGTTTTAACCAGGATAAAATATTCGCATTTTTAATAAAGGATTCTTCATCCTGCAATGCAGATTGTGAATCAAACCTGGACCACCAATATAGAGATGACGGCAGCTGATGAAACCGATCTATTAAAGAAAACGCTTTCTTTTTATCCATTAAAAAAAGAAGCGGTAAATTATCGTTAATAAATACAGTGGTGCCAGTCTTAGCTGCATATTCGGATAAGTTATGGGGATTATATAATTGAAACGGATGGGCATGAGGCTCAATGTACCCAGGGACTAGATAAAGGGACTCACAATTCACAATTTCTGTGCCTTCAAGCATACTTGGAAGCTGATCACCAACGTAGACAATACGATCGTCGTAAATCCATATATGCCCACTCATCCACCTTTTTAAGTAAACATTTAAATAGGTAGCATCCTTTAGTACGATGGAAGGTGCTAATTTACCATCTATTACGGCAACGTGTTCCCTTAGTTGTCGGTTACGCCATTTGTAGCGATGCTCACTCATAACAATCCCCCTTAATAAAAAATCATTGTATATAAAATTTTAATACATTAAAACTGTGAAGGGAAGGGTTAAGTTGGTAAAACCTAACATTGGACTTATAAACGGGTTGATCCGAATTACAACAGGGTTAACATTGTTAAGTTATGCAACAGTTAGTTTAATTAGACGGCCGTGGCGCCAAAGCAATATCTTAATTATGTTGTTAAGCGCTATGAAGGTTGGTGAAGGGATTTTACGTTATTGTCCTGTAACAGACCTTACAGAAAGAACTCTCGAAAACTCAACAACAAAGCAGTCGCAAAAGGAAAATCCGAGTCAAACGGTTACTGAAAATGAAGAAGGCCAATCTTAGGCCTCCTAAATGCGATCATGATTATTCTTGGTCCATTAATAGAGCTTCAAACATGATTTCTCTCTTAACTGGTTCTACTGTAGTAGAGCCATTTTCTTTTATCTCTTGAAATATCGGTTTCTCTAATCGTTTTACCGGCATATATCCTTCTTTCTTGATCCGCTCTAAACATTGATCAATTGTCTCTCCATCTTTTACATAAAACCTTTCCTTCTTCTTCTTTTTACCCAAAACAAAATTGCCTCCTTCCTTAACGATTACGCCTTTTTCTTTAGTCGGCCTTTACGAACTTGTTTCACCCAAAATCCACCGTGAATACTTTTCGGCTCGTATGCGATGATAAATGCTTTTGGATCTAACTCCTTAATTGTGCTGTATAAGTTTAATTCATACTTTCTTGGCGTTAAAATTTGCATGGCTAAGCGATCTCCATCCATTCCATACGCAAACCAGCTTGTCACACCATAACCTTTATCTCTTAATTTTTTTGTAAATTCAATGTCGGGATCTGAAGAAATGACATTTACAGTAATATAGCCTAAAGCTAATTTTTCTTCTATTTTCATACCGGCTATAACACCTAAGCCGTACCCAATCGCGTAAGCTAATAAATTGTGAATTTGATCTAAATTATCTAAAACGAGACCTAAACCAAATATGTATATAACAACTTCTACTGTACTTACAAAGGCTGCAGTATAACGTTGCCCTTTCAAAGTTAAAATCATCCGAACTGTAAATAACGAAACATACGTAATATTTACCGCCAAAATAATGACTATCATTATAAATGCATTTTCCAGCATTATTATTATTTCCTCCTCTTAAAATAAAATGAACCAACTCTATATGAGACGCATACTATATAACGCATTGTTTACACTTATGCTGATGCCTAAACATCGGTGTGACTTGTTTAGGAGGGTAGTGAATGGATCCTTTTCAAAATATGCAAGATTGGAAAAAGAATATGGACCGTTTCTTTGGAGAGAGCTTTTGGAACGAATTTGATCACGTTTTAAAGCCCCCAATCCCACAAGTAAATGTATATCAATACGATAACGAAGTATGTTGTATATTTAATATACCCGGAATTGAAGATGTCAAAAATATTAATGTTTACGTAGACTATGCTACATTGGAAGTTCGGGGGGAAATTCCAATACATCAGTCAGGGCAACTCGTTCAAGAGGAAATCGTTCAAGGTTCCTTTGACCGGAAAATTGATCTCCCGTTTCCTGTTCGAAGTGACAAAATTGATGCGACTTATAAAAACGGGTTATTAATTATGAATCTCTATCGGCTAATCACGAAACAATCAAACAAACATCGCGTCCCTATTAAAATACTAAAAAATAAATAAAAGCCAGAAAGCAAGAACTTTCTGGCTTCTCTCTTATGGATGGGCCTAAGTGGACTTGAACCACCGACCTCACGCTTATCAGGCGTGCGCTCTAACCAGCTAAGCTACAGGCCCTCTTGGAAAATACGTAATGAATATACCATCTGAAAACAAGCTGGTCAATAAAAAAGTAGGAAAAATAATAAAAGCTTAGCCATTAAAAACGGCTAAGCTTTTACTCTATTAAACTTGTGGCAAGAATAAGAAGTATAAGACAAAGATAATAAATAGTACATACATAACCGGGTTAATTTCTTTCCCACGTCCTTTTAACAACATAAGCACTGGATATAGAATAAATCCAATGGCAATCCCATTTGCAATACTATACGTTAATGGCATAGCAAACATTGTTAAAAAGGCTGGAACAGCAATTTCAAAGCGATCCCACTCAATATGCTTTAAATTAGAAGCCATTAGCACACCCACAATAATTAGTGCAGCGGCTGTTACTTGAGTGGTAACGACTGCTAGTAATGGTGAAAAGAATAGCGCAATTAAGAAAAATCCGGCTGTAACAACAGAAGTAAATCCTGTACGACCACCTGCACCAACACCTGCAGAAGACTCAATATAAGATGTAGTTGTAGATGTACCTAAAATAGATCCTGCAACAGTCGCTGTTGAATCTGCTAATAACGCTTTGTTTGCACGTGGCAGTTTATTATCCTTAATAAATCCTGCTTGTGATGCTACCGCTACTAAAGTACCAGCAGTATCAAAGAAATCTACGAATAAGAATGTTAAAATAACAATTAACATTTCAATTGTAAAGATGTCACCTAGATGGGCAATCGCCTGACCGAACGTCGGTGCAATACTTGGAACACTTCCCACTACGTCACTAACTGCTTTCGGAGTATCAATCAATCCGAACATCATACCGGCAATTGCCGTTAAAATCATTCCATAAAAAATACCTGCTTTAAAACCAATGGTTAGCAATACTACAGTTGCAATCAGTCCAAATATAGCAAGTAATGTCGTTGGTTCGCTTAAGTCACCTAACCCAACTAGTGTAGCTCCATCAGCCTCAATGATCCCCGCACCTTGCAAACCGATAAACGCAATAAATAATCCAATACCAGCACCTACTGCATGTTTTAAATTAGACGGTATTGCGTTAATAATTTTTTCACGTAAACCAGTTACTGTTAAGAGAATAAAAATGAGACCAGATACTAGAACACCAGCTAACGCTGTATCCCAATTAATCCCCATTCCTAAAGAAACAGAGAAAGCAAAAAATGCGTTTAGACCCATACCCGGGGCTAGAGCTATCGGGTACTTCGCTAATAGTCCCATAATCAATGTACCAATTGCAGCCGCTAAAGCAGTAGCCGTAAATACTGCTCCACCGTCGATTCTAGTAACTCCTTCTGCCAACGCTTCATCAGGTACACCATCAAGTGTTAAAATAATTGGATTTAAGAATAAAATATAAGCCATAGATAAGAACGTAGTTAAACCAGCAATAAATTCTGTTTTATAATTAGTTCCTAACTCATCAAATTGAAAATACTTTTTCATCGTTAGTCATCCTCCTCAGTTTGTTTTTAAAATCGTAAAATAAAAAACTCCCAACCATTAGGCCAGGAGTTTCTGAACGTACAGAAGGAAAATCGCACACAAAAAGTCTATTTAGGTGCAATTAACCCTCGTAGTCAAACCATTTACGGTGGTTTGGTAGAAACTCATGGGCCATATTCCCAAAATTATACGACGGTATATAATAATTATTATGAATGATACTTCTTTATTATAGACTAAAGTATGAGTTTGTCAACTAAAATACGAATGATTTAGTTGTTTTTTTGTAGATAGTTCGCTTATTCCCACTCGATAGTAGCTGGAGGCTTACTTGTTATATCATAAACGACTCGGTTAATATGTTCTACTTCGTTTACGATACGGCTTGATATTCTTTCTAGTACTTCATAGGGAATTCGAGCCCAGTCTGATGTCATTCCATCAATAGACGTTACCGCACGAATACCGATAGTATGATCATATGTTCTTTCGTCACCCATTACCCCTACACTCTTAATATTCGGTAGTACAGTAAAGAACTGCCATACTTCTTTTTCTTGACCAGAATTTTTCATTTCCTCGCGCAAAATAGCATCCGATTCTCTGACAATTTTCAACTTTTCTTCCGTTACTTCACCTAATACACGAATCGCTAAACCTGGACCAGGGAATGGCTGGCGCCAAACAATTTCATCTGGTAGCCCAAGTTGTGTACCTAGTTCACGGACTTCATCTTTAAATAAAGTATTTAATGGCTCAATTAACTGAAAACGCATATCTTCCGGAAGTCCACCTACGTTATGATGGGACTTGATTGTTTTCGCTGTATCTGTACCACTTTCAATAATATCCGTATATAACGTTCCTTGTGCCAAATAGTCCATGTCTTTCAGTCGTGCAGCTTCATCATCAAAAACATGAATAAACTCATTGCCGATAATTTTCCGTTTCTTTTCCGGGTCGGCTACGCCTGCTAGCTTGGATAAAAAGCGATCCTTAGCATCAATTTTAATGACGTTCATATCGAAGCCATCTTGGAACGTTTCCATTACACTGTCAGCTTCGCCTTTACGTAATAGGCCATGGTCAACGAAGATACAAGTTAATTGTTTCCCAATCGCTTTATGCAATAGTGCGGCTACGACTGAAGAGTCAACACCTCCACTTAATGCGCATAACACTTTTCCATCGCCGACTTCATCGCGAATTTTTTGAATTTCCATTTCAATAAAGTTTTCAATTGTCCAGTTCCCTGCGCAATTACAAATATTGAATACGAAGTTTTCTAGTAATTTCGTTCCAAATTCAGTATGACGTACTTCAGGGTGAAATTGAACGCCATACATTTGACGGCTTTCATCAGACATAGCGGCGATTGGGCAGGATGGACTCGTTGCATCTACTTGGAATCCTTCTGGTGTTTCATTTACTTTATCGCTATGGCTCATCCAAACCGTTTGCTCTGATGGCTGATTCGCAAATAGTTTCGGATCATTTTGAAGTGAAATGTTCGCTTTACCATACTCCCGTTTACTAGCCCGTTCTACTTTACCACCGAAATGGTGTGTCATAAGCTGCATTCCGTAGCAAATACCAAGGACAGGTATACCTAACTCAAAGATTTCCTCATCACATCTCATACTATCTTCCGCATAAACACTATTCGGACCACCGGAAAAAATAATGCCCTTCGGGTTCATCTTACGAATCTCATCGGCAGTTAACTTATGGGAATGAAGTTCACTGTAAACTCCAAATTCCCGTATTCTACGGGTTATTAACTGATTGTATTGGCTTCCGAAATCTAAAACGAGTATTAATTCATCATTTTGATGTGCCATATTTTCTGTCACTCCTATGTAGTAGTTTACACAAAAAACTGGATTTCTCCCTATGATAGACAGAAATCCAGTATATATGCATTCTTCGTCATACTAGCATTCAGTCTCATAGCAAGGACATTTACGGTGTCCTAGTAGAAACGCTCGAACCGTATCTTCAAGCATATATGAGGAAATAGAATCTATTTACTTTTAAAACATTTTAACAGTGGAGTCAAAGGTGGTCAAGACATTACCCGAATAACCATTTGTTCCCATAAATCCTTCATTTTTTTCCACTGACCTTCATCCTGCTCATTTCGGTAGACAATTCGTTCATATTCATGTGTTAATCTTTGCATTTCGATCGTTCCCAAGGTTTGGTCAATTTGACGCGCATACTCCCGCAACGTTTGACCGTTGTTTTTCTTCATCCCTTTATGGGAAAGCAGAGCTAGAAGGAATCGATAGGCCTTTCGATAGGACTGTATATCCTCTTTTTTTCGATACTTTCGTACATTATACCATGCTAGCCACTTATACCTGTTTAAATATAAGATAATAGATAGAACGAGTAACACAGAACCTACGATCGCAATTGTTTTTACTGCCTTTTCTGATAAAAATGAACCGGAATCATTTTGATCATCTTGTCCCGCGGGCCCCGCCTCTTCTTGTTCAGGTTTTTTTTCCTCTTCTTCCTCTTCGTTGTTATCATCATCATTATTCAAAATATCATCTATTGAACGACCAGAACTAAAGTTTGCCTCGTTAATGAAGCCTCTAGTTGGTTCAAATGGTACCCAACCAATTTCAGGGAAGTACACTTCAACCCAGGAATGGGCATTAGCATTTTGTATCTCATATAAATATTTTTCGCCGATTGGCGTCTCTACTAAATTTTGTTCGACTCTTTCTCCTGCCGTAAATCCCTTTACCCAACGAGCCGGGATATCTAACGTCCTCAACATCACAACCATGGAAGACGAAAAGTTATCACAATAACCTTTTAATGATTCAAATAAAAACTGATCGACATAGTCCTCGTCTTCGGTTGGAACCGGAACATCCTTTGTGGTGTAGCTATACCTTGATCCTAAATATCTTTCGATTGATTTTGCAATGTCGTATCGATTATCTTCTCCATCGGAAATATCTAGCGCCAATTCCCTCACTCTATCAGGGAGGTCATCTGGCAGTTGGGTAAACTGTTCTTTTATTTCTCTCGGGTCTGTTTCAGGTGCACTTCGGAGAGCATTAAATGTAAAGTTCGGTTGTTCAAAACGTACTGTATAACTATTCAACGGTAATAAAATTTCTCCTGTGTCAGGGCTGTACTGGAAGTAGTTTGCACTCATTCCCGGCCCTAAATCAATCCCCGTCAAACCATATGGATACACTACTTTTGGCAATTCCTGTCCTTCTTCAAAAGTAATGGAAGCTGTTTTTGAATCCGTATCAACGTTATTCGTAAACGTCCTCATATCAATGTTCCCATCTCTTCGTTGGGAATAATCCGTATCACTCCGAACCCAGCCCTTACCGGTATATACGTCTTTTGTTTCAATTCTCCAATATTGGTCTTCTTCGGCATAGGCATAAAAAACAACCGTTTCGTCTTGAATGAAGGCCCCACCTAGTTGTGTATCATCTTCTCCATAACCTATTTTCTTCACACCTGGTCCAGGTCCTGTACCTGATACACTTTCGGCCGTACTTTTTAGAAATGGGACAGGGTCTGGCCAAATTGGTTCATACTTTGGTGTTGCAAAACCTACCAGGCTGGAAAATAAGACAACAAAAAGTAATGGCAACATCCACGCTGCATACTTGCCTTTTGGTAACCGGTGAATATGTTCCCTTTGTAAAACGCTGTAAATATTACTTACACCTAATACGATGATTGCGATGATAAATGAACGAATAATCGCATATGTTCCATCAAACATGGTAAACGTGTCAATAACGGTTAAATAAATAAAAGTTAGCAAAATGAAAAAGAACGTTTTTTTCGCAACGATAAACCAGTAATAAAGTAAATAACTCATTAGCCACAGTAAAATAAGGAATAATAATGTGCGAAACATTGGTGTCATACTCCACCATTGTTGTGAGAAAAGCGCACTAACATTGTGCTGTATTTCTAAAGACAATGTTTGAAACCAATACGGGGAAAGAGGTACTGCAGCAAAATATAAACCGTTTAGTAAGAAGAATAACCCGAATAATTTTAGCGGCGTACTAATCCACCAACGAAGCCGTAAAAAGGATATAAAGAAACAAAAAGCGGCATAAAAAACGAAGATGCCAATATTACTCGTGTCTGTAAATTCTGTTAACGGTTTAAGCCATTCTAAAAATAGCAAGAAACTACATAAGTAGATGATAATATTGATAAACAACTGGTCATATCCTAAACTTTTGAAACGCATTATGCGTTCACCTCAATACTTTTGTTCAACAGTTTATTTTCAGTTACTAGATTTACGACAATTCCATTAGACGTTAAAAATTTAAACCATTTTTGTTCCTCATCTGTAATGGATTTTTTCGGTTTTACGACAAACACGATGATTCGCGGGCAACGTTGTTTTAACTGACTAAGGATTAAAAACAATTCCTCCGTAACGGTAGAAGTGACGCTTAGAAGAATAAATCCTTGCGGCATCCTGCCCACTTCCGCCTTCAACAGTTCCGCATAATTGCCTTCACTCGGTCTTAATTTTGTTAAATGGTGCCGTATTTTTTCTTGGCTTAATGAGTTGTGCTGGACTTGAAAAGTGTATCTACGGGCACCTAATGAAGTAAATACAAGTTGAGATGCTTCTTTTCGCAATTCATTCACAAGAGCGAACGTAGTTTCGATAGCCCCCTCAAAAGTGAGCCAATTAAATGGCTGCTTATACGTTGTATCTAATGTGATAAGCATGTCATGACTTTTCTCCTGCTCAAACTCTTTTGTCATCATTTCATTTTTGCGTGCACTCGCTTTCCAGTCAATCCAGGAAACGCGGTCCCCCGGCGCATATTCACGTACACCTGAGACAACTGTCGTATTATTAACGAGTCGGTTAAAAGAAGGTGCAACCCCTTCCTCAAAGCTTTGTGCTTCCTTATGAATAGAAATATTACGCTCAACGGGATATGCTGTCATATTCGTATGCACAGCAAAACACTTTTCCTTTCTTACTAACCCGATTAAATCCCCAATTTTCACTTGTACTTGTTCAAACCGGTGTTCTCCCCTCGGAATATACTCTATCCCATATTCGAAGGAGAACTCTTTACGAAACAGAGGAAAGATGATTCTTTTCGCACCTTTTTTTTCAAACAAAACACCGGGAGTAAGCATATACTTAAATTTATGTTCTCTCGTATCCTTCCAAAAGAGGGTCTCCGGAATAATGTCTTCCAAAACACAATAATACAAAGGGAAAAATCCACTTCTCTTTACTGTTACTTTTATCATAGTCGTGCTCCCCGCTTCTACAAACCTGCGAGAGATTTTGCGTTCCACACGAATTCGTGAAAGGGGGTAAACGAGTATCGAAAAACTGTACAGTAATACGGGAAGAAAACTAAAGAACAGAAACCAGCTTACGAATCCCCCTTGAAACATCGCATATGAAAAAAGCGATGCGAGGGCTACTACTACCCCTATCGTTTTAAGCGTGTATGAAAACCATTTTTTCATTCTGATCCCCTATCCATCGGTACATTTGTATAGGTAATCACTTCATTAATAATTGCCTTTTCCCCTTTAGCTTCGAATTTCCCTTCAGAAGTTAAAATAATTCGATGAGCTAACACGAATGGAGCCAAATATTTCACATCATCAGGAATCACGTAGTCCCGGTCATGTAACAACGCATAAGCTTTTGCAGCCTTCATCAAAGCTATTGAACCCCTTGGACTAGCCCCCAAATAGACCTTTTCGTGCCTTCTTGTCCCATTCACGATATTGACAATATAACGTTGTACTTCAGGACTAATGTATATTTCCGCTACCTCTTCCTGTAACTGTACGAGCTCTTCTTTAGTCATTACAGCTTCAACCGTATCGACAGGATGATTATTGGAAATACGGTTTAACATTTCCATCTCCTCATGCGGCGTTGGATAACCCATATTTAACTTTAATAAGAAACGATCAAGTTGAGCTTCTGGTAGTGGATATGTTCCTTCGTATTCAATAGGGTTTTGTGTTGCCATAACAAAAAACGGCTTTTTCAAAGGTACAGGTGTACCGTCAACCGTTATGTTGCTTTCTTCCATACCCTCCAGCAAGGCAGATTGAGTTTTCGGAGACGTTCTATTAATTTCGTCCGCCAATACAACATTTCCCAGAATTGGCCCTGGACGGAACTCGAACTTTAATTCCTGGGGATTATAAATGGAAACCCCCGTTACGTCTGATGGTAGAAGATCAGGTGTAAATTGAATTCTTTTAAAATCACAGTCTACTGATTTAGCTAATGTACGAACCAGCATCGTTTTTCCAACTCCAGGGACATCTTCTAACAGGACGTGCCCTTTCGCTAATAATGCTACGATACTGAGAGTCGCTACTTCATCTTTTCCGATAATTACTTTTTGAATATTGTTTAATAATTTGCCGGCCTTCTCATGAAAAACTATTGTTTGCTGCACCATTAATTGAGACGCCTCCTAAAATCTAAATTTTCTGCAAAAGTACTACTATAAATATACTATAATCATACAACTTAAACAAAGTTATTACATTATTTTACTATTAGTTCTAAGACGTGTTTTTTACGTTAGACGCATACGAATTGCGTTGGTTACAAATGAAAACCTGCCTTTCCAGAGGAATGGCAGGTTTTCAGTATTTCATCACTTCAGATCCGATTGTTATTTTCTTTAAGAATCTATGCCTATTTCGATAAAGCTTGTGTGCCTCCTCAAGAGTGATTGGTGAGAAGGTAATCTTCTTCCCAGGAGAAGCCTGTGCTAGTAAAGGAAGGTCGTAGGATATGACCGTTCCTATTCTTGTATATCCACCAGTAGTTTGACGATCTGCCATTAAAATGATTGGCTTACCATCAGCTGGAATTTGAATACCTCCGAAAGGGGTCGCATCTGATATAATGTCTGCTCGATGTTTATGTGTTATAGGCGGTCCCTCTAATCGATAGCCCATTCGATTTGATTGGGATGATACGGTATACGTTTTCGAATAAAAAGTCTCAATTCCCTCTTCTGTAAATTGTTCTTCATGTGGTCCCGGTATCACTCTAACGTTCACATGTTCAGGAAAGAGAGAGGGAATATGCTTTTGGCTTAACCATTTAGTTCGAATATTCCTTTGCATCTCTGTTGCTGAAGAATAGCCTAATAATAGATCTCCTTTTTTTAACGGTCGACCTTCGTATCCACCAAATCCAATACTCATATTTGTCGAACGACTTCCCATTACTTTCGGTACATTAAATCCGCCGACTACACTAATATAAGCCCTAGCTCCATTTTCAGGATTACCAAAGGACAAGCATTGCCCTTTTTTTACGAATACTGTTTTCCACATCATTATACTATCACCGTCCAATGCAGGTGATAGATCTCCACCACAGATGGCAATTTTCATATCGCGTAACGCTTCCATTGCAGGCCCGATCAATGTCGCTTCAATAACTGCATCATTAGGTTTGTTTCCTACTAAAATATTGGCTACCTGGGCTGAAAATGTATCCATAACTCCTGAAGGGTTAACCCCAAACTTTTGATATCCATAACGCCCTAAATCTTGGATTGTAGTTTGGAGTCCTGGTTTCACTACTCTAAATAGAGGGGCACCCATTAAGCGCCACTCCAGTTATTCTCGATAATAACGTTATGTTCTTCTAATGTTTGTTTTAATTGCATAACAAATTGTAATGCTTTCGGTCCATCCCCATGGACACAAATTGTATTTGCTTCAACGGCTACTTGTTCTCCGTTTACCGCCGTTACTTTCCCTTCTGTAACCATTTTGATCACTTGCATAGCTGCTTCCTCACTATCATGAATCATTGCATTTGGCATCGTCCTCGGGGTCAATGTTCCATCAGGTTGATAGGTACGATCAGCAAATACTTCTGAAGCAACCTTTACCCCTCTATCCTTTCCAGCCTTCATCAATTGGCTGTTAGGCAAGGCGAAAAGAACTAGGTTTGGATTTACTTGTTTGACTGCTTCTGCTACCGCTTCAGCCACTTCCTTATTTTTTGCTGCTAGATTGTATAGTGCTCCATGTGGTTTCACATGGTTCACAGAAACATTATGAATGCTTGCTACCGCTTGTAGAGCACCTATTTGGTAGACAACTAGATTAAAAATTTCATTCGGTGGTACATTCATTTCCCGTCTACCAAACCCATGCAAATCTAAAAAGCCCGGATGAGCACCGATGCTAACACCGTATTTTTTCGCCAATTGCACTGTATGGTTCATGACGTTATGATCTCCTGCATGAAAACCACAGGCAACATTTGCTGATGAGACATATTGTAAAACCTCTTCATCATTGCCTAGTTTAAAAATTCCGTAGCTTTCGCCTAAATCACAATTTAAATCGACTTTTGTCATCAGTATCACTTCCAATAATTATTTATAATATGTTTTGACTTCATATTGGTTTCGATAAACGAGATTTTCAATTTCTATATATTCTTTTTCACTAACCGGTAAAAATTTAATATAATTCCCCGACTTTAAAAAAGTAGGAGGCATTTTGTTCATATTAATCAACTGCAGTGGTGTTCGCCCGATAATTCTCCAACCAGATGGTACAGAAACAGGATAAATACCTGTTTGCTTTCCTCCGATGCCGACAGAACCACTTGCCACTTTTGGTCGTGGATTCTCTAGTCTTGGTACGGACACATTTTCGGATAAGCCGCCTAAATACGGAAAACCAGGCACAAATCCCATCATAAAAATTAAATACTCCTTATTGGCATGTTCATCAATGACTTCATCTATTGTAATGTTGTGATAATCCGCCACAAACTGTAAGTCTGGACCATAATCATTTCCATACAAGACAGGAATTTCAAAAACAGTTGGACGTACACTTTGGACTAGTGATGGTTTTTCATACATCGTTTCTACTAATTGTACAAGGTTACGATATTCTATTAAATTTGGATTATAGTAAATCGCCACCGTATTATACGTCGGAATACATTCAATAATTCCAGGGACATTTTCACCTTCAATCTTTTGAATAAACGCTTGAAGCTGATGATTTACTTCTTCTCGAATATCGGATGAAAATTGAATTCGAATGGCAACATCCCCGATTGGTTTAATCGTTAGCACAGTTCATCACCTACAATTTGAAAAGAATACCAAGTATAGTTGCTTGGTATTCTTTTCGTAAATGCTATTTTATACATGTTCGAATAATAACTTCTAATCCTTTTATCATTGTTTCCATTGGTAATGTAGGTAGCGTAGGCTTCTCAATCCCCATCTCTGTACTAGCAGGGAAATGTACAAAACCCGCTTTTACCTTTAACTTATTCGTTTGGATATAGTGTAAAACTCCATATAACGTATTGTTACAAATATAAGTTCCTGCAGTGTTAGAAATAAATGCCGGGATTGCCTCCTGTTGAAGTTGTTCGACAATCTGCCGATTTGGAATAGTTGAAAACAGTCCATCTGGGCCGTTCTTCACTACTGGGACATCAACAGGTTTAGTTCCCTTATTATCTGGAATCGGATCCTCTGCCATTGTATCCTTCACATTAATTCCAATTCGTTCAGGGGTGATTGCTGTTCGTCCTGCAAATAAACCACAGGATATAACAATGTCTGGGTTCACTTTTTCGATTTTTTTCGTGATCTTTTCTACACATTCATCATAGTTTACAGGTAATAAAACTGTCTTTACGTCAACCCCTTCAAACTCGACTTCTGCTATTTTTTCAACAAGTTGTTGTGTAGGGTTAATGTTCATCTCGCCAAAAGGTTCAAAACCGGAAACTAGTACTTTCAAGACTTCATAATCCCTCACTTCCTGTTTTTAAATATAATAATTGGGAGTACCACAACCATACCTATTGACCCAACAATGGAGTATATGAATAATAGATACATTGTTTCAGCAGGAATAGTTAAACTTGCTTCCTGATTTGTTGTCGCCAAGATGTAAAAGATTGTATATATGACTACTGCTAGAATTGTTCCTTTTACTACTTTAGGCACTGTACTCCCCCCTTTTTGTTAAATCGATCTGTTCGTTTTTTGATAAATAAGAGATGCCGATAATCGTTGATACGGAAATTATTAATGCAGTTAAGTTCGCGACTGGTCCTAAGTCAAGGACTAGCATTGTTCCACCAATACTAATACTTAAAATCATCGACCAAAAGGCACCATTTGAACTTGTACCTTTCCAAACGAGGCCAAGGTACAACGGGAAAATCAGAGCAATATTTACAGCACTATTTAATACGAGTAACCCGAGTATACTACTAAAGCCTAAGGCACCAGCAATACTGAAAACCCCAAGAACAATTTGTAATAAGAAGCTCACATATAAGTTTTGCTTTTTCGTTAACGGTTTCTTTCTTACCTTTTTAATTATGTCAAACTGAAGAATCGATGCAATATTATTGACCGTGGCATCACCAGAAGAAAATACTAGCGCCATACCACCTAGGAGGAATAGAACAGCCGCCCAGTTAGGAAACAGTTCCATAACAAACCGTGTAGCTGATTCACTAGGTGCTACTTCCGGCATGAGCATAAATGCTGCCATACCAATCAATCCTGCACCAACAGCAAACGGTGCCCATACGGGACCGAACCACCAAATGGCCTTTTCCGCCGACTTCGAATCTTTAGCTGAGAAAATTCGTTGCCAAATAACAGGTGATGCAATAGTTAATGCTGTTAGCGCTAAGAAGAAATCGACCATTTGTAATGGTCCCCACGCTAATGCATTTAAGTTTTGTTCTGGTATTTGAGTTACAAATCCGGAGAATCCTGTATTTTGAATTGTTAAGATTAACGCTACCATAATAGATAGTCCTGCTAAAACTAACTGGTAAACGTGAGTCCATACGACCCCTTCAAATCCACCTAAAGCAGTATAAATTACGAGTACTGCGCCACCAATAATGGTAGCTGTACTAATTTTGATATTTAAGAGTGAAGCTAGAACAATTCCAATCGCCATAACGACAGAAATTAAATATAAAATATTTGATATTAATACGATAATAAGTGAAGCAACCCTCGATTTTTCATCATAGCGCTTTCCTACATATTCTACAATTGTTACGCCATGTGGCATTGCTTCCCGAATTTTCGCTACGATATTTACAGGCCATACGAAGAACAATATTGGTAAAGCCACACCTAAAGCATACCAAATAGGACCAGAAATACCGTTCGTAAATCCACTTTCAGCAGCGGCCAGTAACGTATAGTTACTTGCCCAAGCAGCTACTAAGGTTGCCAACAAACGGCCAAAACCAAAAGAACGTTGACCAATAAACTGGCTTTCTAACGTAACTCCTTCTTTTCTGTTATTTCGAATAAAGTTAATAAGCCCCCATCCAATTAATAAACAGAAATAAATTCCTACCACTATTGCTACATCTGTTCGCAATATCATTTCCCCCTTATTGATGATGATTTGTATAAAAACCCAATTGGGCTGATACCTTATTTGCTGTATTCTTACCGGCTTGAACAATTGCTTTAATATTTTCGTTTGTAAAACGGTGACTTGGACCAGCAATACTTAAACCTGCAATAACCTCTCCTGTATAGTCACGAATCGGTACACCTACTGCTGATGATTCATTCTCTAACTCACTATGACTCACGGTGAATCCTAGTTTTCGAGTTTCATAAATTTTGTCATATAGCTTTTCGGGGTCGGTGATGGTGCCACTACCTATCGGGTGAAGAGTAATCCGATGAACATAATCGTTTAATTCATCTTCTTTTAAAAAAGATAGTAGTACCCGTGGACAAGCTCCTGCATATAAGGGTGCACTCCGCCCCACTTGCGTATAGACTCTTACAGGTTGATTCGTGTCTACTTTTTCTATGTAAATCGCCTTATCTTGGTCTCTAATGATAAGGTTTACCGATTCATTTACTTGATCTTTTAACTGCTGCATATAAGGAAGAGCAATTTTTCGAATCTCGAGCTGGTTTTTTACCATTTGACCATATTGCAAAAAAGCTAGTCCTAACTGGTATGTTTGTTTTGATTGATTTCTGTTCCTTTGCAATAACCCTTTATGTTCGAGCGTTCGGACAACCCGATGAAGTGTGCTTTTCGGTAGTTCCGACTTACATTCCAATTCCTTTAATGTTAATTCTGGGCTTTGTTTAAATAACTCTAACACTTCTATACTTTTTAAGACCGTTTTATTGAAATAGTCCATATATCCCCCCAGATTATCCTGTCTCGTTATTCGAGACGAAATGCCATTATTTGAAACTATACTTTCATGTTACCAAAGTTTCAGAAAATTTTCTATGTTAAAATCGGTTACATAGTTGGGTTGCATTACGAAAAAGAAGGTTAAATAACAAAAAAAAGAGAAGGCACTCTATCCGAAATGTTTGCTTTAACATTTAGAAAGAGACCTTCTCTATGAATCATGATTTAGTTACTTTTTACTGTGCCTGCATCGGCTGGATGTTTTCCATGTTGATAGAATTCGATATCAATAGGATCTAACGGTTTACGTCCAAGAATTAAGTCCGCAGCTTTTTCCGCTAACATTAACACTGGTGCATGGATATTTCCGTTCGTAACATATGGCATGGCAGACGCATCAACCACTCGTACATTGTCAAGCCCATGAACCTTCATTGTTTCTGGATCTACAACAGCCATAGGGTCTGAAGCTGGTCCCATTTTTGCCGTACATGATGGGTGAAGTGCAGTTTCCGCATCTTTCGCCACCCAGTCCAAAATCTCCTGATCTGTTTGAACGGAAGGGCCAGGTGAAATTTCTCCCGAATTATATGGTGCCATAGCTGGCTGGGACATGATTTCACGTGTAATTTTTACCGCTTCAATCCACTCACGTCGATCCTGTTCGGTTGAAAGGTAATTGTAGACCATACTTGGATGCTCTTTAGGATTTGTCGAACGAATCTTTAATGAACCTCGAGCATCAGAGTACATAGGTCCTACGTGTACCTGGAATCCGTGCTTCGTATCCGCTTTTTGTCCATCATAACGTACGGCTACCGGAAGGAAGTGGAACATTAAGTTAGGGTATTTGACTTCTTCGTTCGAACGAACAAAACCTCCACCTTCAAAATGGTTCGTTGCTGCTGGACCTTTCCGTCCGAGCAACCACTGCAAACCGATCCAAGGCATCTTCGCTTTATTTAAGTTAGGTTGCTCGGAAACCGGTAATGGACAAGAGTATTGGATGTAAGCTTCAAGGTGATCCTGAAGGTTTTCACCTACACCCGGAAGATCAACTACTGGTTTAATGCCAAGTGAACTCAAGTGTTCAGCATCACCGACACCTGACAATTGGAGTAGTTGCGGCGTGTTAATTGCACCGCCGGCTAGTACAACTTCACCTGCAGCGACATATTGATCCTTCCCGTCTCGTCTGTATTTCACTCCATTTGCTCGTGTACCATTAAAATCAATACCTGTAACAAAAGCACGAGTTTTCACAGTCAGGTTTTTCCGCTTCATAGCTGGACGCAGGTATGCACGTGAAGCTGACATTCTTCTACCTTTATACACATGCTTATCAAACGGTCCAAATCCCTCTTGTCTAAAACCGTTCACATCAGGAGTTCGGGAATAGCCCGCCTCGACAGCTGCCTCAAAAAATGCTTGGAATAAAGGATTCGTAGCTGGGCCGCGCTCCAACTTGACAGGGCCATCGTGGCCACGGAATTCATCATCTGGATCGGCAGCTAAGGCATTTTCCAATCGTTTGAAATACGGGAGACAGTGCGCAAAGCTCCACGATTCCATACCCGGATCTGCCCCCCAACGTTCATAATCCAATGGATTACCACGTTGATAGATCATACCATTGATTGAGCTTGAACCTCCGAGCACCTTTCCCCGGGCATGCTTGACACGTCGTCCTTTCATATGTGGTTCCGGGTCAGATTTATATCTCCAGTCGTATAAGCGTTTCCCTGCAGGGAACGGCAAAGCTGCTGGCATTTGGATTAATAGATCCCACGCATAATCACTCCGTCCAGCCTCTAAAACAAGGACAGTGTGTTTTCCATCTGCACTTAAGCGGTCACCGAGTACTGAACCCGCACTACCGCCACCTATAATTACGTAATCATATTTTTCGCTCATATTACAGACCTCCTAAGATGTTGAAAATTGAATGCAGTCATCAAACTTATATATAAAGCATTCATTAAATTTATTTTAAGTAATTGAAACTAAATAATAGTTTGATAGTTTATTATGTTTTGTTTCGATGCATCTTCCAATCTTGATTTGTTTAACTCCCCCTCAAGACTGAATGTTTATCTTACCATTGGTATTCACAAAAAAATCGTTGATATTGCTCCGTTCGTTAACTTCGTTAAATTTTTATTTAACATTTTAAACATTTTTAACAGTTTTAAATATATCACAGCGTATTTTTTTTGTAAACCGGTGCCTGTATTCTTTCCCAATTTTTTATTCATTACAGAAAGGAATGGCTGCACCAGTAATCAACAAGGGGAATAATGAAAGATTGATTGTCAATTACGCAGATGAATTGTTCGATTAAATGTGGTGGTAAATCTTACTCGGTTGATGAATCAAATTAACATTTAAGAGGAGAATACTGCAGAAGTCACATAGCCAAATTAGGGGATATAAATGACCGAATGGACATGCAATGGCCATCTATTTATAAGTAATAGAAGAAATTATATACAATATAAGGCTTCCCATAAGTCCAATGAACTTATGGGAAGCCTCCGTTAACATCCTTAATGTTAGCAATTGTTTTGGCTAAATAACCTATAAATCAACATAGGATTTAGCAACAAATCAATAGACCAAAAAGGATCAGATTAAATCTGATCCTTTTCTGAATAATAGTCTTCTTCAACTAACGCCCTTTTTATTTAAGTAGTAATGTTACCCAATGTAGAATTTCTTTTTGGTCATTAAACCATATGGTTTTAACAAGTGTATAAAAATTATTATACATTAGCGGTTTCGTATGCTAAAAGAGGTGCTAAAGCAGATAATAAAATACTATTCTTTTCTTATAAACGTTGATATAACAACGAAAAAAAGGAGGTGCGAATTAGTAAACTAATTGCACCTCCAAAAGCTATGTTATTTCGTTTTTTCTCCCTCTCAATGAACCCGTTCATAATAAGGGTGTAGCGGCTATTACATCATGCCGCCCATTCCACCCATGCCGCCCATGCCGCCCATGTCTGGCGCACCAGCGTTGTCGTCTTCTTCAGGAAGATCTGCAACTACAGCTTCAGTAGTTAGGAACATTGCTGCTACAGATGCTGCGTTTTGAAGTGCAGAACGTGTAACTTTTGTAGGGTCAACGATACCTTTTTCGATCATGTTTACCCACTCGCCGTTTGCAGCGTTAAAGCCAACACCTACATCTTCTTTCTTCAGACGCTCAACAATTACAGAACCTTCAAGACCAGCGTTGTGAGCGATTTGACGCACTGGCTCTTCTAGAGCACGAAGTACGATGTTAACACCAGTTTGCTCATCGCCTTCCGCTGTAATTCCATTTACTTTATTGTAAATGTTCACAAGAGCCGTTCCACCACCAGACACAATTCCTTCTTCTACTGCAGCGCGGGTAGAGTTTAACGCATCTTCAATACGAAGTTTACGCTCTTTTAGCTCAGTTTCAGTAGCCGCACCAACCTTAATGACTGCTACTCCACCTGCAAGTTTTGCTAGACGCTCTTGTAATTTTTCTTTATCAAAGTCAGAAGTTGTTTCTTCTAACTGTGTACGAATTTGGCTTACACGTGCAGAGATTTGGTCTGCTTCTCCAGCACCTTCAACGATTGTCGTATTTTCTTTTGTTACAACAACTTTAGATGCGCGACCTAGTTGCTCAATTGATGCACCCTTCAGGTCAAGACCAAGATCTTCTGTAATGACTTGACCACCAGTTAGTGTTGCAATGTCTTCAAGCATTGCTTTACGGCGGTCACCGAAGCCTGGAGCCTTTACAGCTACAGCATTGAACGTTCCACGTAGTTTGTTCACAACCAATGTTGCAAGAGCTTCCCCTTCAACATCTTCAGCAATAATTAAGATTGGTTTACCTTGTTGTACTACTTGTTCTAGTACTGGTAGTACTTCTTGAATATTAGAAATCTTCTTATCTGTAATTAAAATATATGGATCTTCTAGCTCAGCTTCCATTTTGTCTTGGTCGGTAACCATGTATGGAGATGCATAACCACGGTCAAACTGCATACCTTCTACAACTTCTAGCTCAGTGTTAAATCCTTTAGATTCTTCAATTGTAATAACACCATCGTTACCAACACGCTCCATTGCTTCAGCAATTAGTTGACCTACTTCTTCATCAGCCGCAGAAATAGCTGCTACTTGTGCAATAGAATCTTTACCTTCGATAGGTTTAGAGATACTACGTAATTCTTCAGTAGCTACACCTACAGCCTTTTCAATACCGCGGCGTACCCCTACAGGGTTTGCACCAGAAGCTACGTTTTTCAAACCTTCACGAATCATTGCTTGTGCAAGAACTGTTGCAGTCGTAGTACCGTCACCAGCAACATCGTTTGTTTTAGATGCAACTTCAGATACAAGTTGAGCACCCATGTTTTCGAAATGGTTCTCTAACTCGATTTCTTTCGCAATTGTTACACCATCGTTCGTAATAAGTGGTGAACCAAATTTCTTCTCCAATACTACGTTACGTCCTTTAGGACCTAATGTAACTTTTACCGCATTAGCTAATGTATCTACACCACGAAGCATCGCACGGCGAGCTTCTTCGCTAAATTTAATTTCCTTAGCCATGAATGTAACCTCCCTAATAATATTTAATGTTTATGATATAACTATCTACTCTTCTAAGATGAGATTAGCCTACAATCGCTAAAATATCATTTTCACGAAGAATTAAGTATTCTTTACCATCATATTTCACTTCTGTACCTGCATATTTGGAGTATACGACACGGTCGCCTTCTGATACTTCAA
Organism: Salirhabdus salicampi; assembly: GCF_024259515.1. Taxonomy (NCBI): domain Bacteria; kingdom Bacillati; phylum Bacillota; class Bacilli; order Caryophanales; family Bacillaceae; genus Salirhabdus; species Salirhabdus salicampi. Next base: position 9,819 of record NZ_JANBWE010000005.1, on the reverse strand, counting down.
GAGCAACCTTTTCTCCATTATCTGTTATGCGCCCTGTTCCAACCGCAACGACTTTGCCCTCCTGTGGCTTTTCCTTCGCGGAGTCAGGAAGTACAATACCGCTTGAAGTTTTTTCCTCTTGCTCTACAACTTCGATGACAACTCGATCACCTAGTGGTTTTAACATACGGACACCCTCCTCAAAATATTTAATATTAAATTTTGTTTATTAGCACTCATCAACAACGAGTGCTAATACCAATTATTATAATAATGAAATCACGTTCATTTTGCAAGTATTATCCATTATTTTTTTTCGTACAAGTTTTACTATATAATGGAACGAGATAATACCCGAATTATTCTTTCCCTTTTATAATATGATTAAACACATATAATCTTAAAAGGAATAATAAAATAGGAGATTAGATTACATTTTGTAAAGGAGTCGTCCCAATTGCCGAAAAGATATTGGTATGTTATTTTAACTTATGTTCTAGCTCAATTCTCCATCATCATTGGTGCACCTTTATTACAAGCTTTAGGTGCCCCTGACAGACTATCAGCAGCAGTATGGTGGAACTTATTTAGTTTTTCAACAGCCTTCATTATTTTGTTACTTTTATTAAAACCTGACATGAGACAAGTTAACGAACGTAACGCAAGTGTTGGTTATGTTTTGAAATGGTCACTTCTCGGAATTGTCATGGCCTTCTTTACGCAATATTTCGTTGCCTTATTTGAAATTTATGTATTAAATATTGATGCTGCGTCAGAAAACACAATAGGTATGATGGAAATTGCACGACAAAGTCCAATTTTCCTTATTGTTTTAGCATTGCTTGCTCCCATATTAGAAGAGCTCGTATTCCGAAAAGTTATTTTTGGAAGTATATATAAAAGGACAAATAGCTTTCTCATCGCTGCGGTCATTTCAGCTTTAATATTCGGAGTACTACATGGTGAGTTCGAACATTTATTACGCTACGCTTCAATGGGAATTGTGTTTGCGTATCTTTATGTAAAGACAAAGCGAATTATTGTTCCAATTGTTGCTCATATGTCTATGAATGGACTAGTTGCTATAGTTCAGTACAATTTATCACCTGAAGATATTGAAAAAATGAGACAACAACTGGAGCAGCTTCAAACTATTTTTATTGGAGGATAATTTCATATGCGTGCATCACCATTGTTTATGGCTGCAATCTATTTCTTTATGGGAGTTGTATTCACTTATATCGCTATCCAAAGTGCGGACGAAACGGTATGGAACTTCACTACAATCGTCCTGACCATTGTAGCAACTTTCGATTTTGCAGTTGGCATTAAACTCGTTAACATACACTTTCGCTTAAAAAATGCGAATAACAAAAAAGAATAGCTTATAAAAAAAGAAACCGAAGGATTTATCATTCGGTTTCTTTTTTCTCTTGTTCTACTGTTCCCTTTAATAGGAATCCAGCAGGGACTGCTAACAATATAACTACTGCGGAAACGATAAAAGCTTCATTAATAGCCTGCAAACTTGCTTCTTCCATCGTTTTATTCTGTAATATTATATAACCACGTCTTAGTTCATAATAAATGGCAAAAAATACAATTCCAAACGAGGATGTAATTTGGCGTAATACGTTATTCATAGCTGATCCTTGTGCTACAAGCTTTTCGGGGATGGAGTTCATGCCTGCTGTCGTCGCAGGCATATTACCTAATCCCATCCCAACTCCACGAATACAATTTAACAACAAAATGTACCAATAAGAGCTCGTTAAATCGACAAATCCTAAAGCTAATGTTGCTATACCCATGATCACTAAACCAGGGGGCACAACTGCACGTGGCCCTTTTAAATCTAATAGTTTTCCCCCTACCGTCATGAACACACCACTTAAAAGTGCAGCAGGTAAAAAGAGTAGCCCAGTCATCGTTAAGCTGAGCCCATACACTTGTTGTATTAATAAAGGTAATAAAAACAAGCCAGAAAATAAACCGATGGAAGCAGCAGATGTGACGATAATTGACATACGATATGTTCGTACTTTAAAGACACGTAATTCTAACAATGGTTGAGGTTGCTTTAATTCATAGAACACGAACGAAATTACAAATAGAATACCAATTACAATTAATGCTATATTACTTGGTGCTGTAATAAGTTCCAAGGTTGACCCTCTGCTTAAGGCAAACAAAATTGATCCTACACCTATCGTCACAAGAATAAAGCCTATGTAATCGAATTTCAGTTCCGGCTTTGCAGGTGTCGGCTTTAAATACTTAGTCGAAAATAACACCCCTACAAGGGCAAACGGAATATTAAATGCAAATAAAAATTGCCATGCGAAAAATTCAGTAATCAATCCTCCAATTGTAGGACCGATTGCGGGAGCAACCATAGCCGCAATACCATAAATGCCAACAGCTAGTCCTCTCTCATTACGAGGGAATGCATGAAAAATGAGCGCCATCGCATTAGGCATCATTAACCCACCAGCAATACCCTGGATAGCACGGGACATGATAATAAAGCTTAAAGATTGAGATAATGCTCCTAGAGTAGAACCAATCATAAATAACATTAACCCATAAATATAAACTTTCTTTTTCCCGAATCGATCACCTACATAGCCAGTAATCGGCATGGTAATCCCCATAGCAACCATGAAGATCGTTAATACCCATCCAACAGAAACTGCATCAGCATTAAATAAATCCATAAAGTAAGGTAAAACAGGATTTAACATACTATTATTTAAAATGACGGTAAACGTCCCAAACAAAACCGATATGACAACTAGCCATTTCGCCGGTATTTTACTCACGGCATTTCCCCCAATTCATGTTCAATGAAATTGCTTCGATACCCGAACTAAATACTACTATAACATAAGATTAATTCACGACGTAAAAAAAAGGCTTACCGCCTTTTTTTTATTCTGCTTCATTATTTTCATACAGTGGATAATGCTTTAAAAAATAGACGAGCGCTTGTAATTCAACTGATAAATCAATGTGGTGAACACGCACATGTTCACGCACTGTAATTCTTGCTGGAGTAAAATTTAATATCCCTTGAATACCAGCTTTCACAAGTCTGTCAGCTATCGGTTGTGCCGCCTGTGCTGGCACAGTTAAAATAGCAACAGATATATCCTCACCAATTTTTTCTTCCAATTGATTAATGTGATATACAGGTACACCACCAATGTTTGTCTCTACTTTTTCAGGTGTAGTATCAAAGGCTATTTCGATCTTTGTATTATTATTTTTTGTAAAGTTGTAGTTAAGAAAGGCTGTCCCTAAGTTTCCTACGCCAATTAACGTTACCTTCGTTACTTCATCTTGACTTAATGTTTCTCGGAAAAACGTTAATAAATGATCCACATTATACCCATATCCTTTTTTCCCTAGTGCTCCGAAGTAGGAAAAATCTCTACGTATCGTAGCAGAATCTACTTTTACCGCTTCACTTAATTCTTTAGAGGATACTCTCGTTTTTCCTTGGTTATATAAATTGTTTATAAAACGATAATATAGTGGTAAACGCTTTGCAGTTGCCTGAGGGATTTTCGTATGTTCAATATTATTCATCTACTGGCTCCTCCTCCTTAACAATCAACAACCTGATATCTATATATGTTAAGTTGCATTGCCGACCATTTATTGCGGAATTCTTCCTTTATTGTATCTTATAAGGTACACTTATTCACGTTGGGGTGAAAATTTTATGATTTTAATGCAATTAAACAATATAAAAAAATATTTTGGTGCTGACCTTATTTTATCGAATATTAAATTAGAAGTACACAGCCGTGATCGATTAGCCATAGTTGGCCGCAATGGTGCAGGAAAATCTACGTTGTTGAAAATTATGTCTGATCAGATGAATTATGATGGTGGCGAAATCTATAAACCGAAAGACGTAACAATAGGGTATCTAGCCCAACATACAGGGCTAGAGTCAAATGCAACAATGTGGGAAGAGTTAGAGTCGATCTTTGCCCACCTGAAGAAAATGGAACAAAAATTACGTAACATGGAATTAAAAATGGCCGATTCATCCTATATGGAAAATGAGGATAAGTATAATCAATTACTAGCTGCCTATGATGAGCTTCAGGATAAGTTCAAACGTGAAGGCGGCTTCCAATATGAAGCAGAGATTAAAAACGTATTAAATGGGTTACAATTTCAAGATTATGATGTTCAAACACCTATTCAAACATTAAGCGGTGGACAAAAAACACGACTTGCCCTTGGTAAGTTACTCCTATCAAAGCCTGATGTTCTAATTTTGGACGAGCCTACAAATCACTTAGATATTGAAACATTACATTGGCTCGAACAATACATTCAAAATTATCCAGGTGCAGTTGTTATTGTCTCCCACGATCGTTATTTTCTTGATAAAACGGTTAACATTGTTTATGAAATCGCGTTTCAAACATCGAAAAAGTATTACGGTAACTACAGTAATTATTTAACATTGAAGGCTGAAGAATACGAACGTCATTTAAAACAGTACGAAAAGCAACAAGCCGAAGTAAAACAGCTTGAGGAATTTATTCAAAAAAATATTGCACGTGATTCGACTTCAAAACGGGCTCAGAGCCGACGCAAACAACTTGAGAAAATGGAGCTTATGGACAGACCTAAACTGGATGATAAATCAGCAAAGTTTTCCTTTTCTGTTGAACGACAAAGTGGAAATGACGTATTAAAAGTCAGGGATTTATCTTTCCATTATCCAAATGAAGAACATCCTATTTTTCAACACGTTGATCTCAACATTAATAAAGGGGATTGTATTGCCCTAATCGGACCAAACGGTGTAGGAAAATCGACAATTCTTAAGACTATTGTTGGAATGTTGAAGCCTAGTGGTGGTCATATTCAGCATGGTACGAATGTTCAAATTGGGTACTATGATCAAGAGCAAACCGAGTTAACGGGTAACAAAACCGTATTACATGAACTTTGGGACGATTACCCAAATAAACCTGAGAAAGAAATTCGAACACTTTTAGGGAACTTCTTATTTTCTGGTGATGACGTACTTAAACCTATATCCACGTTAAGTGGTGGCGAAAAAGCCAGAGTTGTTCTTGCGAAATTAATGTTGAAACATGCAAATTTCTTGATCATGGATGAACCTACAAACCATTTGGACCTTGATAGTAAAGAGGTATTAGAGTCTGCACTAATTGACTTTCCAGGGACAATACTGTTTGTATCCCACGATCGTTACTTTATTAATCGATTAGCTACGACTGTTGTGGAAATGTTACCTACTGGTACGGAAACTTTTTTAGGGGATTATGATTACTATGCTAATAAAAAGCAAGAAGAAAAAGAACGTCAGTTATTAATAGAAGCCGAGCAAAGAACAACTAACGAAAAAGAGAAGCCTGATGGAAAAAATCAGTATCAAATTAATAAAGAACAGCAACGGGAATTGCGGAAGTTAAAGAGAAAAATTGAAACCTTAGAAGAAGAGATTGAACAGTTAGAAGCTCAAATTGAGGCAAACGGAGAAAAGATGAGTTCTCCTGACATTGCTAGTGACGCTAATCGATTAGGTGAAATTGCGAAAGAAAATGATGAGCTAGATTTGAAGCTTGAAAAAAGCTTAGAACAGTGGAGTGCAATACAAGAACAAATAGAAGATCTAGAAAGATAAATCAAAAGCCCTCCTATATAGGAGGGCTTTTTCATATTTATCCACAAAGAAATCCACATATTAACCCTTATAATTTTGGGTTTTTTTAGTGTTATTCACATTATCCACAGGAATAACATCCCTTATCCACAGGTTTTGTGCACAAGTACTAGAGTTGGTATGACAATAATTTAAAATCTTATCCACATTTTTATGATTATATTGTGAATAACTATTTTACCTTTCTGTATCCCTTCTCATTATCCGTAACATTATGCAGTTAAACATCTTTTTACCTTTCAACCAAAAACGACACTGTAATCAGTGCCGTTTTTCCCCTATTTTGATCTCTTAGCATACTTTTCTAAGCTGAGTGATGGATTAGCATTTAGCTCCCATCCTGCATAGTGTCCTTGTTCAAAGGCAACACTTGCAGCTGCCCCTATCATTGCTGCGTTATCAGTACATAACGATAATGGCGGAATAACGAGTTGGACATCTGTGTTAGTAAATTCGTTTTGCAATCTGTTTCGTAAACCTTTGTTTGCCGCAACACCACCAGCAACTAGAAGTTGTTTTACATTATGCTTTCGAGCGGCTTTTACTGTTTTCGAAACAAGTACATCTAAAACACTATCCTGGAAGCTCGCAGCAATATCCTGTTGAGCATAAGTAATCCCTTTTTGTTTGCCATTATGTAATGTATTTAATACTGCTGTTTTTAACCCACTAAAACTAAAATCAAAAGAATCTGGCTCCAACCATGCCCTTGGAAAATCAATATTTGCTTCTCCTTCATGGGCTAAACGATCGATATGAGGCCCTCCCGGGTAGGGTAAGCCTAACGTTTTCGCAACTTTATCATAGGCTTCACCTGCAGCGTCATCCCGGGTTTCCCCAATAATCTCAAAATTCCCATGCTCTCGCATTAAAATGAGTTCTGTATGTCCACCTGATACAACTAAGGACAGAAGGGGAAACTGAAATTCTTCAATCAAACGATTGGCATAAATATGGCCTGCGATATGATGGATACCAATCAAAGGCTTTTGATGTGCAAAAGCTATTGCCTTTGCCGCATTTACCCCTATGAGCAAAGCTCCTACCAGACCTGGGCCCTCTGTTACAGCAACAGCATCAATATCATCCATCGATAGTTGGGCATCCATTAGTGCCTCTTCTAGCGTAATTGTAATCTGTTCAATGTGGTGGCGTGATGCAATTTCAGGTACAACACCACCAAACCGTTTATGGCTTTCTACTTGGGAAGCTACTTGATTCGTTACCATTTCCCGTCCATTTTTAATAATCGCAACAGCTGTTTCATCACAACTTGTTTCTATTGCTAATATATACTGGTTTTTATCGTTTATCATAATTTCACCCACATTACTAAAGCATCTTCATTATTGTCTTGATAATAATTTTTTCGTATACCGGCTGGTTGTAATCCAAATTTCCGATACATCTTTTGGGCTCGAACATTCGATACCCTTACTTCAAGAGATAGTAGCTCAACACCTTGATTTCTAGCCTGTACAAGTACGTACTGAAAGAGTTTCTCTCCTAAACCTTTTCCTCTATAGTTAGGTAATATCGCAATATTTGTTATTTGTGCATTATCAATCACAATCCATAATCCACAGTACCCAACAATTTTCCCACGAAACTCCATGACATAGTAGGATGCGTACATATTGTTGGCAATTTCTTTTTCAAATGCTTGCTTCGTCCATGGGGAGCTGAAAGACAAACGCTCTATTTCAATCACCTCAGCAATGTCTTCCCACCTCATATGACGAATATTCACTTCGCTCATCCTTTTCCCTCATTATCCTTTAACCATTTCGCTTCTGCTTCAGGTAGCCGTAAATAGTTTGGTGCAAATGTATGTATATTTTCACCGTCTCGGTTTGCCCCTATGATTCCTAGTAATGATGCTTTAGGAGTATTCTGGACATCTAAAGGAAAAACAGAATCCGAACCTAATATTGAGGAAATCGTATCTTTATGAATGGAAAGGTGTTGACTTATGAACAACACTTTTCTTTCTTCATGCTTCAACTTCTCAAGCCATTCTGTCATTAATATGTTTTGTTCTCCTAATTTAAGCTGTAATGTATGTCCGTCACTTTCATATAAGCCTGTATAGACTAAACCTCTACGGGCATCAAAGAAAGGACAAATAAGTCCATCATATAAACAGCCATTATATGCTGCAACTTCTAAACTTGATACGCCTACAAGTGGAATTTGTAGTGACCATGCCATTGTTTTGGCTGTTGTAACGCCGATCCTTACACCGGTATAAGACCCAGGACCTTTGGCAACAACAATTTTGTCCAACTCCTTAGGTTTTATGTTTGCTTCCTCCATTGTCCGATGTATCGCAGGCATGAGTCGAACGGAATGATTCTTCTTTATATTTGTCGTAAATTCAGCTATGATTTCATTATCACGTAAAACTGCGACACTCATAACTTGATTTGATGTATCAATTGCTAGTATGTTCATTTTGTTAACTCCTTGCAAATGGTTTGAAACCGACTACCGACTGGTTCTAATGTTATCTTTCTTTGCGCTTCCCCATCATACTCAATCATAACTTTCAAATAGTCACGTGGCAAAAATTCACTTACATTTTGTGGCCACTCTACTACCGTAATCCCATCACTATGAAAATATTCATCAAAGCCAATGTCTTCTACACCATCTTCAAGGCGATACGCATCCATATGATATAAAGGAAGGGAACCTTCATATTCCTTAACAATGGTGAAGGTTGGGCTGTTCACTGTTCTCTTTATGTTTAAGGCCTTCGCTAAACCTTTTGTAAATGTTGTTTTTCCTGCCCCAATATTACCTTCTAATGTAATAACGTCGCCTTCTTTTAACAATCGTCCGAGCTTTTGTGCAAACTGAATTGTTTCATCCGGATTATTTGTTTTCATACTACATGTGCTTTCCATCATATCACCTTTACTTCTTTATATGTGTATAACCTGTTTTTTGTAGTTGTAACTGTTCATCTGCGTCATATAAATACACAACGGGGTCTCTTTTTGACCTCGTTTCAACATAGCCAATTTTACTTACATTTATATTTGCCTTCTTTGCTGCCTGTAAAACATCTTGCCAATCAGCTTGTGCAACTGTACCAATTAACTCGAAGTCTTCTCCGCCGGATAGTACGAACCTTTTCTGCATATTTTTCGGAAGTGCCTTTATATCACCTGTTATTGGTAATTTGTTGTAATCAATATGCATATCAACGTTAGATGCCTCTGCTATTTCATTTGCTTCATTAGCAATACCGTCACTTACATCATTTAAACATAGCCGATTAATTGAAAGCATTTTTAGGGAGAATTCTACACGAGGTGTTGGCAGGCGATGACGATTTATAAAGTATTCGTCTCTCCTGTTTTCATGCATAAGTAAATGAAGACCAAATGCAGAATCACCTAGGCTGCCTGTCACAAATATGATATCCCCTGCCTTTGCATTATGTCGATATCGCTCTTTCCCGTTCTGCACATAACCCATTACTGTTATAGAAATAACAAGTTGTTCTCCTGACACAGTATCTCCACCTATTAGGTCCATATGATAACGGTTAGCCAAAGTATTCATACCTGTGTATAAATCATGTAGTTGTTCTTCAGTCCACGTTTTCGGAATCACGAGAGAAACTAAGTAATATGCTGGTCTACTTCCCATAGCGGCAAGATCACTAATATTAGCTGCAAGAGCACGATAGCCAATATGATAAGGCTCCATCGTATCCAACCGAAAGTGTACACCCTCAACCATTGTATCAACAGACGTTACGACTGATTCATAATTCGGTTGAAACACAGCCGCGTCATCACCAATTCCCTTTTGAAGTGTGGATTGATAATAAGTAGATGGAGTTACTGATTTTATAAATGAAAATTCATCCATGTTGTTCACCCTATTATGGTTAATATCGTTAATCATTTCCTGAGTATTGAAAAAACCTTAGGAGAGTCTCCTAAGGTTTGATTATATCATATTCATCGTATGTTTATGTAATGGCGGTCCGGACGGGACTCGAACCCGCGACCTCCTGCGTGACAGGCAGGCATTCTAACCAACTGAACTACCGGACCATTGGTTGCGGGGGTAGGATTTGAACCTACGACCTTCGGGTTATGAGC